>DAIDHC010000123.1 GCA_027452065.1 Bryobacterales bacterium
CGCGCCCGGTTCCGGCCGGCGGCGCCGCCTAGCGCGGCGCGTCTCAATTCGAGACAATACACCACATGAAGATCGTTATCGCCGAGCCGCTGGCGCCGGCGGGCGTGAAGCTGCTCCAGTCGCAGCCCGGCTGGGAAGTGATCTTATCCAATCCCCGCGATTACACTCGTCATCTGCCGGACGCCGACGGCCTGATTGTTCGCGGCTCGGTGCGGCTGACGGCCGCGGTGCTGGCGGAGGCGGCGCGGCTGCGCGTGATCGGGCGGGCGGGAGTGAGCGTGGAGAATCTGGACCTGGCGGCGGCGACGACGGCCGGGGTTCTGGTGATGAACACGCCGGGGGGGAACGCGGTTTCGGTGGCCGAACACACGCTGGCGCTGATGTTGTCGCTGGCGCGGTCGATACCGCAGGCCAACGCGTCGACCAAGCAGGGGAAGTGGGAGCGGCGGCTGTACACCGGGAACGAGCTTCGGGGGAAAACGCTCGGCGTGCTGGGGCTGGGCAGCATCGGCCGCGAGGTGGTGCGGCGGGCGCGGCCGTTCGAGATGCACATCCTGGCGACGGACCCGTACGTGAACGCCGAGACGGCGGCCGACCTGGGCATCGAGCTGGTGGCGCTGGACAGGCTGTACGCGGAGAGCGATTACCTGACGCTGCACGTGGCCCTGACGCCGGAGACGCACCGCATGCTGCACGCGGGGGCGTTCGAGAAGATGAAGATCGGCGTGCGGATCATCAACTGCGCCCGCGGGGAGCTGATTGACGAGGCGGCGCTCGAGTCGGCGATGCAGTACGGCAAAGTGGCGGGGGCGGCGCTGGACGTGTTCCAGGAGGAGCCGCCGGAGGGCAGCCCGCTGCTGGCGAGGGACAACGTGATCGCGACGCCGCATATCGGGGGGGCGACCGAGGAAGCGCAGGAGATCGTCGGCGTGCGGATCGCGGCGCAGGTGGTGGATTATCTGAAGAACGGCATCGCGCTCAACGCGGTGAATATGCCGGCGCTGACGCACGAGCAGTTCCGCACGCTGGGGCCTTACGTGGACCTGGCGGGGCGGCTGGGCAACCTGGCGTCGTACCTGGCCGACGGAAATCCGAAGTCGGTGCAACTGCATTATTTCGGGAAGCTGGCCGAGCACAACACGCATCTGATCCGCAACGCGGCGCTGGCGGGGGTGCTGCACCGGAGCCTGTTCCACCGCGCCAACGCGATCAACGCCATGCAACTGGCGCACGAGCGGGGGCTCGACGTGTCGGAGACTCACGAGCAGCGGCACGCGCACACCGACTCGATCCGCGTGCAGTTGACTACCGCCGGGGGCGTGACACGGGTGGACGGCGCGGTGGTCTTCGGGCGGCCCCGGCTGATCCAGGTGGACGGGATCGCCTGCGAGGCGCCGCTTGAAGGGAACGTGACGTTTCTCCGGAACCAGGACGTGCCGGGCGTCATCGGCTACGTGGGCGGAGTGATGGGCGGCAACGGCATCAACATCGCGACGTTCTCGCTGGGCCGGAGGGACGCGCTGGCGGAGGCGGTGTCGGTGATTGTGACGGATCAGCCGGTGCCGGAGTCCGTGCTCAAGCTTCTGCTCGAGAACAAGGCGGTGACGCAGGCTCGGTTCGTGGCGTTTGCGCGGTAGGTGCGGAGGTGTTCCCTCTGCGGCTTTTGGCGGTTGCCCTGGCGCTTTGGGCGGCAAGCGCGCGGCCGCTGGCGGGCTCGGAAAATCCGATCTTCGGTGATGTTGCCGCGAGGGTTCCGGTAACGCTGCCGGCGGGGGCGCGGGTGGCGGATGCGCGGTACGGGGGAGGGGCATCGCTGTTTCTGCGCGCGGTGGATGCAAGCGTGGTGTGGGAGGTTTCTGTCGACACGGGCAAGGTGCGAAGCGTGCCCACGCCGGAGTTGGCGCGGCTTCGGGCGGCCGGGGCGCTGCGGGCGGACTTTGCCGTTGGGCCTTACCGCCGATTGTATTTCCCGGCGTTTTGGAAGGACGGGCAAGGGACGGCGCACAGCGTGCTGATCGCGGTTGATGCGGATTCGGGAGCGAGCCGGGCGATCGAGTTGAATCCTCCGGGCGACATCCAGAGCGCGGCGGTGGACGGTGGCGCGGCATATGCAGCGGGGCTCGATACCGATTATTGGCGGAAGCTCGCGCCGGAGCAGGCGACGGTGCGGAAGTACACGATCGACGGGCGGCTGAGCGGGCGGTGGACGGGGGCCGAGACCGAGGGGCGGACGTTTGCCGAGCAAAGGTTGGATGCGCGGCACGGGCGGCTGTGGGTGGAGGGCGGGCGGGTGTACGACCTGCAAGCTTACAGCCGGCGCATGCGGGTGTTCGACACGGGCGGGCGGATGGTGGACGAAGTTCGCTTCACGCCTCCGGCGGCGGGCGGCGCGGAGCAGGAGATCTGGCCGGTGCTGCCGGTGGCGAACGGGCGGTATCTGGCTCAGTGGATCGCGTCCAGCACAACGGGCGCGGGCGTGGTGAATGGTCCGTATTTCTGTGTGCACGACGGCACGGGGGCGCCGGTCAGCGCGGCGGCGAATTTTCTGGCGCGCGCGTTTCCGGTGTTTGACGACGGCGGTGGAAGGGTGGTTTTTCTGCACGAGGTCCCCGCGGGCGGCGGATGGGAGCTGTTGCGGGCCGGGCTGCGTTGAGGCGCGGGCGCCTTCACGCTGGGGTGGATGTTCTATAATTCCGGGTGGTTGGAGGCAGTATGATCCGCATCATCACCATTGAGCGGGAGTACGGCAGCGGAAGCGCCGCGATTTCCGAAAAACTGGCGGCAAAGCTGGGATGGAAGCTTTGGGATCAGGCGCTGACGTGCGAGATCGCGCGGCTGACGAAGGCTGACGTGGCGGCGATCGAGCAGCGGGAGGAAAGGGTGGACCCGCTTTACTACCGGCTGCTGAAGGTGTTTTTCCGGGGGAGCTTCGAGCGCAGCCTGCCGGTGAGCGGGCTGGAAGTGCTGGACGCCGACCGCATGACGTCGCTGATGGAGAGGGTGATCAAGGAAGCGGCCTGCTGCGAGAACTGCGTGATTGTCGGGCGCGGGGCGGCTTACTTTCTCCGCGACCGGGCGGACGCGTTTCACGTTTTCATTTACGCGCCGCTGGAGGAGAAGATCCGGCGGCTGCGGCAGAGCGGCAAGAGCGAGGCGGAGGCGCGGGAGCTGGTGGCGACGATCGACCAGGAGCGGGCGGCGTTCATCAAGACGTACTTCGGCAAGGAGTGGCCGAACCGGCATTTGTACCACATGATGCTCAACTCGGCTGCGGGCGACGAGGCGGTGATCGACAACATCCTGCACGGCGTGGCGACGCTGGAAAAGCAGGCCGTTCCGGCCTGAGGAGGCGGTCAGCTTCGCGAGGCGACGGTGAGGTTGTACTTGGCGATTTTGTAGCGCAGGCGGTCGCGGCCGATGCGGAGAATGCGCGCCGCTTCGGATTGATTGCCGCCGGCTTTTTCGAGCGCGGCCACGAGCAGGCGCTTCTCCTGCTCGTCGAGCGAGAGGCCGGATTCGGGCGCCGTCATGGGCATCGGTTCGGCGGGCGCGGACGCGGGCGCGGGCGCCGTTTCGTCATCGGAAGGAGGTGGCGCATCGGACCGCCAGAGATAGGGCGGCAGGTCCTGGACGTCGATCATGTCGCCCATGACCATCATGCTGGCGTTGCCGAGGACGTTCTCGAGCTCACGGACGTTGCCGGGCCATTCGTGGCGCGCGAGCACGGACTGCGCGCGGTAGGTGAGGCCGCGGATTTCCTTGCGAAACTGCTGGGAAAATTTTTCGAGCAGGTGGCGCACCAGAAGCGGCAGGTCTTCCTTGCGCTCGGCCAGGGGCGGCGTACGGATCTCGACCATCGCCAGGCGGTAGTACAGGTCCTCGCGGAACTGCCGGTCGCGGATCATGGCGCGGAGGTCGCGGTTGGTGGCCGCGACGACGCGGGCGCTGATCCGCCGGGGCGTCACGGAGCCGACGCGCAGCACTTCCTGATTTTGCAGTACGCGCAGGAGTTTGGCCTGCATGCCGAGCGGCATGTCCCCGATTTCGTCCAGAAACAGGGTGCCGCCGTTGGCGAACTCGAACAGCCCCATTTTGTCCTGGTTGGCGCCGGTGAAGGCGCCCTTGACGTAGCCGAACAGCTCGCTTTCAAACAGAGTCTCGACGACGGCCGAACAGTTGCAGACCACAAAATTTCCGGAAGTCACCGGGCTCAGGCGGTGCAGCCCGCGGGCCACCAGGTCCTTGCCGGTGCCCGTGGGCCCGGTGATGAGCGCGGTGCGGAAGTGCGGCGCGACACGGCGGATGCGGGCGAACAGCTCCCACATGGCCGGGCTGCGGCCCACCATGCTCTCGAACTGGCAGGTCTCCAGCAGAGCGTCGTCGAGTTCAACGGCCCGCTGCCTGCGCCGGGCGTCGGCCAGAAGGCGCGAGATGCGCTTGCGGAGGGCGTCGATGGAAACCGGCTTGTTGAGGTAGTCGCAGGCGCCCTTCTGGATGGCCTCGACGGCCGACTCGGTGGAGTAGTGGGCGGTCATCAGAATGACGTCGATGGCCGGATCGAACTCCACGATCCGTTCCAAAACCTCCATGCCGCTCATCTTCGGCATGATCAGATCGACGAGGACGATCTGGGGGTGTTCACGGAAAACGACGTCCAGGCACTCCTCGGGATCGGTCGTCGTGTAAATCTCCAGGCCTTCCTGGGCAAGAGCCTCAGACAGAAGCTCCAGGGTCTGGGGATAGTCGTCCACCGCAACGAGCTTGATCGCGGGTGGTAAAGCATCGGCCATCAAGGGTCTTATTGTGACATAAACGGGCCGGGCACTTCCCGGATGTCATCCCTTGAGCCACTCGGCGACGCTCTCGCGGAAGCTGGCGATCTTGATTGGCTTCGTTACGTAATCGTCAAAGCCGGCCTGGATGGCGCGCTCGCGGTCGCCCTGCATGGCGAAGGCGGTGAGGGCCACGACCTTGGTGTGGCGGACGTCGGGATCGCCGCGGATGACGCGGATGGCGGTGAGGCCGTCCATCTCGGGCATCTGGAGGTCCATCAGCACAAGGTCAGGCCGGGTCTGGCGCACCTGGCGCACGGTTTCCAGGCCGTCGGCAGCCTCGATCAGATCGTAGCCACACCCCTCCAGAACTTCACGAATCAACTCCCTGCTCACCGAATTGTCGTCCGCCACGAGGATCTTACCCATGAAACCTGCCGCCCGAAGCTGCGTGAACTACCGAGTACCGCGAAAAAGGAACCGCCGTCAACGAGGCTGGGACCCGGTCCTGGCTAAGGGCCGAGCGGAAGCGTGAAATGGAAACGGGTGCCGGCTCCGGGCTCGCTCTCCAGCCAGATTCTTCCGCCGTGATGCTCCACCAGCTTCCGCGTGATGGCGAGGCCGAGGCCGGTGCCTTCGCGCACGCCCTTGGCCGTGACGCCGGCCTGATGAAAACTCTGAAAAACCGCTTCCTGCTCCTCCGGCGGGATGCCGACTCCGGTGTCGATGACCGAGAAGGTCACATTGTCGGCCGCGGGCTGGGTCTGAATCCAGACTTTGCCTTCGGACGGGGTGAACTTGATCGCGTTGCTGATGAGGTTGAAGAGGATTTCCTTGAATCGCACGCGGTCCGCCCAGAGGCGAACGCTGTCGGTGGAAAGGTTGGTGATGGTGATGCGCCGCTCCTGGGCCATGGGCCGGACGCTGGCCAGCACCTCTTTCAAGGCGCCCTGGATCTCGAATTCTTCGTGCTGAAGCTCGAGGTGGCCGGCTTCGATGCGCGAGAGGTCGAGGATGTCGTTGATCAGCGAGAGCAGGTGGCGCGCGGCTTCCTGGATATGGTTGATGAAGCGGTGATGGCGCTCGCCCAGCGTTTGGGAGGTTTGTTCGGCGAGCAGGTCGGCAAAGCCGATGATGGAATTCAGCGGGGTTCGAAGCTCGTGGCTCATGCTGGCCAGGAACTCGCTCTTGAGCCGGTTGGCGCGCTCCACTTCGCGGTTGCGCAGCTCGAGCCATTGATTGAGGCGCCGGATCTCTTCGGCCGCCTTTTTGGTGGCGCTCACGTCGCGGACGACGCACAGGACGGTGTCGCCGCCGTCGCCTTCGACCGGGCTGAGCTTGATGTCGACCGAGAACTCGGTGCCGTCCTTGCGGCGGGCGAAAAGATCGAGGCCGGTTCCCATGGGCCGCGCGGTGGGGTTGCCGGCGTAGCCGGCGCGGAGCGCCTTGTGCTGGCCGCGAAGCCGGTCGGGAAGGAGTTTATCGACGCTCATCCCGATGAGCTCGGCGCGGGTATAGAGGAAGAGTCTCTCGGCTTCGGCGTTGGAGCTGACGATGGTGCCGTCGTGGCCCACCTCGAGAATTCCGTCCGGAGCGGCTTCCAGGAGGCGGTGCAGGCGCAGGGCTACGTCTGGTGGGCGGGATTTCGGCGGCAGCTCAGACATAGGACCCGGCACAAAGTGAACTCAAAACTTCCTCACCGCCATAACTGCATTCTCTCAGACTTCGCCGGCCTGTCCCGCCCCGATCCCGGGCCGGCGGAGTGAATCGCGCGACGGGGCCCCCTGAAGCCCCAGCGCGCTTTATCCGGCTGCCCACAGAGTCCCCGAAGGGAATCTCCTGGACGACTCCGGAATCCTGTTGCCGGCCCCGAAGCCGGCGCGATCGACGAACCCGCGTCCGGCCGCCGCCTCATACGCTGAGTACGGGACATGGTGCGTGCGAAATGATTCCATATGCCTTCGATCCCAACTGGCCCAGCAACCCTTCGGCATGCGTACGGCCAATCACCAGCAAGTCGGCTTCCTGCTCCCGGGACACGGATTCGATCGCATACCGTGTTTCCCCGAGGACAACGGTGGTGGCGGCCGGGGAGCCCGTCCGGGCCACCAGGTCGGCCAGATCGCGCTCGGCCCACTGGCGCGCTTCCAACTGCATGTCGGGGAGACCGGCGTCGGGGGTTCCCGGCAGCACCATCAGCGCGTGCGCGGCCAGCAGTTTCGCTCCGAACGCCTTGGCCAAATCCGAGGCGAACCGCAGCACCGCGGCGCTCTCCGGCGCCAGGTTCAGGGCGCAGACAATCTGTTGCGGAGGGATGTGCACGCCGGCCGGATCGCCCGGCTTGTGCGGGCCTGTCCACACCGGCCGTACACAGTCGTGCAGCACCTTCGCGGTGACCGAGCCCAACAGGAGGCGGCGGAACACGCCCTGCCCGCGGGTCGGCATCATGATGACATCGCAATCTTTCTCCGCCGCATATTTGCAGATGCACTGCGCCGGGTCGCCGGTTCCGACGCCCACGCCCGTCCGCAGCCCTTTCAGCTCCAGCTCCGCGAAGGCCTCGAGGCGTTCGTGGGCCTGCTCCAGGAGTTGGCTCGAAACCGTCTCTCCGGAAGCAGGCTCCACGACGTGAAGCGCCGTTACGCGAGCGTCGAACTGCCGCGCCATCGCCCGAACCGAATGGGCAAACTCGCGGCAGCGCTCGGAGAAGTCCACGGGAAACAGGATTCGATTGAAGTTGAAGTCATGATCTGCCACCGTGGTCACCGAGTCGGATGGACGTGGGGGTAGCAGGTGAGTGGCCATTTGCAACCGACTGAAATTTTGAGAGTCGATGAGTCGCGGCAGCTTGTCTTGGGGCATTTGGCGCAGGAACCGCGCGAAGCGATTTTGGGCCGGTGGGGTATTTCGCCCACCGGTGAGCGAAGTTTCGCGCACGCCGCGGCGCAAAGACGCTCCGCGATCGGACGGGCGCCCGCCCGAGGCCGGCGCATCCGCGGGCCGGCTGTGGTTCGATAAGATGTCGGGGACGTCGAGGACGAGGAACACATCATGCGGTTCGAACTGAAACCGATCTCCCGGAAAGCGGTGCCGGAAGCGATGCAGAAGGCGAAGCGCTACCGGCTGATCAACGAGCCGGCGCTGGCCGAGAGCATTTGCCTGGACGTGCTGCGGGCGGATCCGGAAAACCAGGATGCGCTGATTACGCTGCTGCTGGCGATCACGGACCAGTTCCGCGACGGAGGGTCGGCCGAGCGGGCGCGGGAGCTGCTGCCGCTGCTCCAGAACGAGTACTGCCGCGAGTATTATTCGGGCGTGGTTTGGGAGCGCGCGGCCCTGGCGCTGCTTCGCAGGGGAGACCCGGGAGCGGAGCGGCAATGCTACGAAGGGCTGCGGAAGGCGATGACGTACTTCGAGCGGGCCGAAAGGATCCGGCCGTCCGGCAACGACGACGCGATCCTTCGATGGAACACCTGCGCCCGGGTTCTGATGAAAGACGCCACACTGCGGGTCCAGAGCGACAGCCTTCCGGTGGGCTGGAACGGCGAGTAGACTGGAGGGCACGGATATGGCGGCAGGGCGAGCGTTACTTTGCGGTGCGGTGATGGTGCTGCTGCCGGGCTTTGGTCAAGCGCAGGCCGACTTCGCAACGGCCGTCCACCCGATTCTGGCGAGCCGCTGCGCGGGCTGCCACGCGGGGGAGCATCCGCAAGCCGGGTTGAGCTTCGACAGCCGCGAGACGATCCTGAAAGGCGGGCGGAGCGGGCCGGCGCTGGTGGCGGGGGATTCGGGGGCGAGTCTGATGGTTCGCCGCATCACGGGCGCGGTGACGCCGCGCATGCCGATGGGCGGCGCGGCGCTGAGCGCGGCCGAGATTGCCGCGATACGCCAATGGATCGACACGGGCGCGGTGTTTCCGAAGGAGATGAGCCGGGCGGCGCCCGAGGAGTGGAACGCGCCGCTGGCGCCGCGCCGGCCCGCGGTTCCCGAGGGGGTCGAGCCGAATGCGATCGACCGGTTTCTGGCGGCATACTTCGCGCAGAGGCACCGGGCGCTGCCGGCGGTGGTGGAGGATGACGTTTACCTGCGGCGCGTTTCCTACGACATCACAGGGCTGCCCCCGGAGGCGGCCGCGTTTGCGCGCTTCCGGGCCGATCGCGATCCGGACAAGCGGATCCGCCTGGCGCGTTCGCTGCTGGACGACAAGACGGCTTACGCGGAGAACTGGATCAGCTTCTGGAACGATCTTCTGCGGAACGACGAGGGAGTCAACTATGCCGGAATGCGCAAATCCATCACCGACTGGCTGTATCCGGCGCTGCTCGATAACCTTGCTTACGACCGCATGGTGGCCACGTTGGTCAACCCGGTGGGGGAGGACGATCCGGACGGCTTCCTTCTGGGAGTGAACTGGCGCGGCGACGTCAACGCCAGCCAGACGCCTTACATGCAGGCGGCGCAGAACACGGCGCAGATCTTCCTGGGCATCAATCTGAAATGCGCCAGTTGCCACGACAGTTTCATCAATCGGTACAAGCTGAAGCAGTCCTACGGCATGGCGGCGATGTTCGCGCCGGGCGAGTCGCTGGAGCTGGTGCGCTGCGATGTGAAGATGGGGGTGCGGACAGACCCGGAGTTCGTTTTTCCGGAGCTGGGCGCAGTGCCGCGAAACGCGACGCTGGCCGAGCGGCGGGCGGCGGCGGCGCGGCTTTTCACATCGCCGGGCGACGGACGGCTGGCGCGGACGATGGTGAACCGGGTGTGGCAGCGGCTGATCGGCCGGGGGCTGGTAGAGCCGGTGGACGACATGGACGCGCGGCCGTGGAATCCGGATCTGCTGGACTGGCTGGCTTCCGATTTCGCAGCCCGCGGCTACGACCTGAAATACCTGCTGCTGGAGATCGTGTCGTCGAAGGCCTACCAGATGCCTTCGGTGGGCGGCGCGCCGGACCGGACGCAGAGCTACGAGTTTCGCGGGCCGCAGCGGCGGCGCCTGACGGCCGAGCAGTTCATGGACACGGTGTCGGCGATGACCGGCGAGTGGCGGATCCTGCAGACCAAGGAGGAGAGCCGGTACAGCCGCGAGTGGCGGTTGAAATCGACGGCGCTGACGCGCGCGCTGGGGCGGCCGATTCGGGACCAGGTGTTCACTACGCGGAACGAAGACGCGACGACGCTGCAGGCGCTGGAGCTGATGAACGGCGAGACGCTGGCCAAGACGCTGCGGCGGGGGGCGCGGCGGCTGCTGAACGAACTGCCGCCGGCGCCGCCGAACCGGTTCGACAGCGGGGTGATGCACAAGGGATCCGAGCCGGTCGACATCGACGTCACGGGGAAGAAGCAGCTTTGGCTCCTGATGGAGGACGCCGGCTCGTACGACCCGTCGCGGAGTCTGGCGGGCTGGAGCGGGCTGACGCTGGACGGACCAAAAGGCGAGGTGAAGCTGGCGTCGCTTCCCACGGTTTCGAAATTCGAGGCGCGGAGCCTGACGGTGAAAGGCGAGAAGCGGGACGAGGTGATGGGCGCGCCGCTCGACACGACGCTGGTGTTCAACATCGACGGGATGGGATACACGCGGCTGCGCGGAGAAGCGGTGGTGGACGACAGCGGCAAGCGGGACGACATCGAAGCGGCGGCGCGGTTCTTTGTCTTCACCGAGCAGCCGGACCGAGACGAGCTGGTGCGGGTTTCGGGCGGGCCGCCGACGCCGGCTCCGGCGCCGGCCCGCGATGCCGATGCGCTGATCGACCGCTTGTTTTTGCAGGCCATGGGCCGGCGGCCGGACGAGCGGGAGCGGGCGCTGGCGCGCGATTTTCTCCAGCCCGCGGGGGCGGGCGCGATCGCGGAGAGCGGGCTCGAAGACTTTTTGTGGAGTCTGTTGATGCATCCGGAGACGCAGTACATCGATTAGGAGTGAGGTATGCGCGAGAACCTGGACAAGGAGTTGTTTCGCGGCCTGTCGCGGCGGCATTTTCTGCGCGCCTCGGCGGCGGCGACGCTGGCGGCGATGGGGTCGGGCGCGCCGCGGCTGTTCGGAGCGCCGGCGAAAATCGCGCCGCGCGCCGACAGCATGATCCTGCTGTGGATGGCCGGCGGGATGGCGCAGACCGAGACTTTCGATCCGAAGCGCTACACGCCGTTTGAGTCCGGCCTGCCTTCCAACGCCGTGCTGAGCACGTTTCCCAGTATCGATACGGTGGTGGACGGGGTGAAGATCTCGCAGGGGCTGGAGAACATGGCGCGCGTTCTGGACCGCGGCACCTTGATCCGGTCGCACCGCGTCGGGGATCTGGGCTTCATTCTTCATTCGCGGCACCAGTACCACTGGCATACCGGCTATGCGCCGCCGCAATCTGTCGCCGCCCCGCACATGGGGGCGGTGATCGCAAAGACGCTGGGCCCGCGGAATCCCGACATTCCCGCCTTCATCGACATCGGGCAGAATCTGGAGATCGGCGGGGAGAGCGACGGGCTGAAGGCGTTCCACACGGCGGGTTTTCTGGGCAGCGAATTCGGACCGTTTTTCATCAGCGATCCCAAGGACGCCGCGGCCAGCACGCGGCCGTCGGAATACGTCGGGCGGACGAGGTTCGAATCGCGCTGGAAGCGCTATCAGGAACTGGTGGCGGCGAGCCCGGTGGGCAGGTACGGCGGCGATTACCAGCGGGAGAGCCTGGCGCGCTCGCTCGAAAACGCGCATCGGCTGCTGAGCTCTCCGGCGGCGAAGGCTTTCGACCTGTCGCTCGAGCCGGAGGAGAGCTTCCGGAAGTACGACACCGGGCGCTTCGGGCAGGGATGCCTGCTGGCGCGGCGGCTGGTGGAAGCGGGGGCGCGTTTTGTCGAGGTGACCACGGAGTACATCCCGTTCCGCTACTGGGACACGCACGAGAACGGTCACGTGAGGGCGGCCGGAATGAAGCGCGACGTCGACGCGCCGGTAACGCGGCTGATTCTGGATCTGGAGGAGCGCGGGCTGCTGGACCGGACGCTGGTGGTGGTGGCGAGCGAGTTCGGGCGGGACATGATGGTGGAGGGTAAGCCGGGCCAGACGGTGAAGGAGCAGGTGAAGCAGCCGGCGATCATGACGGAGCTGAAGCATTACGGAATGCACCGGCACTTTACCGAAGCGGGCAGCGTGGTGATTTTCGGCGGCGGGTTCAAGAAGGGGTTCCTCTACGGCAAGACGGCGGAGGAGAGGCCGTGCAGCATCGTTTCCGACCCGGTGACGATCGACGATCTTCACGCGACGATTTACGCGGCGATGGGGATTGCGCCGGATCTGGCGTACGAGGTGGAGCGGCGGCCGTTCTACGTCACCAAGGATGGCAAGGGCAAAGCGGTGGAAGCGCTGTTCGCGCACGGCGCGGCGTAGAGGCGGGCGGAGGCGGCTCAGGCGGCTTCGCGGTCGCTGCCGGCGAGGCGGAAGTAGGGATCGCCGTAGTGCTGGTAGGCCGGCCAGGAGAGGCTGGCGGCGATGGCGCGGCGGGCGTCGCGCATCGCTTGCCACATGGGCGCGGGGGCGGCCGCGGCGCCGAGGAGGGAGGCGTAGAGGGACGCGGCGAAATGGGACGCTGCCGAGTCGTCGATCGGCCAGGCGGTGCAGACGAAGTTGGCGACGCCGCGGTTGAAGAATTCGGCGGCGAAGCTGGGCGCCATGCCGGCCGCGGATTCGACCGCTTCCGGCGCCAGTTCGCCTGAGCGGCAGGCGTTGGCGAAGACAAAGCGCGGAACGCGGTCCAGGCGGCCCAGATCGGAAGCGTTCAGCACGTCGCCGCCGGAAAACAGGAAACCGGAGCGGGACGGGGCGGCGGCGTCGAACAGGCAGTGGCCGGCGTAGTGGAGCACGTCGTAGGGAGGGTCATTGTCGAGAGCGAGAAGGACGTTGAGCGCCGTGGCCTCGCGCGGGCCGATGAGCGGTGTGCAGGAGATGAGGGGCGCGGCGGCGCCGCGGTTCAGATCTTCAAACAACGCCAGCAGGCGAGCGGCCTCGTCGCGGGCGCCGGGCAGAGGGCGTTCGCTGGCGCCGTCGGCCACCAGCAGCACGCGCAGAGGGCCTCCGGAGGGAGGCAGAGCCTCGGGCGGCGGGGCGAAGGACGTGCGCAACTGCCGGGTGAGGGCGCGGTTGAGGCCGAGGAATCCATCGAGCGGGGAATCGGCTTCGCCGATGCCGGACGGCGGGGCGGCGAGTTCCCAGTAGACGCGCGCCGCGTCGCTGTTGCAGGTGATGACCAGGGGCGCCGAGCCGGGAAAGGCCGCCAGGAAATCGCGCGGGAACAGAAAATCGAAGAGGAAGCGGCCCAGGCGGTGGCGGCGGGCGGGATCGGACTCGCGCAACAGCGCGTCGTTGATCTGCTCGACGCGCCGGGCGTTGAGGGCGACGGCTCGCTCCGGGATGGAAGCGTTGTCGCCGATGACGCCGCAACGGCAGAGGCCGTCGGCGAACTCGACGGACAGGCGCGTGGCGGCGGGCTCGCGGTGGATTTCGGGCTGGAGCGGAGTTGAGGGATGGGGCACGCCGGAGAGGTCGAAGTTGCCGCCCAGCTCCGCGGCGGCGGCACGGAGCGCGGAGCCGAGGCGCCCGGCATGGCCGGGCAGGACGGTGAAAGTGACCGCGGTCAGGAGGCCGGCGTTGGGTTCGGCGAGGGCGCGGCGCAGGCCGCTCAGCCAGGCCCGCGCGGCTTCAACGGTGGAAAGATTGTCCTGGCCGGCGCCGATGAGCGGGGCGGCGAGGTGGCGCTTGCCGAGACGGGCGAGCGTCCAGCACAGGCCGCGCGCCAGCACGGATAACTCCGGCGCGCCGAAGCCTCCGATGCGGCCCATTCCGGCGATGGCGAGGACGACACCGGCATGAGAGGGCCGTGGATCGGGGAGCAGAAACGTTTCGCCGAGCTCGCCGCGGAGAACGCCCCGGGCATGGAACTGCGCCAGCAGCGGCTCGCCGGGGGCACTGAGAGCGAGGTCCAGATCGCGCTCGGCGCCGCTGGGGCGAACGCCGAGATAGTGGCCCACAGCGATGGCGTCGATGGGCGGCAAGCCGGAGAGCGAAGCGGGCGCGACTTGCTCGACCGGGCACTCGATCACGGAGATTTTGATCGCCGGGCCGGAGCTTTCCGCGGGCTCGGGCGGCGGGTTGTCGCGCTGGAGAATCAAGTCGACGATTTCGGGTTCCTCCGGCGACAGAGGGCCGGCCTCGGGCCCGCCGCGGCGGCGCAGGGATGAGACCAGCGAGGCGATGCGGCCGATGCGAGCCTGGTGCGCGGCGCCGGCCGCCTCGGGCAGTGCTCCGGCGGGGGCGGCGGAGGGCGGTTTGGCTTCGTTTTGTCGAATTCCGGTCGAGAGAAATTCGTCCATTTTCCCGAGCACTTCGGGGAACTGCGGCAGCCCCTGGTGGTCGCAATCGACGAAAAACGCCGGGACGCCGCCGAGCAGCCCGAGGTTGTGCGGCACGGTGCCGTCGCCGAGGTTGGTGAAGACGTAGCCGGCGTTGGAGCCGAGTTGGTTCAGCTCCGCCAGGCCGCTGGCGGTGGGGCGGTTGTAGCCGGCGACATAGATCATGCGGGAAGGGTCGACGGCGGCGGCGAGCTCGCGCTGGAAGTGCAAGGCGCCGTCGATGAGCGGCTGGCTCACGGGAATGCGAGTGTAGGTGGAGGCGCGATAGAGAGGATCGAGCCCCGGCAGCCGGCCGAGAGCGGGGAGCATCTGATAAACGCCGGGGAACGTGGCGGCGACGCGCATCAGATCGTCGAGGCTGTGCTCGAGGTCGATGTTGGAGATGAGCTGGAGCACGCTGTTTTCGCCGGAGAGAAGCTGGGGGATGGAAAACGAGCCGTAGTTCGGCGTGCCGAGCATAATGAGGCGTCCGCCGCGGCGCAGGCCGTCCGCGTCGGCCATGCCGGCCCAGTGATCGGGGTAGCGGGCGATGAAGCTGCGGGCAACGAGGCCGCCCATCGAGTGGGCCACCAGGTGAACGGGAGCGCCGGGGCCGAACCAGTCGAGGATGCTCTGGTGAAGGCCGGCGGCGGTGACGCGGATGTCGCGGCGCCAATCGAAGAAAAACGGGCGGACGTTCCAGGCGCGGCTGAGGGAAACGATCTGCTTTGCGTAGTAGCGGAGCATGATGCCGGAGGGGCGGACGTCGTGAACGCTCAAGCCGGTGGCGGGGTCGAGCGGAAGGCGGGTGAAGGCGCCGAAGATGAAGCGCCAGACGCTGGCCCAGATGAGATCGGGGTCGGAGCCGTCGAAGGCGGTGAGCTCGCTGCCCATGATGCCGGGCAGGAGGACGACGTTTCCCTGGGAGGCGGCGGGGCCGCGGAACTCCGAAGACGCCAGCGAGGCAAGCTCTTCCCACTGGCGGCCGCCGAGCGTGGTCCGGAGAGCGAGTTCCTGTTCGGGAGTTGCATGGCGAATGGCGTCGATGAGTGAGGCCGGCGCCGCGGCCGACAGCCGGGCGAGGTAGCGGCGTTGGTTGTCGATGGTCATGAAGAGATCGCTCGTGGTTGGGCCGGGGAACGGAGTGAGGCCCGACACCCATTGCGAGAGTAGCGCCGCGGTTGCGAGGGGCGGCAAGAGGTTGCTGCTAATCTATTGACAAAAGAGTTCTATCGGGGGCTTCGGGTGTTGTGACCGGCATTTTCGGCTCTCCCGGCGTTGCGGCAGGAGCGGCCGAATCGACGTGTTTGAAACGGGCCGCGCGCTCAGGGCGTCCACCGAGAGGGCCGCGGCGGTTTCGGCAACAATGATGAACGGCAAGCGCATCGTGGGGGTGTTACCGGCCTGCAACGCCGCCCGGGCGCTGGAGGCAGCGCAGCGGCCGGGGCTGATAGTGGTGGCGCATCCGAAGAATCGCGGCTACGGCGCGAATCGGAAAACGTGCTGCGCGACGGCCCTGGCGCGGCGGGCCGATGTGGTGCTCATGATTCATCCCAGCCGCCGGTACTCGATGCCGCCGGGGACGAGCCTGTCGGAATATCACACCGGCTTTCGCGCCGACGGCCGGGAGTTTCGGGGCGCGCGCACGGGCGAGATCTCCTGCCCGGCCGGCTCTTTTCGCGATGCGTCGTCGATCTACTTCCGGCGCAGCTTGACGTACGGCCTGGGAGTGTGGAAGACCGGTGCGCAGGCCCGCATGGCGCTGTGGGGGCCGGGCCGCGCTTCGCAGTTTGAATACTCGGGTTTCGAGCGGAAGCCGCGGGTTGCGGCGCCGGAGAAATCGCGGTGAGCGCGAACGGGACGCGGGAGCGAGGCTGGGCGGGAAACGGGAGTGCGGCGCTGTGGGCGGTGGCGGCGGCTTGCGGGGTGCGTCTCTGGCTGATGCCGCTGCCGTCCAGCTTCTGGGTGGACGAGATGGGCACGGCATTCGTCGTGCAACATCCGGGCGATCCGTCGTTTGCGGTGGCGCCGCAGGTTCCGGCTTCGATTTACTACATTCTGCCGAAGCTGTCGAGCGCCCTGTTTGGCGCTTCGGAGATTGCGTACCGGCTGCCGTCGGTGATTCTGATGGCGGTGGCGCTGGTCCTGGTGGCGCGGCTGGCGGCGCGGCTCATCGCGCCGGAAGCGGGCTGGTTCGCCGTGTTCGCCTGCTTTTCGCTGCGCGGCATCAACTACGCCGCGGGTGACGCGCGGCCCTATGCCCTGGGGATGGCGATATCGGCAGCCGCGCTGCTGGGGCTGGTCCGATGGTTCGACGAAGGGAAGCGGATCGACGCTGCTCTTTTCTTTCTTTGCGCGGTTCTCTTGTGGCGGGTGCAGCTCGTTTTCTGGCCCTTTTACCTGATCTTCGCGCTTTACGCCGGCCTGCGCCTTTGGCTCCGCGACACGCCGGTGCGCCGGCGGGAAGTGGCGGTGGTGTTCCTGCTCACCGGGCTATGCCTAATACCCGTAGCCTTGGAGGCGCTGAGCCTGCTGAGGCACGCGGGGGCGCACGTGATTGTCGACGTGCCCGGCGCGCGCGACCTTGTGCACGCTTTGAAGCTGCCGCTGTTTCTAGTCAGCGTGGCGGGAGTGTGGCTGCTGGCGCGGCTGGCGGGAAGCGGCGAGCGCTCCGCCCGGCCGGTTGCGAGCGCGCTCGTCCTCGGCCTGGCCTGGTGGCTTGCGGTGCCGCTGGTCCTGTTCGCGTTTTCCCGCATCACGGGAACCAGCGTGTTTATCGCGCGCTACATTTCACTGGCGCTGCCCGGAGCAGCGATGGCGGCGACGGCGGCGGCGGCGTATTTTATGCCTCGCCGGCTGTGGCGGCCGCTGGCGCTTCTGTTCGGCGCCGGGGTGCTCCTGTATCTCGGCCAGTGGCGTCATTTCTGGCCGGCGCATCATCCCTCGGATTGGCGGGGCGCCTCGGCCGCGCTGTCGCGGATGGGAATCGACGAAGCAACGCCGGTGATCTGCCCGAGCCCGTTTGTGGAGGCGCAGCCGCCGGAGTGGCGTCCGGGTTATCCGCAGGCGACGTTTCTTTATTGCCATTTGCTGACTTATCCTCCTCCGGGGCGCAAGTACACGTTTCCGTTCAAGACCTCGCCGGAGGCCGAGCTCTACGCGGCGGAGCTGACTGCATCGGCGCTGGCGCCGGCGGGCCGGTTTGCGATTTACGGGGGCGACGCGAACGTGCGTTTCTGGGAGAGTTGGTTCGCGCGGCGGCCGGAGCTGGCGGGCTGGAGACACGGCTCAATCGGCTCCTTCGGGGACGTGGAGTCGGTGGTGTTTCAGGCCCCGCGCGGGCTGGACGCGGCGCGGGCGGGCGAAGCGGTTTCGAGCGCCAGGAACACGAGCGCGATCCAGAGCGCGTCGGCGATGAGGAGATGAACGATCTGCATCCAGACAGGGGCCAGCAGGGCGACATTAACCGCGCCCGAAAGGACCTGCACGAACACCAGCACGATCGCCGCGCCGGCCAGGCGTCCGGCAGGGCCGGGACGGCGCAGGGATTGCCAGGCGGCGTAAATGAGAAACACCCCGGCGGCGACGGCCAGGATCGGATGGGCCAGGCGGAGACGGAGCAGAAGACTCGAGGCGGAAGAAAAGTCCTGGCGCATGCCGGCGGCGAGAGTTGAGGCGGGGAAGAGAGTATCGCCCAAAGCCGCGATGGCTCCGGTGACGACGACAAAGACGGCCACCGGGAGAGCGGCGCGGATCAAGCGGGGCGAAGACGGCCAGGCGAGCGCCGGCGGTTCGCGGTAGGCCAGCCACGCCACGGCGGCCAGCGAAGCCAGCAGGAGTTGAGTGTTGGTGAGATGCGCCGCCAGGTACACGACGCGGCCGAGCGACACGTTCTTGTCCACGTAGTTCAACAGCACGAGGCCGGCGCCCAGCAGGGCTTCGAGAAGCAGAAACATCATGGACAGAGCCGCGGCGCGCCGCACCGCGTGGCGCCGGGGGAAGAGGCGAAAGGCCCACAGGCAGAGCAGAGCGACGGCGGCCAGCGAGACGCCGCTCATGATGCGGTGGGTGAATTCGATGATCGTTTCGAGCGCCGGGGCGCGAGGCACAACCACACCGTTGCACAGAGGCCAGTGTTCGCCGCAGCCGGCGCCGGAGCCTGTGGCGCGGACGAGGGCGCCCCACAAAACGACCAACACGTTGTAAACCAGCACGCCGGCCGCGTAGGCGCGAAAACGCCGTGTCCGCGGCTGGGCCGATGCCGGATTTGTCACCGCAACCGGGCTCGCCATTTACCCCTACTGTAGCGCGGGGGCGTGGGCGGTCGAGCCGCTTACAGGTGGCGGAAAATCTTTTTCAGAATGTCGACCGCCTCCTGCGAAGTGAGAGGGGCGCCGATGTTCTGTCCTGTCAATTCGCGATAGCGCGCGACGAAGCGCGGCCCGGCGCTCGCGTCGATGCGCACGGCATTGGCGCTGCCGGAAATGCCCAGCACGGGGCCGAGCGTTTCGAGCAGGCCGGCGAAGGGCCGTCCGGGAACCTGGAAAGAACCGGTCCAGGAAATGAACGGATCGTGCAGCGCGATGTTGAACAGCCGGGCGCCGGGAATCAGCGGTATCGACATGCCGAAGGCGGTGTTGATCGTCTTCAAAAACCCGTTGGCCACCAGGGCATAGCCGGTGTTGGAAGGATGGACGCCGTCCAGGCTGAACAATCCTCCGTTGTAACGGGTGGAAAGCGTGACGCCGCCGAAGCCGGGCGGATGGGCGGCCAGTTGCTGGTACAAGGCGTGGATGTCGGCGAGGGCGAAGCCCTGGGCGGAGGCGTTGGCGGCGATGATCTGGTTGAAGGTCTGAATGCGCTGCTCGATGGTGGCGATTTCGCCGGGGTCGAGAACGAAGCTCGGGTTCTGCAGAATGGAGGGCGGCAGAAATCCGAGTTTGATGAGGAGCACGGTGGGGATAGTGGTGAGGCTGCCGGCGGGAAGGCCGAGATCGCTGCCGAACAAAGCCACCAGCTGCTGCGGCGTCACCAGGTAGCCGATGTCGAGCACATCGGGAATGTTGCCCACGACAACGCGGCCTCCGGCCGCTTTCAGCGACGCCGCCAGTTGCGCGTAGTCCGAAGTGAACTGGGCCACGGAAGTGAGCTGGGAAGCGTCGAGCTGATCGAACGGCAACACGGCGCTCAGGACGTCGTTATTTCCGATCCAGCAGATGGTGAGAGCGGGGCTCAGTTGCCCGGCGGCCTGAATCTGCGTGGCGGTGAAAGGTTCGAGCACGAGGTCGGTTTCATTGGACACCGGCAGCGACGAGGCCAGGTTGAGCAGGCTGTCGACAGTGGCGCCGGAGACGGCGAGATCGGCGGGAACGAGCGTCGGCTGAAGACGCGCGCGCGTTAAGGTCTCGCCAACGATATCGATCGGGCTAACGGTGATCAAAGGCAAAGGGAACGTGGCGCCCATCTGGCGCGCCACCAGGTTCAGATAGCCGTGCGGCTGGGTCAGGAAGCTGGCGTCGGCGGACTGAACGCCCTCGCCCAGGCTATCGCCGAGACCGGCGAGCGGAGCATGAGTCTGCGCGGAAAGGACCGCTCCGCCAAAGAGCACCGCCATGATTGTCATTTTTTTCATAATTGAACTCCTCCGTTCTCCTCCAACTACACACCGTCGCTAGCTTAAACCCATTTCCCCGCCGAATCCAGTGAAAATCCCGCGAAAGGGAGCGCGGGCGCCGTCCAATCTGGCAGTATGCAAGTGATGAACATTCGCAGGCGGGATTACGGCGGCTGGCCGAACAGCTACTACCTGGACAACGGCGCGATCGAACTGGTGGTGACCGGCGACGTGGGTCCGAGGGTGATTTCGTGCGGCTTTCCGGGCGGGCAGAACCTGTTTTACAACGCGGCGGAGGCGCTGGGCCGATCGGGCGAGAGCCAGTGGGAGAACCGGGGCGGGCACCGGCTGTGGGTGGCTCCGGAGGATCGGGGCACCACGTTGGCGCTGGACAACGGGCCGGTGGGCGTGGTGGTGACGGAGGAGGGCGTCGTCGCCACTCAGCCCGTCGAGCCGGAGACGCGGCTGCAAAAACAGATCGAGATTCGGCTGGCGCCGGGCGCGGCCGGGGCGACGCTCATCCACCGGGTGAAAAATCTCAACCCCTGGGCGGTGCGATTCGCGCCCTGGGCGCTGAGCGTGATGGCGCCGGGCGGCGTGGCCCTGGCGGTGCTGCCGCCGCGCTGCCGGCATGAGGAACGGCTGCTGCCCACCGGTTCGCTGGCGATCTGGGGCTACACCGATCTGTCGGATGCGCGATGGAGGTTTCTGCCGCGCTTCCTCATGCTGCGGCAGGACGCCTCGGCCACCACTCCGCAGAAGCTTGGTCTGTTCAACTCGCCCACGCGCGCCGGCTATGAGCGCGGCGGCGAGCTGTTCTGGAAGTGGACCGAAACCGATGCCGGGCAGACGTACCCGGATTTCGGCTGCTCGCTCGAGATGTTCACCAACGCCGACATTCTGGAGGTGGAGACGCTGGGGCCGCTCGCCTCGATCGAGCCCGGCGGGGAGGCCGTGCATGTGGAGCACTGGTCGCTGCACCGCACTGGTCCGCTCGGCGGGATGGACGACGCGAAATTGGGCGAGCTGGTGGAATCGCTCCCCGGGCCGGCGCGGCGGGCTTGAGGCAAGAGATAATATCGGGTTCGAGAAAGAATCAAAATGAATCGACGGGATTGGTTAAAGGGCATAGGCGCGGCCGCGGCCGGCGCGGCGGGGACCGAGGCGGCGCAGGCGCAGGAAGGCGCGGCGAAGGCGCCGCTGCCGCTGAAGGACTACCAGCCCAAGAGCATGCTTCACACGGCGGAGACGCCGGTGGAGCGGGCGAAATTTCCGGTGATCGACTTCCACACGCACATCACCTGGGGTCCGATGCTCGAACCGGGCGAGAAGGTGGTGTTCAACGACACCCCCGAGGCGCTGCTGCCGGTGATGGACCGGCGCAATCTGAAGACGATGATCAACCTCACGGGCGGCGTGGGCCAAGGGCTGAAGGAATCCATCGCCCGGCTGCAGACGGCTTATCCGGGCCGGTTCATCGTGTTCACGGAACCCTGGTGGAGCAGGGCGGCCGAGCCGGGCTACGCCTCGTTCCAGGCCGCCGAAATCGAGCGTGCTCACGCCGCCGGCGCCCACGGAATCAAGGCGCTCAAGACGCTGGGGTTGTATTTGCGGGAGAACGTGAAGACGGGAAAACTGGTGAAGGTGGACGACCCGCGCTTCGATCCGATGTGGGAGACGGCGGGTTCGCTGGGAATGCCGATCGCCATGCATACGTCGGATCCGGAGGCGTTCTTCCTCCCGGTGGACCGGTTCAACGAGCGTTACGAGGAATTGAACGCTCATCCGGACTGGTCGTTCCACGGGCAGGACTTTCCTTCGAACATGGAGCTGCAGGAGGCGCGTTTGCGGGTGATCGCGCGGCATCCGAAGACCACGTTCGTCTGCCTTCATGTCGCCGATTCGGAAAATCTGGAGATGGTGACGGGCTGGATGGACAAGTATCCAAACATGTGGGTGGACATCGCGGCCCGCATCGGCGAGCTGGGCCGGCAGCCGCGCGCGGCCCGGCGATTTTTCGATCGATTTCAGGACCGGATTGTGTTCGGAACCGACGCGACGCCGAAGGGCGCGGAGTTTCCGCAGCAGTTTTTCTGCGACAAGCTTTACGAGATTTACTACCGGTTCCTGGAGACCGAGGACGAGTATTTCGACTACGCGCCGGCGCCGACGCCGCCACAGGGCCGCTGGCAGATCTACGGCGTCGGGCTTCCGGATGCGATCCTCGAAAAGGTGTACCACAAGAACGCGGAGCGGGCGCTCGGCCTTTGAGCGAGTGAGGCAAATTTGCGCACGCGTATTGCTCTATTAGGCGCGAACGTTGTATGCTGTTTGACGCTTGTCTGGCAATGGCGAGAACGGCGGGAACTCGGGCGATAGCCGGGCCGACCGCATACTGAGGACTCTGCAGAGCAACGGATCGGTGTCGATCCAGGACCTGGTGGAGTCGCTCGGCGTGTCGGTGGCGACGGTGCGCCGCGACCTGCACGAACTCGAGCAGCAGGGGCTGCTCCGGCGCGTGCATGGAGGGGCGATTTCCATTGCGCCGTTGTTTTACGAACCGTTCCGGAACGACTCTTCGTTTCAAGAGGAGATCGGGCGGCAGGCGGCCGAGAAGCGGCGCATCGCCAACGCGGCGGCGGACCTGGTGCAGGACGGCGACACGATCATACTGACGGCGGGGACGACGACCACCGAGATCATCCGCAGCATGAGGCAGCGGCGGGGAGTGACGGTGGTGACCAACGCGGTGAACGTGGCGATGGAGCTTTCCAAGCGCAAGGACCTGAACGTGGTAGTAACGGGCGGGTACCTGCGGGGGGACTGGTTCAGCCTGGTGGGGCCGGCGGCGGCGCATACGATCAGCCATCTGTATCCGGCCATCGCATTTCTGGGAGCGAGCGGGGTGGACGCGGAGCGCGGGCTGACTTCATACGATCCGGACGAGGCGGACATCAACAACCTGATGGTGAAACAGGCGCAGCGCAAGATCGCGGTGGCGGACCACACGAAGCTGGGCGTGGTGGCAAGCTGCCTTATCTGCCCGATCGAAGCGGTGGACATGCTGATCACCGATACGCACGCTGGCGACGAGGCTGTGCAGGGATTTCTCGACAAACGAATCGACGTCCGGCGGGTGTGAACGGCCTCAGCCGCTAAACCTCAGCGCGTCGAGGATGGAAGTTCGCGAGGCTCCCCATGCTGGGACAAAAGAACTGAAGAGTCCGAGCAAGGCGGCCAGGGAGAGCGCCAGCAGCGCGACGGGAGTGGTCAGGGCGAGGCCGGGAATGAACAAGCCGAAGGCGGGGCGCATGGCGAAGCAAAGGGCGCTGGCCAGGGCGATTCCGATGACGCCGCCGATGAGGGTGAGCACCAGCGCCTCGCCGACGATGATGCCGAGCACGTGGGAGGTGGTGAAGCCCAGGGTTTTGAGCACGCCGACCTCGCGGACGCGCTCGCGCACCGACATCGAGATGGCGTTGGCCGAGACCAGCAGGATGGTGAACGTGATGGCTCCACAGATGGCCATGAGGAAGAGCTTCAGGTTGCCGAGGAAGGAGACGAAGCTGAGGGCGAACTGCTGCTCGGTTTCGGTCTTGGTGGGAGCGGGGGAATTTTCAAAAAGCGCGTCGACGGCGTGGGCGACGCGGGGGACGTCGGCGGGGCTGCCGGCGAGGATCTGGAAGGTGCCGGCGATGTCGCGCTGGGCGCTGGTGACGGGAATGCTTTCGTTGAGGTAGTCGTAGTTGAAGTAGAGAGCTTCTTCGTTGGCGGGGTCGTCGTAAATGCCGACCAGTTGGAGCTCGAGAGTGACGGGGAAGATATCGCCCACCAGTGTGACGCGGTCGCCGGTGTGCAGGCCGAGGTTTTTGGCGGTGGCGCGGCTCATGATGGCGGCGGTGCGCTCGGTTTGGAAGCGGCGCCAGGCGTCGTCGGGCAGGGAATACTCGGGGCGGATGCGGCGGAGGCGGTCCGGCTGGCAGCCGAAGCGGGCGAAGAAATTCCTGGTGTCGCGCTGATCCTTATACGTTCCGCCGAACCACTGCCAGACCATCACTTCCCGGACGCCGGGCACCTGTTGGATGCGAGCCTCATAGGAAAGCGGAAGCGCCTGGCCAAGGCCGACGCGGTGGCGCGCCACCAGGCGCAGCTCCTGGCCGGGCGTGGGAGCGGCGAGAAACAGAGCGTGGTAGACGGCCATCAGGACGCCGAGGAGGCAGAGGGAGACGGCGATGCTGGAGATGGTGAGGAAGCCGCGGCGGCGATTGCGGAGGCTGTTCTTCCAGATGAGGGAAACGAAGCGCATGGGCGGCCCTTTACCGAATGCTAGCACCGCCGTTGGCCGGAAGCGGCGGTAGGGTCAGTGGGGCGCCGGGGCAGGCACGGGCCGGAAACGCAGGTCCTGATAGTCGAAGCTGAAGTCCGCCAGCGGCGAGACCGCCTTCATCGTGAATTCGGAGATCTCGCCGCCGGGGGTGAGCGAGAAGGTGACGAAGGCGTCCTCGATGCCGCGGTCGCGCCAGTGCGCCTTGAAGGTGTCGAACTGCCAATGCCGGAGTTCGCCCACCATTTGCGGGGCGTGGTGGGAGCGGATGACGAGCGAGCCGTTCTCAAGGCTAATGGTCATGCGGCCATACCAGTCGTCGCGGTAGAGGCCGGTATATTTGGCGAGCGGAAGCGAGGGGCGGGAGTGGGTGTCGCGGGCCGATTCAGCCTTCTTGACAGCTTCCTGGCCGCGAGCTTGTTCGCGCGCGGAGAAGCTTTTCCAGGCGGCGAGCCAGCCGGTTTCCGGCAGGTCGAAGTAATAGTCGAGCAGCTTGTAGCGGATGGCCTCGAAAGCGGCGCCCTCCTCGGCGTTTGTCAACACGACGAAGCCGAGATTCTTCTCCGGCGCCAGGCAGACCAGGGAGACGTAGCCGGCGACGCCGCCGGTGTGGCTGACCGTGTAGTGCCCCTGGTAGTCGGCCAGGAACCAGCCGAGGCCGTAGGCGGAAAAGAAGTGATGGAGGCGGGGCATGCCCTCCGGAGGGGCGCCGGTGGGCAGGATGGTTTGCGCGGACCACATTTCGGCGGCCTGTTTTTCACTGAACAGGCGGGAGCCGTCCGGCATGCGGCCGCGATTCAGACGCAGCAAAACCCAGCGGGCCATGTCGGCGGCCGAGGAGTTGATGGAGCCGGCCGGAGCGGTGTTGTCCAGGTTCATAGGCTCGATGGGCGTGAGGCGGCCGTCGAGCATCGAGTGCGGCGTGGCGACGTCGGCGCCGGGAGATTGGTCGCGCACCGAGACGTTGGAGTCCGTCATTCCCAACGGAGCGAAGATGCGCCGGCGGATGGTGTCATCCCAGGAGACCTGGGTGACGGCCGGAAGAATCTGGCCGGCGGCGATATAGAGAAGGTTGTCGTAGGCGAAGCGGGAGCGAAAGCTCGAGGCGGGCTTCATGAAGCGCAGGCGGTGGATGATCTGGTCGGGCGAGAGATTCGACTGGGGGAATATCAGCAGGTCGCCCTCTCCGAGGCCCATGCCGCTGCGATGCGTCACAAGGTCGCGGATGGTCATCTCGTGCGAGACGTAGGGATCGTACATGGCGAAGCCGGGGAGGCGCTCGTAGACCGGGTCGTCCCAGGAAATTTTCCCCTCGTCCACCAGCATGGCGAGGGCGGCGGTGGTGAACGCCTTGGTATTGGAGCCGATGCCGAACAGGCTGTGCTCGTCGACCGGCGTGGGCGAGCCGAGGCGGCGGACGCCGTAGCCTTTGGCGAGAAGCACCTTACCGTCTTTGACGATGGCGACGGCGATGCCGGGGACGTGGAATTCGCGCAGGACCCGGGCGGCGTAGTCGTCAAAACCCGGCGGCAGTCCCTCGCCCGCGCGGGCGGCGCCGCAGATGAGGACGGCGCCGAGCAAAGTGGGAATCAATCGATGTCGGATGAGAGACATAGGAGTCGCTGCGGGAGCGATGACGGCCATTGTAGCCGACGCGCGTCCGAGTTTGACGCGGACCGGAGAGTTCTCCCCCGGCTCGCGCACTAGAGATATACCCCGGAGAAGGCGTGACTTCACTGATACTCATTGCGGCGCTGGCAGCCGGTGTGGCCCCGGGCGCGGACCCGGCGTATCCGGCGTTACAGGCCGCCTACGACGCGCTGAAAATAAAGGATTACGACCGTGCGGTGGCTTCGTTTCGTCAAGCGCTGGCGGTGAATCCGAACCGCGCCAACGTACACAAGGACCTGGCTTACACGCTGTTGAAGGTGGGCGAAAACGAGGCCGCGCGAGACGAGTTTGCGGCGGCGGCGAAGCTCGATCCCGCTGACGACAGCGCCGCGCTTGAGTTCGCTTTTCTTGCTTATGAGACGCATGAGGAGGCCGAGGCGCGGCGGGTGTTCGACCGGATCCGCAAGAAAGGGAACGCGACGGCCGAGCAGGCATTTCAGAACATCGATCGGCCTCTGGCGGACGGAATTCGCCGCTGGCAGGAAGCGCTGCGGGTGTCGCCGGACAACTTCAGCGCGCACCAGGAGCTGGCGCGGCTGGCGGAGGAGCGCGGGGAGCTTGCACTGGCCGCCGAGCACTATGAAGCGGCCTGGAGGCTGAAGCCGTCGGAGCGGCTGCTGCTGCTGGACCTGGGGCGCGTCTGGAAAGAGACGGGCAAAGCCGAGCAAGCCAACGCGGCGCTTCTGGCGGCCTCGCGCGGCGCGCAGCCCCGTGTGGCCGAGCGGGCCCGGGCGCTGCTGCCGGCGCGCTATCCCTACGTTTACGAGTTTCGCAACGCCATCGCGCTCGATCCGAAAAACGTCGAGCTGCACCGGGAGCTGGCGTACCTGTTGCTGCAGATGGGGCAGAAGCCGGAAGCCGAGTTGGAGTTCGAAACCATCCACGAGCAGGCGCCGGACGATCTGCTCTCGGCGGCGCAGCTCGGTTTTTTGCGGCTGGCGCGCAACGACGCCGAGGGGGCGCGGCCGCTGCTGGAGGCGGCCATGAAGGGGCCCGACGATGAGCTGGCGGATCGCGTGCGGGCGGCGCTGAAGCTGCCGCAGACGCTGCGGAAACCGAAGGAAACGCCCAAGAGCAGGGTCAGCGTGGAGGCCAAGACGCTGGCTGAGAAGAGCCTGGAGAAGGGGTATCTGAAGGACGCGCTGAAATATCTGACTGTGGCGCATGAGTCGGATCCGGTGGACTTCTGGGTGATGCTGAAGCTGGGCTGGGTTTACAACATGCTGCACCAGGACAAGGAAGCGGTGCAGTGGTTCAAGCTGGCGCGGGAGAGTCCGGACGCTTCGATTTCGAAAGAAGCTTCGCAGGCATATAAGAACCTGGAGCCCGGCACGCGCCGGTTTCGCACCACCTTCTGGGCCTACCCGATGTATTCGAGCCGCTGGAACGACGCCTTCGGGTACGCGCAGATCAAGACGGCGATGCAGCTCGGCAGCCTTCCGGTGGACATCTACGCCTCGACGCGGTTTATCGGGGACATGCGCGGCGATATTGGCCCGACCAAGCAGATTCCGATGCCGCAATACCTGTCCGAAAGCGACGTGATCTTCGGCATCGGGCTCTCGACGCATCCCTGGCACGGGCTGCTCGGGTGGTTCGAGGCCGGCGAAGCGGTGAACTATCTGCCGGGCCGGAGCGACGTCGGCACGGCGTTTCCGGACTACCGCGGGGGCGTGTCGTTCGCGCGGGGCTGGGGGCACACCATCGGCTCGCACGGCGGGTTCATGGAAACCAACGACGACGGCGTGTTCGTGAGCCGCTTCGCCGACGACTTCTTGATCTACTCGCAGAACCGGATCGGATACACGATGGGCAGCGTTCAGGCGTACTGGAATTTCGAAGTCACCACCGATACGCTTCGCCAGTATTGGGCCAACTACGCCGACACCGGGCCGGGCGTTCGCTTCCGGCTGCCGGTGACGCCGAAATCCATGCTGTTCTCTCTCAATTTCCTGCGCGGCGCGTACACCATCAATGAGTACAATCCGCGGCGGCCAAACTTTTACGATTTCCGGGCGGGGTTCTGGTATGCGTTCACTCATTAAGCCGGCGGCGGCAGCGTGGCTGCTGGCGGGACTGGCAGCGGCGGCCGTTTCGACGCCGTCGTTCACCGTCGCCGGCGACGATGCGGGCTCGTGGCCGGCGATTCTCTCTTCCATCGGCTTTACGTCCAGGCCCGGCCAGCCCGCCAACGTATTCATCGTGCGAAGCGGAGCACCGGCCGACGGCGCCGAGCTGCTCTCAAAAGTCGACCAGGGCGCGTTTCTGATTCTCGAAGGCGAGTCGGAGCTGGCCGCCTCGCTCGGTTTCCGGCCGGGGAAGGAGAAGGTGGTGGTGCGGAGCGAGATCGACGCGCGGGCCCCGAAGCTCGAGATCATCTGGGAACATGCGCTCGAGCTGCCCCGCTTTGAACTGCCGGCCGGGGCGCGCATCTTCGCACGTGAGCGCTGGACCGGCGCGCCGCTGATGGCCGCCGTCACCCGGAAGGCCGGCGCGGTTTTGTGGATCGCGGCGCCTCCGGGCGAGCAGGGCTACGAACGTTTCCCCTACCTTCTTCAGGCGCTGTGCGACCTGGGGCTGCAGCCGCCGGCGCGCGCGGCGCGGATCTGGGCGT
Organism: Bryobacterales bacterium; assembly: GCA_027452065.1. GTDB lineage: Bacteria > Acidobacteriota > Terriglobia > Bryobacterales > Bryobacteraceae > JAJYKC01. Next base: position 28,365 of record DAIDHC010000123.1, read on the forward strand.
TCTTCGACTCGGCCTACCGCTCGCGAGTGGATCTGGACTACTTCGCGGCGCGATGGCGCAGGGCCGGTATCGCCGCGCTGCAGGTGGCCGCCTGGCACTACTGGGAGCCGGATCCGCAGGGCGATGAGTACCTGCGTCGGCTGATCACCGCCTGCCACAAACAGGGGATTCTGGTTTACGCCTGGCTCGAGTTGCCGCACGTGAGCGAAAAATTCTGGGCCGACCATCCGGAGTGGCGCGAGAAGACCGCCATTCTGCAGGACGCGCAACTGGACTGGCGCAAGCTCATGAATCTCGAAAACCCGGCCGCCTCCGCCGAGGTCGAGAAAGGCGCCCGGCGCCTGCTCGGGGCTTTCGACTGGGACGGCGCCAATCTCGCCGAGCTGTACTTCGAATCGCTGGAAGGCGCGGCGAACCCGGCGCGCTTCACCCCGATGAACCCGGACGTGCGCAAGGATTTTCAGGCTTCCCACGGCATCGATCCGCTCGAGCTGTTCAGCCAGAACAAACCGGACCCGAAGACGCTGCAGGCTTTCCTCGATTACCGCGCGGGCGTGGCGCGGCAACTGCAGCAGCACTGGATCGGCGTGATGGAGTCCATCCGAACGGGCAAACCGGACCTGGACCTGGTGCTCACGCACGTCGATGACCGGTTCGATACGCGAATGCACGATCTGATTGGCGCCGATGCCTCGCGCGTGCTGCCGCTGATGTCCGACCACCGGTTTACGTTTCTCATTGAGGACCCCGCGACGATCTGGAATCTCGGCCCGCAGCGGTATCCGCAGATCGCCTCGCGCTACGAGCCCCTTACGCGCGCCATTCCCGGCGCGGCCGACCGGCTGGCCATCGATATCAACATCGTCGAGCGCTACCAGGACGTCTACCCGACTAAACAACAGACCGGCACGGAATTGTTCGAGCTGGTCCATCTGGCGGCGCAGGCGTTTCCCCGCGTGGCGCTGTACTTTGAGAACTCCATCCTGCCGCCCGACCTGCCGCTGCTGCCCGCCGCGCAGGCCGGCGCCACGCAGTTGGAGCCGGTGGGCGATGCGCTGGCGGTGAAGTCGGCCGAGGGCGTGGGCGTGGCGTGGAAGGGGCCGGCGAAGGTGGACGGAAAGCTCTGGCCGGTGCGCGACGACGGGACGGTGTGGCTGCCGGCCGGGGCGCACGCGATTTCGGCGGCCGAGAAAGACACGCCGTTTCGCATGGCGGCGTTCAACGGACAGTTGAAATCCGCCGCTTTCAGCGGAGGCGCGCTCGAATTCTCCTACGCCAGCGACGCCCGCGCCATCGCCACGCTCACCGCGCGCCCGGCGCGGGTGGAAATCGACGGCGAGGAGATTTCACCGGAAGTGCTCGCCGGCGGCGACGGCAAAACGTTCGCTCTGCTGCTGCCGCGGGGCCAGCACCTGGTGGCGATCCGGCAAGGCTCCGGAGCGCGTGCCGCGGGCCGCTAGCGACACCGCTCTATAGCTCGCCCTTGCGCGCTTTGTCCGTGAGGAAATCGCAGCCGCGCGCCGCCAGCGCCATCATGGTCAGCGTGGGATGCTTGTCGCCGGTGGAGACGAAGCATCCGCCTCCGAAGACAAACAGGTTGGCCACGTCGTGCGTCTGGCAATAAGAATTCAGCACGCTGGTCTTGGGGTCGGCGCCCATGCGGCACGTGCCCACTTCGTGAATCAGGCTGCCGGGCGGAGCCATCGCCGCTTTTGCGTCCAGTTCCTCGCCTCCCGCGGCGTGGAACACTTCCCGGGCGCGCTCGTGGAAGTGCGCGTAGAGCCGCTTGTCGTTGTCGGAGTGCGTGGCGTGAATCCGCAGCACGGGAATGCCCCAGGCGTCTTTGACCTCCGGATCGATCTCGACGAAGTTTTCGCGCCGCGCCAGCATCTCTCCGCCCGACATCCAGACTCGGGCAAAGGCCGGATACAGACGCTTGATCTCGCGCTTGTAGCTTGAGCCGTATCCCGCATGGTTGACGGCGAACCTGGGGAACTGGGCCGCGCCGCCCGAAGCGCTCATCGCGTAACCGCGAATGAAGGTTTCTTTCTGCTTGCCGAGGTTAATGAAATTCGGAATGTAGAGGCCGCTCGATTTGCCGTCGTCATTCCGAATCGCGGCGCCTTTGAGCGCCGGGAGGAATCCCGAAACGCCGGCGCCGCTCACCTGGTCCATCAGATAGTGACCCAGCACGCCGCTGCTGTTGGCGAGGCCGCCGCGCTGGGAATTCAGCATCAGGCGAGTGTTCTCGAGCGAGGAGGCGGCCAGGATCACCGTTCGTGCGCCGATCTCGCCCTCCTGCTTGTTGTAACGCCCGATAAACCGCACGCCGCGGGCGCGGTTCTCGGCGTTCATGAGAATCGCGCTCACCACCGTGTCGCACATCAGCGTCACTCGGCCGGTGCGAAGCGCCTCGGGAAGCGTTGACGAAACGGTGCTGAACATCGCGCCCACGTCGCAGCCGTTGATGCAGTTGCCGCAGTAATGGCAAGGCGGCCGGTTGTTCAACATGCGAGTCAACTGGGCGACTCGGCGCTGGGTAACGGGAAAGCCGAGCTTGCCGCAGGCGGCGCTAAAAATCGTCTCGGCGCAGTTCAACGGCATGGCGGGAAGAAAGTCACCGTCCGGAAACTGCGGCAGGTTTTCGGCCCGCGCACTCACGCCGATGAATCGCTCCACGCGGCTATAGTAAGGCGCGACATCGCGGTACGATACCGGCCAGTCGTCGCCGTAGCCGTCGCGGGAAGCAGCGTGGAACTCGAGGTCCGACATGCGGTCCGACACGCGTCCCCAATGCAACGTGCGGCCTCCGAGCACCCGCGACCGTGACCAGCGAAACGGCATACCGTCGGGCGTGGTGTACGGATTCTCGATGTCGTCGATCATCAGCCGGTAGTTAAACTCGGTCGATCCGCGGTACCGCTTCCGCAGCAGACCGGGCTGACCCTGCCCGTGAAAGGGAAGCTCGTAGGGCCAGCGGTGGTGAAAGTCGTGCGCCGGGTTCACGCTCGACCCGGCCTCCACCAGCGCCACGCGGAAGCCGCTTCGCGCGAGCTCCATCGCGGCCCAGCCGCCGCAGGCTCCCGATCCGACAATGACGGCGTCAAATGTTTCCATGGCGTTTCAGACCTTGTGGTGCTCCGGATGATTGCAGCCCGGGAACTCGGTGAGGTAGGCGTAGCCCTGATAGCCGAGGTTCTCCACCAGTCCGGCGCGCGAAGTGTAGTAGGCGCGCACGGTCATCTCCTTCATCAGCCGGTAGAAGGGGAACCCCGCGTGCGTTTTGTTCGGATCGGTCTCCGGCGCCGCCATCTCCGCCACCAGCGCCTCCTGATTGGCGGCGTTCATCCCCGCAAAGCCCACCGAGTCGAGATAATCCGCCGCTTTTTGCCACTGGGGCTGCATTTCGGGAGCGTATTCGGCCGCCGCGTTGAGAACAAAGTCGATGAATTCCGGGACGTGGGCCTCGCGCGCGCCCGGTGTTTCGTCGGTGGGGATCAAAACCTGCGTGAACATTCTCAGCGCTCCGAACTGAGCGATGGTGAAGAATTTCGGGCGGTAGTCCTTCCAGCGGTCCCGCTCCGGGGGCGCGTTGGAATGCCGCATCGCGCCGCCGCCCGCATTCTGCGCCGCGCCCGGCCAGCCCGAGGCCAGCGCGAGACCGGCCGGCGTGGCCAAGGCGCGGGCGATCATCCACGCGGCGTCGCGGCGCGTCATCGAATCCGATTCCCGATTTTCGTCTACTTCCATATCGCCACCCCTCCCGGCGGAATCACCCGCTCACCCGACAACAGCGTCGCACCGGCCGCTGCAGGAATGGGCTGATCGGTATCGGTGAAGTTCGTTGCCACCCAGAAGCCGCTGCGCCAATCGACGATGAAATTCAGCGGCAGCTTCGCCGGCCTCGCGCCCGCCGATGCGTAGACTTCGCGCAGCAGGTCGGCTTCAAGCTCGCCATCCTCGGTATCCACGCCCACGTAAACCACTCTCCCATTGCCCAGCACATGGCTGGTCGCCGCCGCGCTGCCGCGGTAAAACTGATCCGCGTACGTCGCCAGCGTTGTCGTTCCGGGCCGCGGCTCCAGGATATCGGCCCATGTTCCCCACTGGTAGCTCTTTCCGCCGGCCGTCACCGTCCCTTCGCGGCCGGGCGGCAGGACGTCGTAGCGCGGGATCGCGGCGCCGATCAGATCGTAAATCGGCTGCGCCCAGAGCGCTTCCCAGATATGACCCCGGCGGTCCTTCTGGCCCGAGCGGCAGGTGAGAATCAGCGTGCCGCCGCGCTCGGCGAATTCGCGGAAGCGCTTGATCAGGTCCGCGTCGACCAGTTGGTAGGAAGGCGCCACCAGATAACGGTACTGCGAGAAATCCTTGCTCTCGTCAATCACCTCCACCGGCGCCATCATCGATTTCAGAGCCCGGTAGTACTTCATCCAGTGCCCGATGGTGTCCCAGCGAATGGTCTGCTTGCGATTGTCCATGTCCCAGCGGTTCTCGAAGCTGTTGAGAAACGCGGTCCGCCGCGCCGCGTAATCGGCGGGCTCGGCCGAGGCGGGCTGGTACATCGTGCGCAGCTTGCGCACTTCCTCCATCGCCTGGACGAACTCCTTTCCGCCCGGCGCGAGAGTGACGCCGTCGGGCTCGACGATGGTTTTGTGATAAAGCTCGTCGCCCGCCAGAGGCTGGCGGTAGCGGTACACGCAAACCAGCCGCGCCCCTTGCGCGAAGGCACGCATGATCCAGGCGTGAATCACTCCCGGCTGCGGCCACGGATTCACCGGCGCCCAGTTCACCTGGCCCGGCTGCAGCTCCATCGGCCCTTCGACGCCGCTGCCCAGGTTCCGCAGAAAATCGTGCGTGAACCCGATCATCGCCGGGTCTCCCATGCGAAAGCCCAGTTCGCCGCGGAACAGCCCGCCGCTGACCGGATACATCGTGAAGCTCATGATGTCCAGGTCGCGGGCCGAAAGCGCCGGGTTCACCAGGTCGTAGTTCATCATGAAGTTCGTCGTGATCCACTGGCCCTTCACGTATCGCCGCAGCGCCGCCGCCTGGAAGCGCAGATAGTCGGCGGTTTCGGCGGCGAACCAACGGTGGAGATCGAGCATGGCGTGCGGATTCGCGCCAGCCACAAGCGCGCGCGGATCCGGCATCCGCACCTGGTCGAAATTGTTGTACATCTGCGACCAGAACGAATTGCCCCAGTCGCGATTCAGACGGTCCACGGTGCCGTATTTTTCCTTCAGCCAGGCGCGGAACTTTTCCTGCGCCGCCGGTGCGTAGGACATGCCGCGCCCGTAGTGCGAAAGCTCGTTGTCGATCTGCCAGCCCCAGACGTTGGGGTTCGTGCCATACCGCTCGGCCAGCTTGGCGTCGATCTCTTCGACATATTTGCGGTATACGGGCGAACTCCAGTCGGCCTGCTCCCGGGAGCCGTGCTCCATGCGCTGTCCCTCGGCGTCCACCATCAGCACCTCCGGATGCTCGCGGACCAGCCATGCCGGAGGGGTCGCGCTCGGCGTGCACAGTACTACCTTCAATCCATACTTCCGCGCCAGCTCGATGTTTTTATCCAGCCAGGCGAACTCGTACCGCCCTTCCTCCGGCTCGAGAAATGCCCAGGCGAACTCGGCCATGTGAACGTATTCGAAGCCCAGCTTCCTGATGTTCGCCATGTCGCGGTCCCACTGCGCCTCCGGCCACGCCTCGGGATAGTAGTAAACCCCGACGGTCATCATGTCCTGGGGAGGAAACCATCGCGCCGTCTGGGCGAGGCTCGAATCGCAGAGACCGAGAGCGAGAGCCGGAAGGAGCAGAAACTCGATCGGGGAGCGCATGGGAATCGAATTCAGTCAATCATGGATCACGCTGGAAAACAACTCCGGGCTTCCGCTCATGGACCGGCGGGCTCGACGATGCGAACCACCCGGTTCGCGCTCACGTTGGCCAGCGTTTGCCTGCGGCCGCTGGGCCAGGTGACGTCAATCCGGTCCGCCGCCGCGGCCGTGCCGAGTCCGAAGTGCAGCCGGAAATCATTCTGCGACAGGTAGCTTCCGCCGCCGCGCACCGAGCCCGATTGGGCCAGCTCTGCTGTCTTGACCACGACCCGGGCTCCTATCGCGCTCCGGTTGGAGCGCGTTCCGGTGAGCTGCAGCAGCAGCCAGTGCCCGGGAGGCTTTCCCGATTGCTTCAGCAGGCTCGGCGGCTCGTTCTGATTGTTCACCAGAATCTCCACGGCGCCGTCGTTGTCGAAATCGGCGAAGGCCGCTCCGCGCGCGGAGTGCCGCTCCCTCAGCGCCGGCCCGGCGGCGGCCGAGATGTCGGCGAAGGTTCCGTCGCGCTGATTGCGGTACAGGATCGGATGGTCCTTGTAGTGGATGTCGATGCCCAGGCGATCCACCTCGGGGAAGACGTGGCCGTTGACCAGAAACAGGTCCTTCCATCCATCGTTGTCGAAATCGAAGAAGCCGGTGCCCCAGCCGACGTAGCGCGTATTGCGCCCCAGGCCCGAGCTCAGAGTCACGTCGTCGAAGTTGCCGTCTCCGCGATCGCGGTACAGCGTTTCGTACTCGTCGGAAAAATTCGTCCGGAAGATTCCCAGCCGGCCGTCGCCCGCGTAAGCGGCGGCGTCCAGCCCCATGCCGGACATCGCGCGGCCGTCCTCGTTGAGCGCCACGCCGCGGGGCAGCGCCTCCTCTTCGAATTTTCCGTGGCCGCGGTTGATGTAGAGCAGGGAAGGTGTCTGATCGCAAGCCACGTAAATGTCGGGCAGCCCATCGCCGGTGAAGTCCTCGGCCAGCACGCCGAGCCCGTAATGACCAACGGGGGCGGCCACGCCGGATTCTTCCGACACGTCGGTGAACGTCCCGTCGCCGTTGTTGCGATAGAGCAGATTGCGGTCAAAGGGCAAACCGCGCGGGCCGCAGGCCACCGGCAGGTCGCGGTAAAAGCAGTACGGATTGTCGCCGGGCTTGGGCGTGGAGGCCGGATCGAACTTGAGGTAATTGGCGACGAACAAGTCCAGCCGGCCGTCGTTGTCGATGTCGGTGAATGCACAGCCGGTGTTGTAGCGCACTCTGTTTTGCGTCAGGTGCGCGCCGGCCGTCACGTCCTGGAAGCGCTTGCCGCCGACGTTGCGATAGAGGCGGTTCTGGCCCCAATAGGTGACGAACAGATCGGTATAGCCGTCGTTGTCGAAGTCGCCGGCGCAGACGCCCTGCCCCCAGCCGCTGGATAACAGGCCCATCGCCGCGGTGACGTCGCGAAACTTGCCGCCGCCTTCGTTATGGTAGAGCCGGTTGGTGCCGCCTTCGCCCGATACCAGAAAAATGTCAGGCAGACCGTCGTTGTCGTAATCGAGAAACGCGGCGCCGCTGCCGGTGGTTTCGACGATGAACTTTTTGCTCTCGCTTCCGCCGTTGGGAAAAGCGGAGGTCAGGCCCGCGGCGGCCGCCACGTTGCGGAAGCCGGGCAGATACCCTCCGGCGCCGGCGGCCCAGCCCGCGGCCGAGGCTGCCGCCAGTGCGGCCATCGCCGCTGCCAGCGCGCCCTTCACGGCTGCGGCGGTTTCTCGCCGAGCTTCTTCAGAAAATTATTGAATTCCTCTCCTTGCCCGCCGCGCAGCTTGTCCAGCTTCTGCTGCTCCCGCGCCGCGTCTTGTTTCCGGCCCGCGTCGCGGTAGGCGATCATCAGCGTATAGTGAGCCGGCTCGCTTCGCTCATCGAGGCTCACCGCGCGCTCGAGCAGCGGAATCGCCTCCGCCGCGCGGCCCGCCTCGATGCGCGTCTTGGCCAGCGCCACCATGGCTTCCGGGAAGTCCGGCGACATCGCCAGCGCTTTTTCAAAATACGCCGGCGCTTCCGTCTTCTTTCCCTCGGCCAGCAGGATCTGGCCGATCTGAAATTCCGACGCGCTGTCCTCGGGACTCAATTTCAACTCGGCCTCGAATTCGTTCCGCGCCCGTTCCAGATCCTCCGTCCCGTGCCCGGCCATGAGCATCGCCCGTCCCAGGCGGTAATGAAGATCCGGCGCGGCCGGGTTCGCCTCGATCGCCTTGCGATACTCGGCGATGGCCTCGGAGAACCGGTTCTGGATCTCGAAGATTTCCGCCGACAGCTCATGCACGCGATAGGACGAAGCGGTCTTCTGATACATCTCGAAGGTGGCGTCGTTGAAGGCCTTCATGTACGCCTTGGCGGCGGTATAGAGCACGTCGGCGTCGCCGGGAAACCGCGTCCGCAGGGCGGCGATCGCGGCCATCGCGCCGGGCCATTCGCCGGCCGTCACGTGGCATTTCGCGGCGGCCAGTCCGGCCAGCCGCGCCAGCGCCGCATCTTCCCCGCTCGCCGCCCGCTCAAGCGCCGGAAGCGCCATCCGGCATTCCCCCGTCGCCGCCTGGCTCAACGCGAGAAACGTCGTCACCTTCGCGTCGCCGGGAGCCTCGCGCGCCGCTTGCTTCAATTCGGCCAGCGCCACCGAGTACCGGCCCTGGCGGAACGCCTCCATTCCTTGATCGGCATGGCTGGTCGCCGAGGCGAGCGCCGCGCAGCGCATCGCCAGAAGAGCGAGCGCGACCCTAGTGGCCCGCATCGTCGAGCACCACGTCGATGTTGCCGAAGCGGCGCCTCTGGGCGCCTTCGTAGTATCGGAAGCTCAGCAGCGGTGGCGCGCCCGGAGCGATCTCCCGCAACGGAGCCACTCTTTGCGACGGCGTCTCCGGTAGGCTGGCGCACCGGCCCGAGGCGATGATCGCATCCATCGCGGCGCCGCTGGTTTGCGGCGTTTCCGGCGCGCCGCCGAAGAGAAGGACGACAAGAAAAACCCAATTCATTGCTGACCCAACTCGCGTAGTCCCCGCAGCGCCGTCTCATTTCCCGGCTTGCGCGCCAGAAGCTTTTCCATCACCTCGCGCGCCTTGTCCCGCCGCCCGGTCTGCAAGTAAATCCGTCCCAGATTTAAGTAAAGTATATCCTCGTCCGGAGCCGCGCCGATGCCGTACTCAAAGGCCGCCACCGCGTCGCTCACCTGCCCGTTGCGCATGTAGAGAACGCCCAGGTTGTTAATTGCCGAACCATAATCGCGGCGCAGCTCGATCGCCTTTTCAAACAGCCGCTTGGCCTGGGCCGTCTCTCCCTTCCGGCCGAGGATGAGCCCGAGGCCGTTGGCAGCCTCGGCCGAGCTGGGGTTCGACTCCAGCGCTTTCCGGTAATCGGCTTCGGCGCGCGCCGCGTCGCCCACCTTGTCGGCGGCCTGAGCGGAGTTCACAAGCGCATCGGTGTAGCCGGGCTGAATCGCCAGCGCCTTGTCGTAACAGGCCAGCGCCTGTTTCCAGTCGCTGCGCGCTTCGTACACTCCGCCCATCTCGTTCCAGGCCTGAGCCGAATCGGGCTTCAACTCGATCGCCCGGCGCAGGAATCGCTCGGCGTCTTTATCACTGCCGGCGCGCAAGTGGATCTGGCCCACCAGCAGCGACACGCGCGCGTTGTCCGGCGTCTGCCGCAGAGCTTCGCTCAGATACGGCAGAGCCTCGTCCGGATAGCCGTGCCACAGGAACGCCGCGCCCATTTTGAAGTAGTCGCGCCGCGGCGTGCGCACCGTCGCGCCGGGAAACGGAAACGCCCGGGCGATCGACTGCTGGCTCAGGGCCGCCAGATCCGCGCGCACCGCTTCCGCTCCAGGCACCGCCGGATAGATCTTCACCGCCCGGCCCTGACGGTCGAGCAGAAACGAGAGCGGCGCCTCCAGCCCGGTGCGCCAGTCGAAAAGATAGCGGCGGAAGATTTCGTATTTCTCGCGGCTCGCCCGGTCGAGGCCGCTCAGCATCACAGCGCTCACCGGCACGCCCTGCGGCAGCGAGGGGCGCCCGGCTCCCAAAAGAACGAGCAACCCGGGACCGGTTTGCGGCGAGGGAAGCGGAATCGGCTCGACGAACCAGGTCTCGTGCAGGTCCATCCGGTTGTCGCCCGCCACTGGTTTCGCCGGCCATTCGCGGCGCGGCCGGAACGGCTGGCGGTGCACCGCCGCGCTGTTCTCGACGATGGTGTACGTCGATCCGGCTTCCAGCGGCCCGAGTGTCTGCTCTCCGCCCGCGGGCCAAACAATGCGGACATGTTCGACGCGTTCCGCCCGGCCCAGCCCGAAGATCAGCCTCTTGCTGTGCTGCGAAAGGAAGCCCGAGCCCGCCTCCACCCACTTCACGCGGCCGTCGGCCTCCACGCGAGCCCCGATGGCGTCGCGGTTCGACGTGCTGCCCCGCAGCACGAAGGCGATCGAGCGGTTTTCGCCCGCGCACTGATTGCGCAGCACCCTGATCTGAGGTCCGAGACGGCTTTTCAAAATCACGTCGGGGCGCCCGTCTCCGTCGATATCGGCGATCGCGAAGGCGCGGCTGTCGTCGGCGAAATCGAAGCCGCTCAAGCCGGAGAAATCGTAATAACGCCCGCCGCGCCGCGCAAACAACACGTTCGGCTCGTTCCCGTCCCAGCTATAGTCTTCGCGCGCGAACTGATTCAGAGCGTTCCAGCCGTTCTCGTAAGCCATCGACGGCCGGGCCTCCACCGGGCTTCGCGCCACCACCTGGCGCCAGAAGAATCCCATCAGATCCTCCGGCGAGCGGTTGGTGAACATTCCGCACGTCACCAGAATTTCCGGATGCCCGTCGTTATCCAGGTCGTGTCCGCCGGAGGCCCAGGCCCAGCGGCCCATCGCCACGCCCTGCGCGGCGGTGGTCTCTTCAAAGGTCCCGTCGCCGCGGTTCCGGTAGAGCGAGTTGCCCTTGGTGTGCCGCCGGTAGAGCTCCGCCGCGGTGCCCCGGCCCGGCGCGAACGCGGGGTCGTTCACCACCCGGCGGCCGGCGTCGCTCCACATGTTGGATACATACAGGTCCGGCCGGCCGTCGCCGTCATAGTCGAACCAGGCGGCGCTCATTCCCGGCCCCACGTCGTCCACGCCGCCCGCGGCGGCAACGTCGCGAAAGTGTCCCTTGTCGTTGCGGTAGAGATTTTTGCGCCCGAAATCGTTGGCCACGTAAAGGTCGGGCCAGCCGTCGCCGTTGTAGTCGCACCAGGCGGGCGCGAAGCTGAAACGGTTGTTGTTCTCGTTCATGCCGGACTCGTCGGTCGCGTCTTCGAAGAAGCCCCCGCCGCCGGCCTCCAGCCGGTTCCGGAACAGAAAATTTGGCGGTCCGTTGCGCGCGTCCGCATACGGCGCCGGGTATGTGTACTGCGCCTCGGTCTGAAAATACACGTAGCAGCAGAGGTAGAGATCGAGTTTTCCGTCGCGGTCGTAGTCGGCCGCGGCCATGCCCGTGAATCCTCCCGCCGGAGTCCTGGCGAATCGAAACGCGTCGGCGCGCATCCGGAAACGCGTCCCTTCATTGAGGTAGAGCACCGGACCGGCGCCGCGAAGAACCACCAGATCCTGCCGCCCGGAGTTTCGCAGATCCAGAAACAGCGCGCACGAGGTGTCGTCGAGCAGATCCACCTCCCACTGCGCCGTGATATCCTCCCACGTGCCGTCGTCGCGAATCTTGTACAGGCGGTTGGGAAGGCCGCCGGGCTGGCAGACGTAAATCTCGTCTTCCCCGTCGCCGTCAATATCGCCGGCGGCGATTCCGTTACTCCCATAAATGTCGATGCCGGTGGCCGGGTCGAGCCGCGCGCGCCAGTAAGGAACGCCGCGCGCGAGTTGCTCGTCAAAGGAAGCGACACCGCCGAGTACGGCCCCGGTGACGTCCTCGAACATCGGCTTAGCGGCGTGGCAGACGTGCTCGAACACGGGCCGAAGATCGGCCACCGCGCCGCCAGCCCACTTCAACTTCCATTCGCCGGTGCGCTGGAGCAGCGTGCCGCCCGTCTCGGAGACGATCTCGTAGCGCACGATGTCGCCGGGTAGCGGATAGACGCGGGCGCGGCGAATCTCGCCGAACGACGAGGTCCACTTGCGCCACGCCTCGGCCAGGTTTCCTTCGCCGCCGTACACCGCCTCCCGCACATCGGGAGCCACGCTGCCGTAGGACGCGGGCAGCGGCGATTGTCCGGCCGCCGCGCTGCCGCCGGGCAGAACGCCGGATCGCAACGCCGCTTCCATCGTCCGCGCGATCTCCATCGCTTCCGTCTCGCCGCGGAACTCGTCATTACCCGGCTCGATGAACTTCCGCAGCGCCAGGAACGGAGGCCCCGGCGGCAACTCCGCCGCGACCGCGAGCGGCGCCTCCATCCGCGCCAGCGCCGTGAGCGTGCAGGCCGATGCCAGAAACTGACGCCGGTCGATCTTCATGAACGTCTCAATGCGGGCGCGGTCCGTCCGCTTCGAGCGTGCCCGCTCCCTCGCGCGCCACCACGCTCCGGTCGGCCGCCACGCTCTGCCACCGTTGTTTCAAGCCGCTCGGCCAGCGGACCTCGACACTGTCGGCCTGCCTGGCCGCGCCCAGCCCGAAATGCAGCGTCAGCGAGTTCTGTGAATAAAAACTCCCGCCGCTCATCACTTCGTCGATGGCCCTCCGCCCGCCCGCCGAAACCGTCACCCGGCCTCCGATTCCGCTGCGGTTCGACTTGGTTCCTACCAGGCGCACGTTCAGCCAATGCCCGCCCGGCGCCTGGTTCTTGAGCAGGCTCGGCGTCGAGTTCATGTTCACCAGCACGATCTCCGGCCGGCCGTCGCCGTCCACGTCGCCCACCGACAGCCCGCGTGCCGGACGCGGCGTCTGGAAGGCCGGACCCGCGCCCGCCGTCACGTCGCCGAACTTGCCCGTGCCGAGGTTGCGGTACAACACGGTCGGCTGCAAATAGCTGTCGCCCAGCCCCGCGCCCTCCACCTCCGGATACACGTGCCCGTTGGCCACCACCAGGTCCTTCCATCCATCGTCGTCCACGTCGAGGAACGCCACGCCCCATCCCAGGTATTGCCGGCTGCCCAGGCCCGCCTCGCGCGAAACGTCGGTGAAAAATTTCCCGTCGTCGTTGTGAAACAGCGATGTCAGGTCGCCCGAGAAATTCGTCTTGGCAATATCCAGCAGGCCGTCGCCGTCGTAATCGGCCACGGCCACGCCCATTCCCGCCTGCAACTGGCCGTCGAAGTTGTAGGCGACACCGGCCGCCACGCCGCGTTCCTCGAAGGTCCCGTCGCCGCGGTTGTGGAACAACAGGCTCGGCGTCATGTCGCAGGCCACATAAATATCCGGCCAGCCGTCGTTGTCGAAATCCGCCGCCGCGACTCCGAGCGAGTACCGTCCGCCGGGCTTCAGAATGCCGGCGCGTTCCGACACGTCGGTAAAGGTTCCGTCGCCGTTGTTGTGATAGAGAACGTTGTGCGCCAGCGGCAGCCCGCGCGGCCCGCACATCACTGCCAGCCCCTTCCACTCGCAGTAGCCGTTCTGCCCGGGCTTGGGCGTCGAGGCGAGATCGAGATCGACGTAGTTGGCCACAAACAGATCCACGAATCCGTCGCGGTCGTAGTCGGTGAAGCTGCATCCGGAGCCGTAGCGCGTTCCGGTGACGGGCAGATGGGCCTTTTCGGTGGCGTCTTCGAAGGTGCCGTCGCCGCGGTTGCGATAGAGCGTGTTGTGGCCGTAATAGGTGACCAGAAGGTCGGGCCGGCCGTCGTTGTCATAATCGCCGATGCAGACGCCCTGGGCCCAACCCGAACGCGCCACTCCGGCCTTGGCCGACACTTCGCGAAAATGTCCGCCGCCTTCGTTGTGATAAAGCTGTCCGGTGGCGCCGCTCTCGCCGTCGAGGCGCGCCCCGTTGGCGATGAAAATATCCTGGCGGCCGTCGCCGTCGTAATCGAAAATGGCCGCGCCGTTTCCGGTCGTCTCCAGAATGTAGTCCTTGCGCAGCAGGCCGCCGTAAACGTTCTTTCCCGTCAGGCCCGCCTGCGCCGCCACATCGCGGAAGTCGATCCGCGGCGAAGGCAAGCCGGCGATCAGGCACAGCGCCACTGGAATCAGGCCCGTCAACGCGGCGAGTCGCGGCATTTCCGCTTATTGTAGCGCCCGTGAGCTAGCGTCCACCCACCGGAGCCGAGGACTGCCGGACGATGAGCTGCGTGCCCACCACCACCTCGGAGCCCTTGCCCGCCCCGGGCCGCATGTTCGTCACCAGGCACTCCATCGCCCGCGCGGCGATTTCGCTGCGCGAGAGCCTCACGGTCGTCAGCGGCGGCTCGGTGAACTCGGCCAGATCGATATCGTCGAATCCCACCACCGACAGATCGCGCGGCACGCTGAGGCCGGCCTCCCGGATTCCGCGCAGGGCGCCGATGGCCGTCAGGTCGTTGGAAGCCAGCAGCGCCGTGGGACGCTCGGCGAGACTCATCAGCCGGCGCGCCGCCTCCAGCCCTCCGTCGATGCGGTGATTGCCGCGCTCGATCAGCCGCTCGTCCTCGATGATGCCGAAATCGCGCAGGCATTCCAGAAACCCGGTGCGCCGGATGTTGGCCGATTTCAGATCCGGCGGCCCGCTCACAAATGCGATACGGCGGTGCCCGAGATCGAGCAGGTGCCGCGCCGCCATCTCGATCCCCTCGCGATAATCGGCGCGAACCAGCGAGACGCCCGCGCTCGGCTCGGCGACGTCGAGAAACACCATCGGCACCGCGCGATCCGCCAGCACGTCCACCAGTTCCTGGTCCATCTCCGACGTCATGATCGCCACTCCGTCCACTTTCCGCTCGAGCATCCGCCGCACGGTGACGGCCATGCGCGACGCGTCGTAGTTGGTGGACGCCACCAGGGTGTCGTAGCCGTGGTGGAGGGCCGATTCGCCGAAGCTCTTCACCAGCTCCGGGAAAAACGGATTCGTGATGTCGGAAACGATGAGCCCCACAATGTGACTGCGGCCCGAGGCCAGCGAGCGGGCGTGCGTGTTCGGATAGTAGTTCAGTTCCTCGACAGCCCGCCAAACCTTCCGGGCGGTCTCCGGCCTTACCTTCGGATCGTGATGCAGCGTGCGCGAAACCGTCGCCGTGGAAACGCGCGCGAGATTCGCCACCTCCTGAATGCTCATGCGGCCGTTTCCTCCGGACCCAGACCCTGCGGACATAAACCGTAATAGTATCGCCCGCGCGCGGCTTTTCGCTCGGGGCGGCATTTTCCGGTTTCGAGCGGCGGAGCCCGGCGAGGGTAAGATGGTGCTCGAGAGAGCAATGCTGCTGCTGGCGCCCCTGCTGCTGTTCCTTTCCGATGCGACACCGGCCGACGTCCTGCTGCGCCGCGGCCTGGAGGAGCTTCAGCGGGGGCAGTTGGTCGAGGCGAAACGCGACCTCCGGGCGGCGTCGGAAACCGATTCGCGCAATCCCTTCGTCTGGATCTCGCTCGCCCAGGTCTGCCTTCGTCTTCACGACCCGGCCGAGGCGGGCGCATCGGCGGCCAAGGCCGAGAAATATTCCGGCGGCGACGCCCGGGTGTCGCACGCTCTCGCCATGTTCTACTCCGAAGCGGGAGACTGGAAGCGCGCCGCCGCGTTCGAGGAAGACTACGCCCGGAAGCAGCCCGCGGACGTCGAGGCTGGGGCCCGCGCGGCAGCGCTTCATCTGCGGGCGGGCGAATCATCGGCCGCCCTCCCTCTGGCTCAAGCCGCCTTCGACCGCGCTCCCACCGCCGCTCACGAAAACCTGCTGGCGCGCGCCCTGGCCTCCTCCGGTTCCGCCGAAGCGCCCGCCCACTTCGAGCACGCCTGGAGTCAGGATCCCTCGAATGAAGCCTTCTGCTTCGACTATTCGCAGGTGCTGCTCGAGCGCCAGGATTATCAAGCGGCGGCCAAGGTTCTGGAGAAGGGACTGGCCGCCCACCCAAAAAGCGCGCAGCTTGAGTTGACCCTCGGCGTGGCCCGCTATGGCGAGCGCCGCTTCGACGACGCCATCGCCGCCTTCCTCGATACTATCCGGCTGGACCCCTCCGCCGATCAGCCCTACCGGTTTCTCGGGCGAATGCTCGACCAGGCCGGCCCTCGCCTGCCCGAAATCGCCCGCGCCTACCGCGCCCGCTTTCAGGCCGCTCCCGACGATTACCAGGCCGCCTATCTTCTGGCCAAAGTCCAGCTCGCCTCCAGCGCCGGCGCGGCCGATGCCGAGCGGCTCCTGCGGCGCTCCATCCGCCTGAACTCCAACTTCCCGGACTCGCATCTCGAACTCGGCGTGCTTCTGGTACGCGAGCATAAATATCGCGATGCTCAGGAGGAACTCGAGCGCGCCATCGCGCTCAATCCCACCGAGCCCACCGCCCACTACCATCTGTCGCGCGTGTACGACCGTCTGGGCGAGCCGGCCAAGGCGCAGGCTGAACGCGAGCTTCATCAGAAATTCTCCGCCGCGCCCGCCGCGGGAATGCACGGGCCCTCGCCTCAGGCTCCTTGAGCCAGGCGCTCCACCAGGCGCTCCAGCTCCACCGCCTCGCCGGACTCGCTCCCACCCGCCAGCCCCGGCGCCGCCGCGAGCGCTTCGCTGTGCCCCTCGAACCAAACGAGAAACGCGGAGCGCTCGCTCCCGGGCAGGCGCTGCGCGTTGATCCAGGTGTAGTAGGCGCCCATGTCGGCATCGATCAGCGAGCCTTCCGGGTCCAGCACCACCGAACTCTCCTGCCTCCGCGCGAGCGTCTCTTTCAGCGTCTGCTCCCTCTGCCGCGGCGTGAACCGCGCCAGAAGCGTAACTGGCTGGGCGCGCCGCAGCACTTCGCGCGCCGTCCACTGCACGAACGTCGTGCTGAACATCTGCGTGCCCGAGCCCTGCGTCAGGATGCTGAGACCGAAGCGGTTCAGCACCGCCGCATCGCCTTCGCCCCGCAGGCCGAGCTGCTCCGGCGTCATCCGCGCCAGTATCGTCCGCAGCGCCTCCGAGCCCGAGCCGGCGCGGATCGCCCTTTCCATCCGGTCCAGCAATCGTGTCCGCACGCCGGCCAGACCGTCGTAGGAAAGCGTCGTGACGCCGTCCGCCCCCGCACCTTCCCGCCCGCCATCCACGTACCAGTGGCCGAACGGCGCCGGATCGGCTTTGGCGCGCGAAGCCAGCGTTCGCAGCAGCACGCTGGCGCCGTCGCCCGTCTTGACGTTGCGGTAATAGACTCCGTGCGGGCGCAGCTTCCGGAACAGTGGGTATCGGTTTTGCGTCACGCCGCTGCCAAGGGCCACCAGAGTCAGCCGCGCTTTCGGCGCGGGCGCCGGCGGCTCGGCCTGGTTCATCCGATGGACATAGTCAACAGCCGCCGTCCGGAACGCGTCGATCTGCTGCGATGCCCACAGGTGCGCCGTCAGCCGCTCGGAGAACGCCGACGGGTCTCCGGCCCAGTCCAGCTTTTCGAGCTCGTCGGTCAGCTTGAGCCGCTCAAATCCCTGCATCTCGGCTCCCAGGGCCTTGGCGTCGAGCTTGCCCAGATAGTCGAACTGCCGCAGCATTTCCCGGCGCTCGACGGGAAACTTCCAGTCGTATTCGATCAGCTCCCTCAGCAGCAGCGGCAGAAAGGCCAGCGGAAGCCGGCGCATCGTCTCGAGATTCGCACCAGCGAGCCGGCGGGCCTCCGGAGGGTATCCGGCAAAGTCGCGCGCCTGAAGTTGCTCCGGCTTCATGGCTTCAACTCACCTCCGCCAGCGGGCGGCCCTGGGAAAATCGCGCCGAGAATCCCAGTATCGACCCCAGCGTCGGCACCAGATCCACCGACTCCACCCGGCGGTCCACCACTTGGTTTTCCCGAACCCCCGGGCCCAGCGCCATCAGCCATGTGGTTCGCGACAACGCGTCGCCGGTGCGGTGATGTTGGAATCCGTTCCCTCCAGCATCCTCGTCCGAGTCCCGGCCGAAGTCGGGCAGGATAAACATCGTCGTACGCCCGGCGTACTCCGGCTCGGATTCGATGGTCCGCCAGATCTCGGCGCACAGCCTGTCGGAGCGCTGGATGCCGTCGATGTAAAGCGAGTACGCCCCCGAGTGCGCAATGTCGATGTCGTGGAGAGTGATCCACAGCAGGCTCGGCGCCAGGTGCCGCATGAGCTGGCGGGCGATGAAGACCGATAACTCGTCCGGGCTGGCCAGGCTGCGAGCGTGCGCCGTGAAGTCGTCCACCGACAGCTTCAGGATCTCGGCCATCTGGCGCAGCTCGAACTCGCTGCCGGCCAACTGCGGGGTAAACAACGGCGATTCGTAGTTGTCGCGCAGCAGGTGATCGTATTGGTTGCCGCCACCCGATGACAGGGCGGCGGCCAGCAGACGTTTCGGAAGAATCACCCCGGCGCCCAAGCCGGCGCCGTAGGCACGGTTACCGCTCTCACCGATGCGGTTGAAGCCATTACTCGGCGCCACGACCCAGGCATCGGAGGCCGGCCTCTTCCGGTCTCGCCGGAAATATTCGAATGCCGTAGGATATTGCGGCGGAACGGCAGCGAAGTTATCGAAGGTTTCGTAAACCCCGGTCGCAAGACTTGCCGTGGCGACGTAGTGACCCAGAATCCCCCGATTTACTACCTGAGTGTAAAAAGTCGCGCGTGGGAGTAACTCAGACAGCAGAAGAGGGATGTTCTCCTGCCCCTGGGGCATGAAGGTTTCCTCATCGCGGGCTCCTCCGCCGAAGGTAACCACTACGACCTTCCGGCTCCGGGGAACGATGGGGGCCTGCGCCGAGACGTGGCTTAAACCGGTGTACAAACACGCTCCCGTGGCCAGGCGGAGGAACTCCCGGCGGCTACGGGATAGAGCTTCGGCGATCTCCCGCGGGCCACGCCCGTCTACGTTTCGTAACAGCCAGTCCGACATCGGAGTGTTCTCTGTGCCCCTCTCTTTACTAACACGGTCCCGGGCGAATCGGAAGTATCTTTGCGGGGACGCCGCTTCGGGTGTCCGAAATCGGGCAGGATCCGGGGCCTGGGGTAGACTAACAAAAAAGCACTAAAAAATCCTTGAAGTAAGCGCTTACATGTGTTACTTTAACCCAAGTTCAGACCGCTTTGTTGGGGTGAGCTGACTAGGTTTGGGAGGGGACTATGCTCTGTAAGCGTAGTATTGCCGCGTGCGCACTCGTATTCGCGCTTTGCGGAACAACTGTTTTTGCTCAGCGTGACTTAGGGACGATCACGGGTACGATCACGGACCCGCAAGGCTCGGTTGTTCCCAACGCGAAGATCACCATCACGGAAGATGCGACGGGGTTGGCGTACGTGACCCAATCGGATGAATCCGGCACTTACGTCCGCCCGCTGTTGAAGCCGGGCACATACACGGTACACGTCGAGGCCTCGGGCTTCCGTCCTGCCGAGCAACGCGGGGTCATCGTGAACCCCGGCGAACGCGTGGCGGCCAACATCGCGCTGGCGGTGGGCAATGCATCGCAGACTGTGGAAGTGTCCGCCTCGGCGCCGCTGCTGCAAACCGAATCGACGGTTCAAGGCGCCAACTTAAATGCGACCCAGATGACGCAGTTGCCGCTCGGCGGGCAGCGCGTCTTCGCGTTTCTGGCGCGCCTGTCGCCCGGCGTGCTGCCGGCCGAGCAGGGCGCGCGTGACGCATTGAACGGCGGCTTCTCAGCCAACGGCGTCCGGTCGACCGGCGAAAACAATTTCCTTTTGAACGGCGTCGACAATAACGTCAACGTCATCGACTTCATCAACCAGCAGTCGTTCGTCATCAACCCGTCGGTCGAGGCGATCGGCGAAATGCAGATCCTGACCAACGGCTACAACGCCGAGTACGGGCGCGCGGCCGGTGGCGTGATTGACGTCAACCTGAAGTCCGGCACCAATCAGGTGCATGGCGTCCTGTTCGAGATTCTGCAAAACGACAAGCTGAACGCCAACCGGTGGGAAAACAATGTCGCCGGCAAGCCGACGAACGTCTTCAAGCAGAACCAGTTTGGCGCGGCGGTGGGCGGCCCGATCATCAAGAACAAGCTCTTTATGTTCGGCGACTACCAGGGCACGCGCATCGCCACCAGCGGCGGGACGATCCAAAACCTGGGATATGGGGGCTTCTACACCATTCCCACGCAGGCCATGACCAAGGGCGACTTCTCGCAGTTACTCGGCGGCGCCGTCGGCTCCGTGAACGGAACCAGCATCGCCCAGAACGAAATCTTCGATCCGGCCAGCACCTCCTGCATCAGCGGCTGCAATACCAGCAACCCCGTCTACACGAGGACTCCGTTCCCGGGCAACATCATTCCCGCCAACCGGATGGATCCTGTGGCAGCCAAGATGATGGCTTTGTTCCCGGCCACCAATCAGCCCTTCAGGACGGGAAATTATCCCCAGAACGACTACTACACCGTAACGCCGGGGATGCTGAATACCGACCAGGGCGACGGACGCGTCGATTACCGCATCGACGATAAGAACAGCCTGTTTGGCAGCATCAGCTGGTCGGATACTCCCAAATCGAGCGTCCAGCCGTTCCCGGGAGCCCTGGACGGCGGGAACTTCAACGGCGTAAGTGAATTGGATCTCGGACGGAACGCCCAATTGGGTTACACGCGAATCTGGTCGCCGAGCATCATTAGCGAAACGCGCCTCGGCTTCAGCCGCCTGGTGACAGCCCGCACGCAGGCCAACGCGAACACCGACGAGTTCTCAGCCCTGGGAATCGGCGGTTACAACCCGACAACGTCTTTGAACGGCGGCCTGCCTCAGTTCGGTCTCGGGCCATACAGCCAGATGGGCGCCAACGACTGGCTGCCGACCAAGGAATATAACAACGTCTGGGATTTCGTCCAGAACGTCGCGATCACGCACGGCAATCATTCGCTGAAGTTCGGTGCCGAGATCAAGCCGATTCAGTTCCCGTTCTTCCAGGTGCCGTTTCCGCACGGCGAGATGAACTTCAACCGGAATGAAACCGCCTACCCGTCCACGCTAAAAGACCTCGGCGGCTTGAACGGAACATTCGCGGGAGACACCGGCGACACGATGGCTTCGTTCCTGCTGGGCGCCATCAACGGCGGCCAGATCTCCACGACAAACTTCATTTCGTCCACCCGCCAGTCCTATAGCGGATACGCCCAGGACGACTGGAAAGTCACGCCCAAACTGACTGTGAACATCGGTCTGCGATACGATTTGTGGTCTCCGATCGGCGAGAAATTTTCCCGACAGTCGAACTTCGATATCAACACCCTAACTCTCCAGATTCCCAGCGGGCCCAATCAGAACGCCGCTTTGCCGCCTAACTTCAATACTCCGTACACGGCGAACGGCATCACGTATCCGGCGCTGTTCCCGAACGTGAAGGTGGCGCGCGGCCAGGTGAACCAATACCTGATCCCGTGGGACAAAGGCGATTTCGGACCGCGCATCGGTTTCGCATACAACGTTATGGATAAGACCGTCATTCGCGCCGCCTATGGTATCTTCTACGGCGGCGAGGAAAACCAGGGCGGTAATCCGAACCGCGGCGAATCGGTGCCGTTCAATGAGTCACCCCAGTTGAACCGGCCTGCCGGCGTTGGTCAATTCCAGCCCAATCCGTACTTTGCCGGAGGCAATCCGACGGGCGCCATTTCGGCAGGCTACCCGCTGGACGTCTTCACGACCACGCCGGTCTCCTCGCTTCAGTTCCGCGAAGTGGCCAACGATTTCCGCAATCCGATGGTCCAGAAATGGAACCTCGCGATCCAGCGCGAGTTACCCGGCCAGATGGCTCTCGAAGTCGGTTATCAAGGGAACCACTCGTCGCATCAGCTTCTGCAGCCGGACTTCAACGCCTGTCCGAACTACGGCACCTTGAACACGTCGATCAATTGCAACGCCCTGCGGCCGTATCCCGACATCGGCAGCATTTCGGGTACGGCTACATTCGGCTTCGGTAACTACGACGCATTGACGGTGGAATTGCAGAAACGGATGTCTTCGGGCCTTCAGTTCATCGCCTCCTACACTTACGGGCACGCGCTCGCCAATAGCGGTACCACGCTCAGCGGTTCGAGCGGCTTCGGTTACCGGGACAACACCAATATCAGCAGCTCTTACGCCAATGCCGCCTGGGACATCGAGCAGAACTTCACCACCGGGTTCAACTACGACATCCCGTTCGGCCGGGGCAAAGCGTACGGCGCCAACATGAACCGCGCCGTCAACGCGCTGGTCGGCAACTGGCAGGTCAACGGTATTCTGACGCTTCACACGGGCCAGCCGTTCACGGTACGCGCCAACGGATGCCAAGGCGTCTGGGCCAGTTGCTACCCTGACCTGGTGGCCGGAGCGAATCCGAACGCGGCGCCGGCCAACGGAAGCAATCCGGGCGAGTGGTTCAACACCGCGAACTTCCTGCACCCCACTCCGCTCACACAAGGCAACCTCGGCCTGCAAACGAATTTCGGGCCCCCGACGCGCACCCTTGATTTCTCCATCTTCAAGGACTTCGCTCTTACGGAGCGATTCAACGTCGAGTTCCGAGCCGAGAGTTTCAACCTCGCTAACACGCCGCAATTCGGCCTGCCCGACAATACGCTGGGCGACGCCAGATTCGGCCAGATCTCCAGTACTGCGACCGGCAGCGAACGGCACATTCAGTTCTCGCTGCGGTTCCAGTTTTAACGCCGCCGCCGAAGCGATTGTGACCGCCGGCGGGTTCACGTCCTGAACGAAGGCCCAGAGCACTCCACTCTGGGCCTTCGTCTGTCCGCCAGTTCACGCCCGAAATCCGCGAATGTAAAATGTGGTCACGGGCCTCGAATGCGGTCCCGGTTCGCTTTACTATGGATCTATGGTCTCGCTGGGCGCGGAAGTGCGCCAGGCCACGCGTTCGCTGGCCAAGACTCCCGGCTTCGCGGCGGCCGTACTGTTGACGCTGGTGGTGGCCGTCGCCGCCAACACCGTGATTTTCTCGGTGGTCAATGCCATTCTCCTTCGGCCGCTTCCTTATCCGGAGGCGGATCGCCTGGTCAGCTTCGACGCCACCTTCGGAAAAATTTCGGTCACGGCGCTATCCTCCGGCGGCTTTCTCGCGCTGCGGGATGGCGCGCGGCAGTTCGACCTCGTGTCGGCCTTCGACGTGGCCGGTCCCGGCGTGAACCTCTCCTCGGGTGACACGCCTGAACAGGTTCACGCCATACACGTTTCCAGCGACTACTTCCGGCTCTTCGGGGCCACCACGGTGGCCGGCCGCACATTCACCGCGGAAGAAGACCGCCCCGGCAGTCCGGCAGTTGTGGTGCTCGGCCACGGCCTGTGGCGGCGCAGGTTCGGGGCGGATCCGCGGATCGTCGGCTCCCGCATTGAATTGAACAGTGAACCGTATCTCGTCGTGGGAGTTCTCGGCGCCGTGTATCTGCCCGACCCGCAAGCCGACCTGTGGCTGCCGTTGCGCGCCGATCCGGCGTCGAAGATCAGCGCCCACTTCCTGCGAGTCTGCGCCCGCCTGCGGGGCAACGCGACAGTGGGCAGCGCCGACGCCGAAGCGGTTGCCATCTTCAAACACTTCCAGCATGCTCAGCCGGATTTGATGACCGATCAGGAAAGCGTCCGGGTGCGCGAGCTTCGAGATGAGGAAACCGGCAGCGCGCGCGGCCCACTCCTGGTGCTGCTGGGGGCTGTCGGCTTCGTGCTGCTAATCGCCTGTGTGAACGTGGCGAACCTAATGCTTACGCGCACCGTCGCCCGGGCCAAGGAGATCGCCGTCCGTTCGGCGCTTGGTGCGACGCGCGGCCGCATCGTCCGCCTTACGATGATCGAGAGCCTGATACTGGGGCTCGCCGGGGGTATCGTCGGACTCGCCGTCGGCCGAGCCGCCATCAAAGCCACCGAAGCTCTTTACTCCGACAAGCTGCCCCGCGCCAGCGAGTTCATATCCGGCATTCCGATGGACTGGCAGGTGGCGATGTTTACTCTCGCGGTTTCCCTCGGTACGGGACTGTTGTTCGGCTTCGGCCCGGCGATTCAGGCGATGCGCGTCAATGTGAACTCGGTGCTGAAGGAAACGGCCAGCCGCTCCTCCACCGGGCTGCACCAGAACCGGGCGCGGTCGATGCTCATCGCCGGCGAGATGGCGATGGCGGTGCTGCTGTTGAGCGGCGCCACGCTGCTGATCCGGAGCTTCGCGGCGCTGCAGAATGCCGCCACGGGAATCGACGCGCGGAACATCCTGACCATGGAGACTTCGCTCGTCGGCTCGCGATACGACACGACAGACAAAGTGACGCGCCTGCGGCGCGAGGTGGAGACCCGAGCGAGCGCCCTGCCGGGCGTGCGCGCCGTCGCTCTGTCCATCACCATCCCGATCGCCAGTCCCGGAATCGACCTTCCCTTCGACATCGAAGGCCGCGCGCCTTCGGGATCGCTGCCCTGCGACGGCGACGAACAGTTTCGCTTCGTCAGCCCCCAATATTTCAAGGCCTTCGGCATCCCCGTGCTGCAAGGCCGTGTGTTCTCCGAAGCCGACGCCCAGACCGCCGAGCAAGTGATTGTCATTAACGAGGCCATGGCCCGCAAATACTGGCCCTCGCGCGGCGCTCTCGGATCGAGCCTGGTGCTGGGCCGGATGATGGGTCCCATCTTCGTGAATCCGCCGCGGCGCATCGTGGGCATTGTCGGCAACGTGCGAGAGCGGGGCGTGCGGCGGGGCGTGCTGCCTATCATGTATATCCCGGCCGGGCAGGTGCCCGATGGTCTGATGGCGTTCACCAACAGCGTCATGCCGCTCCACTGGTCCATCCGCGTCGATGGCGATCCGCTGGCGCTGGCGCCGGCGGTGCGGAACGCGTTCCTCGCCGCCGATCGAGGCCTGCCGGTGGCGAAGGTCGAAACGATGCAGGATGTGATGGCGTCCGCCTCGAGTGACGACCGCTTCAACACCGCGCTCCTCGGCTCATTCGCCTTCATCGCGCTGATCCTGGCGGCGATCGGCACCTACGGAGTCATTTCGTACGGCGTCGAGCAGCGGCGGCAGGAGTTGGGAATCCGGGCGGCGCTCGGACAGACGCCGTGGCACGCGTGGCGCCTGGTGGCAGGAGGGGGCATGCGGAGCGCTGTGGCCGGATTGATCGGCGGCACGCTGGGCGCCCTGGGGTTGTCGCGGCTGTTGCGCGGCATGCTATACGGCGTCACCGAGCACGATCCGCTCACATATCTGCTGATGTCGGCCATCCTGATCGCCACCGCCCTGGCGGCATGCAGCGTTCCGGCGTGGCGGGCCACGCGTTCCGACCCCATGACGGCACTTCGGCATGAGTGAAACCCGGACCGCGGTGTTGGCCGGCGCTTCGGGCCTCACCGGCTCGCACTGCCTCGGTCTGTTGCTGGACAGCGGGCGCTACCATCGCGTGATCGCGTTATCCCGGAACGCGCTGCCGCGCCGCCACCTGAAGCTGGACGCGAGAATCGTGGACTTCGCGGCACTTCCAGCGCTCGGCCTCGAACCTGGCGCACACTTTTTCTGCGCCCTGGGGACGACCATCGGCAAGGCCGGCTCGCAGGCCGCGTTCCGGAAAGTGGACGTCGATTACCCTGCGGCCTTGGCCCATTGCGCGCGCCAGGAAGCCGCCGCGGTCTATTGCCTGGTGTCGTCGGCCGGCGCGGACCCGGCCTCGTCGAATTTCTACCTGAAGACCAAAGGCGAGGCGGAGGACGCCGTCAGCGCCACCGGTGTCACCGCTACGCACATTTTCCGGCCCGGCATCCTGACAGGCAGCCGGAAGGAGTTCCGTCTCGCGGAGCGCATTGGCCTCGCCGCGGCTTGGGCGGTGCAATGGGCCATGGTAGGAGGACTGAGACGCTACCGGCCGGTGCGCGCGAGCTACGTCGCCAAGGCGATGGTCGCCTCGGCCTGGGCCGACGTGGACGGAACCTGGATTCACGAATACGACGACATCGTGCAGTTGGCCGCCGCCTGGCGCGGCTAACCTCGGGCTTCGCTCACACTGCCCGAGCCGAGGCAGCGATGGAACAGGCCGAGTGCAAGGCTGTAACAGTGGAGCGCAAGCTCGGGATCGTAGCGCGGCCCCTCGTCTCGCAGAAACGCGTGCGCTCCGTTGACCTCAACCCACTGGAACTTGACGCCCACCTCCTCCAGACGGGCATGGATGCGCAAGCGGCCCTCGAGCGGAACATGCGGATCCTGCCGGCCCCAGATGTGCAGCAGCTCGCCGCGAATCTCACCGGCCCGTTCGAGCGAGTTGTCCTGCATGCCCGCGCCCAGGCTGTGCTTGTGGATGTCGGTGGCGTAGAAGCAAACCGCCGCCAACACCGACGCGTTCATGGCTGCGCGAAACGCCAGATGGCCGCCGATGCAGATTTCGATGACTCCCAGCCGTCCCGTGCAGTGCTCCGAGGAGGCAAGATAATCAAGCGCGGCGCGGGCGTCGCTGTCGTAAGACGACAGCTCTTTGGCCACTTTGTGGGCGTTTCCGCGATCCGCCCCGGCCTGGTCGTAGGCCAGAACCGTGCCCTCGGGCTCGAGCTCGTGGTAAATCTCGGGCACCGCAACCACGAAGCCGTGGCCGGCCAGAAGCGCGGCCGTGCGGCGGATCGGCCCGGTGATCTGGAAGATCTCGGAAAACAGTACCAGCCCCGGATAGCGGCCGGGCGCCGAGGGCCGGAAGATGGCGGTTCGCATCGGACCTTTCAGCGTGTTC
Organism: Bryobacterales bacterium; assembly: GCA_027452065.1. Taxonomy (GTDB): domain Bacteria; phylum Acidobacteriota; class Terriglobia; order Bryobacterales; family Bryobacteraceae; genus JAJYKC01. The sequence continues at coordinate 54,904 of DAIDHC010000123.1, forward strand.
AGCGACACCGTTTCGTCGTCGAGGATGGTCATAGCGGCCTTCGGTCAGCGTATCACTTCGATGACGGCTCAGCGTTCTCATACCACTTCAGATTCGCGGTCGCCGAGCCGATGCAGGCGATATCCGGGCGCGAGTCGCCATTCAGGTCGGCGATGGCGCAAGCCGCCGCCCCCATGCCTCCGTCGTCCAGCACTTCCCGCGTCCAGTGTTCGCCGTGGGAATCCGCGGCGCGGTACAGATAGACGCTGCGTGCGCCGCCGCGGAAGCCGGCGACGATGGTGTCGTTGCCGCTCGCGTCGAAGTCGCCGGTGAGAATGGTGTGGCCGTCAACCAGAGTCGAGTCGATTACTTGCCGCCGCCAGTGCCTGCTCCCCGTGTAGACGGCCACCTGCTCGCCGTGCCAGGGCTCGATGGCGCACAGGAAGCGGCGATTGCCGAGATGGCCCGCGGCCACGTCGCTCGATCCGCCGTGCGGCCACCCGGCGGGGTTTCCGGCCGCGATGGCGTGCCGGGACCACGTGCCGTTCGCCTCGCGGTGATAGCGATGAATGCCGTCGAATCCGGCGATGAGAATGTCGCTCTCGCCGCGATCCCAATCGGTAACAAAAACGCCGTGAACCACGCCTTCTTCGTCGAGGCTGAGGATCTTGCTCGACCACGTGGCCGGATCGAACAGAGTGATCGGAACGTGGCCGAAGAAATTCGGAGGCCGCGCTTCGGCGGCGGTGAGAGGAACGTCAACCAGCACCGGCTTCTTGTCGATGATCGTCCAGCGCAGGCGATGCGAGGCGGGAAGACGCGCCAGCAGCGTCGCCTTCCACGGGCCGGTCGGGTCGCCCTGGTGCTCGAGCAGCGTCAGAATGCCCGGGTTTCCCTCCTCGGGCGGCACGCCGGGACCGCGGAAGCCGCTCGCAAGAACGATCTCCGGAACTCCGTCGCCGTCCAGGTCGAAGGCGGCGCAGTTGATCATCCCCGTGAACCCGCCGGCGATCACGTGCCGCGTCCAGGTGGGATTCTCATACCACACCAGGTCGGTCATGCCGCTCGCGAGAGCAATGAGATCGGGCTTGCCGTCGTGATTGATGTCGGCGACCACCACCTGATAGCCTCCTTTGAGGCCGGTGGCGACGGTGTGCGGCACAAAGTGAAGCGGCGCGGCGGCGGCCATGCCGGCCAGGGCGAGCAGAGTCCACATGATGAGCGGTTCCTCTGCTCACGGTAGCAGTTTGGCCGCTCGCCTCGCGCCCCGCTGTGGTAGCATCGTCGATCAATGCCATGAGACGCCTCCTGTCCTGCCGGAGATGGGTTCGCGGGCTTCGCCTCGCGCTGTTGGTGCCGCTTCTGATCGGGCTCGGCTGGGCTCAAGTCGATTTTCCGACGCTCAAGGAGTTGAAGTACCGCAACATCGGACCGTTTCGCGGCGGCCGCGTAGTCGCCGTGGCCGGTGTCACCTCGCAGCCGGGCGTCTATTATTTTGGAGCCACGGGCGGCGGCATCTGGAAGACTACGGACGGCGGCGCCGCATGGCATCCGGTGGCCGATGACCAACTGAAGACCGGAGATGTCGGGGCGCTCGCGGTTTCCGAATCCGATCCCAACGTCATTTACGCCGGCATGGGCGAGGCCTGCGTTCGCGGCAACGTTTCCAACGGAGACGGCGTGTATAAATCCGACGACGCCGGGAAGACCTGGAAGAACGTCGGCCTCGCCAACACCTACCAGATCGGCCGCGTGGTGGTCCACCCGCGGAATCCGGACATCGTCTACGTCGCAGCGCTGGGACACATCTTCGGGCCGAATGAAGAACGGGGCGTTTACCGCAGCCGCGACGGCGGCAAGACCTGGCAGAAGGTGCTCTACCGCGACGCAGACACCGGCGCCGTGGACCTGGCCATGGACCCCGGCAATCCGAACCTCATCTACGCGACCCTGTGGCAGGTTCGCCGCAAGCCCTGGACGTTCGACAGCGGCGGGAAGGGAAGCGGCATCTTCCGCTCCACCGACGGCGGCGACACGTGGACGGAGTTGACGCACAACGACGGCTTCCCCAAGGGCGTGCTCGGCAGGATCGGCGTGACCGTGTCGCCGGTGAACCCGGAGCGCGTCTGGGCCCTTGTCGAGGCCGCGGACGGCGGCGTCTTCCGCAGCGACGACGGCGGCAAAACCTGGGCGCGCACCAACCAGGAGAACACCCTCCGCCAGCGCGCCTGGTATTACTCCCACATCTTCGCCGACCCCAAAAGCGAGGACACGGTCTACGCCCTGAACACCTCCATGTGGAAGTCCATCGACGGCGGCAAGACTTTCTCCCTGATCCGCGCCCCGCATGGAGACCGGCACGCGCTCTGGATCTCTCCCATCGATCCCCGCCGCATGATCGAAGGCGACGACGGGGGCGCAACCATCTCGGTCGACGGCGGGAAGAACTGGTCCACGCAGGACAACCAGCCCACGGCCCAGTTCTACCGCGTCTCGCTCGACAGCGACTTCCCTTATCACGTCTACGGCGCGCAGCAGGACAACTCCACCGTGCGCATCGCCAGCCGCAGCGACGACGGCGCCATCACCGAGCGCGACTGGTATCCGGTGGGCGGCGGCGAGAGCGGATGGCTGGCGCCGGATCCGCGGAATTCGCAGATCGTTTACGCCGGATCCTACGATGGTCTTCTCACGCGCTACGACCATTCCACCGGAATCACGCGCGACGTCACTGTTTGGCCCGACAACCCCATGGGGTACGGCGCCGAGGGAATGAAGTACCGCTTCCAGTGGAATTTCCCGCTGCTTTTTTCCCTCCACGACAACAAGCGCCTCTATGCCGGCGGGAATGAACTGTTCGTCTCCACCGACGAGGGCCATAGCTGGACCGCCATCAGCGGCGACCTGACGCGCGACGACAAGTCAAAACAGGGGCCCTCCGGCGGACCCATCACGAAAGACAACAGCGGCGTCGAATATTACGACACCATCTTCACCGTCGCTGAATCGCCTCTCGCCAAAGGCGTCATCTGGACCGGTTCCGACGACGGCCTGGTCTCGGTGACGCGCGACGACGGCAAGCACTGGACCAACGTCACCCCGAAGGACATGCCGGAATGGATTCAGATCAACTCCATCGAAGCCTCGCCGAACGACGCCGCCACAGCCTATGTCGCCGCCACGATGTACAAGTCGGACGACTTCCGGCCCTATCTTTATGTGACGCACGATTTCGGAAAAACCTGGGCGTCCATCGTTCACGGAATACCCGACCATAGCTTCACCCGCGTGATTCGCGAGGATCCGAATCGCAAGGATCTGCTTGTCGCCGGAACCGAGTACGGCATGTATATCAGCTTCGACGGCGGCGCCAACTGGCGGCCGTTTCAGTTGAATCTGCCCATCGTGCCCATTGCCGACCTGGCCTTCCACAAGCGCGACAAGGAGCTTGTCGTGGCCACGCAGGGCCGCGCGTTCTGGATTCTTGACGATGTCCCGCTGCTCTACCAGTTGACGCCGGAGAGCCTGAAGGAACCGGCGCACCTTTTTCGCCCGAAAGACGTCTATCGCGCTCCGGGCGGGTTCGGCTTCGGTGGGGACGGCGCAGCCGGGCAGAATCCTCCTTCCGGGGCGGTGATCTACTACTCGTTTGCCGAAAAGCCGGCCGGCGATGTGACGCTTGAAATTCTGGACAGCGCGGGCAAGCTGGTGAAGAAATTCAGCAGCGCCGAGAAGAAACCCGAGCAGCCGGCCGACCCCGAGGAGGAGTCGTTCCGCCGCCGCGCCGCGGCGCCGCTTCCCGCCAAAGCCGGGCTAAACCGCTTCGTCTGGAACCTGCGCTACGAGGACGCGACGAAATTTCCCGGCATGATCCTCTGGGCGGGCAGCGTCTCCGGACCAACGGCCGCTCCGGGCCAATACACCGTCAAGCTGAACGCCGGCGGCAAGAGCCAGTCGGAGACTTTCAACGTCGTCGCCGACCCCCGTCTGAAGACGACGCGCGGCGATTATGCGGCGCAGCTTGAGCTCGCCCTGCGCATCCGCGACAAGTTGAGCGAAGTGAATGACGCCGTCATCCGGATTCGCGAGGCAAAAAAACAACTGGCGCGTTATGAACAGGAGCCGAAGGTGGCCGATGCCGCCAAGGCGCTCGAGAAAGAACTCACAACCGTCGAAGAAGCTCTCTATCAGACTAAGAACCACGCCGGCGAAGATCCGCTGAACTTCCCCGTGAAGCTGAACAACAAGCTGGCCGCGCTGAAGGGCACCGTGGAGGATAGCGACACCGCGCCCACGCGCCAGTCCGAGCAGGTTTACGAGGGGTTGGCTACGCAATCGAACCAGGAATTGGCCCATGCGAAACGGCTGCTCGGCGACGAGCTGGCCGAGTTCAACAAAAAGGTCAAGGACGCGAACATTCCGGCCGTAGTGCTGAAGCCGGCCGCCGAGTAGGTTCCCGCGTTCAGTGGCCGGTGATTTCGCGGCTCATCGGCCTGCGCCGCCGGCTCAGCAGGCGCATCAACAGAAAGAGGAAGACGAACAGGCCCGCGGCCAACAACAGCAGCGCCCCGGCGTGTCCTTTGAGATAAGGAACCGTCTGATCGCCCAATTGGGTGCCCAGCCACGCCATTCCGAAATACCGCAGCGAGCGCGCCACCAGCAGCACCAGGCCGAACGTAACCGGATGCACGCCCAGCGCTCCGGCCGACAGGACGAAAATCTTCAACGGCATCGGAATCGGCAGCAAAGCCGGAATGAAAACCGTCATCAGCCCGTAGCGCACGAACCAGCTCCTCAGTGTCGCGCCTCGTCCCGACATTGTGTACTTGTCCAGATAGCGCTCGCCGCCTTTCCGCGCCAGCCCGAACAGGAAGAAACATCCGATGAGCGAGCCCAGCACCGCCATCGCGGCGCCCAGAAGCCCGACAGCCGGGTTCTTGTAGGCCAGGTAGGCCACCAGCGCATCGACACCGGCAAGTACGGGGATGCCGGCCGAGTCCAGCGTAGAGAGCAGGAACACACCGAGCGGTCCCCAAGTAACGAGAATTTCAATGAAATGACGCAGGCAGGACTCCGAGTTCCTATTTCAACATATCAAGCAGGCCGGCCTCGTCCAACACCGGGATGCCCAGCTTCTCCGCCTTGGCCAGTTTCGAGCCCGCCTCCGCTCCCGCCACCACGTAGTTCGTCTTCTTGCTCACCGACCCGGTCACTTTCCCGCCCGCCGCTTCGATCTTTTCCGCCGCTTCCTCGCGCGTCATCGCCGGCAGCGTTCCGGTGAGCACAAACGTCAGCCCGGCCAGCTTGCCTCCCGTCTTGGGCTTGATGTCGTGCCGGAACACCAGGCCGGCCGCGCGCAGCCTCTCTACCAGTTCCCGGTTGTGCCGCTCGTGAAAGAAATGGAGAATCGAATCGGCCACCTTCGGCCCCACTTCCTCTGCCTCCTGCAGCCGCTCGGCGTCCGCTCCGGCAATCTCGTCGAGGCTGCCGAAAGTCTCGGCCAGGATCTGCGCGGTCCTCTCGCCCACGAACGGGATGCCCAGCCCGTTCAGCACCCTCGGGAGCGGCCGCTGGCGCGAACTCTGGATGTTCGTCCAGACTTTTTTGGCCGACTTCTCCCCCATCCGCTCCAGTCCCTCCAGGTCCTCCACCCGGAGCTCGTAAACATCGGCGACGTTCTTCACCAGCCCGCGGTCCACGAGTTGATCCACCAGCACGTCGCCCATGCCGTCGATATCCATCACGCCGCGCGAGGCGAAATGGCGGACGCTCTCCTTCAGCCGCGCAGGACAATTCGTGTTGATGCAGCGCCAGGCCACTTCGCCGGGCTCGCGAACCACGTCCCCGCCGCACACCGGGCAGCGCGACGGCATGTGAAACTCCCGCCGGTGCTGGCCTTCCTTCACCACCCGGACCACCTTCGGGATCACGTCGCCGCTTCTCTCCACCAGCACACGGTCGCCGATATGCAATCCCAGCCGCTTGATCTCGTCCTCGTTGTGCAGCGTCGCCCGCGTCACCGTCACTCCGCCGATGCTCACCGGCGACAGATGCGCCACCGGCGTCAACGCCCCGGTGCGGCCCACCTGCACTTCGATGTTCTCCACATCGGTCTCTTCCTGCCGCGCCGGAAACTTGAACGCGATCGCCCATCGCGGCGCCTTCGCCGTCCATCCCAGCCGCGCCTGCTGCGCCACCGAGTCGACCTTCACCACAACGCCGTCAATCTCGTACGCCAGAGTATCCCGCCGCGACTCCCACTGCTGGCAAAACTCGAGCACATCCTCGATGCCGCCGCACAGCTTGCGATTCCGGTTCACGTGGAAGCCCATCTTCTGCAGCGCATCCAGGGACTCCCATTGGCTGTCCAGGTGCATTCTGCCGTCCACCAGAAGAAAGTACGGCTGGTAGTCCAGCTTTCGCGACGCCGTCACCCAAGGTTCGAGCGCACGCAGCGCTCCCGCCGCGGCGTTGCGCGGATTGGCGAACCGGCTCAGCTCCTGCGCCTCGCGCTCCTCGTTCAGCCGCGCAAACGCCCGCTTGTTCATCAGCGCCTCGCCACGAACTTCGAACCCCGGCAGCCTGTCCTCCACCCGCAGCGGAAGCGAGTGGATGGTCCGCGCGTTCTCGGTCACCTCCTCGCCCACCTCTCCGTCCCCGCGCGTGATGGCCTGCTCCAGAACTCCGTCCCGGTAATGCACCGCGAGCGAGAGCCCATCCAGCTTCAGCTCGGCCACGTAGCGGTATGGCTCGTTGGCCAACAGATCCGCCACCCTCCGGTCGAAATCGCGCAACTCGCCCTCGTTCAGAGCGTTGTCCAGGCTCAGCATCGGCGAACTGTGCTTCACTTTCACGAAGCCTTCGCGTGGCTTGCCTCCTACGCGGCGCGTCGGCGAGTCCGGCGTCGCCAACTCCGGATGCTCCGCCTCCAGCTCCTTCAACTCCTTCATCAGCGCGTCGAACTCGGCGTCGGTGATCTCGGGCTGATCGAGCACGTAATACAAATGCTCGTGCCGCCGAATCTCCTCGCGAAGCCGCTCGACGTGTGCCTTTACGCGATCTGGTGTTTTCACGTTTCTCCCGTCCGGCCCGGAAGCGCCGTCTATAATATTGAGCGTAACCGAGAGGGCCGATCCTATCGCAACGTACCGCCGCGCAGTTCTCATCTATAATCCCAACGCCGGGCAGCTCCGCGGCGGCGGCATGCATCTCCTCCGCCGGACGCTCGATTTTCTGGGCGCCGCCGGGCACTCCGTCGAGACCGTCCCCACCACCGGGCCAAACACGGCCGCTGCCATCGCCGCCGAATCCGTCGCCCGGGGCGCGGATCTCATTCTCGCTGCCGGCGGCGACGGCACCATAAACGAAGTCTCCAACGGCATGATCGGCTCCGAGGTCGCGCTGGGAATTCTTCCCGCCGGAACCGCCAACGTCCTCGCCGTCGAGCTGGGCCTGCCGCGCCGCATGGACCGCGCCGCCGCCGCGCTGGCCGGTTGCGTGCCCGAGCGCATCGCCGCCGGCCTTCTGCGCAACAGCGAGTATCCCTCCGGCCGCTTCTTCCTTCTCATGGCCGGCGCCGGCCTCGACGCCGATATCGTCCACCACCTCAACCCCCGCCGGAAGGCCGCCCTGGGCAAGGTCGCCTACTGGATCGGCGGCTTCGCCCAGCTTGGCCGCCTCCTGCCCGAGTTCACCGTTGATGCCGGCGAAGCCTCAGCCCGCGTCAGTTTTGCGCTTCTCAGCCGCGTCCGCAACTACGGTGGAGACATCGAAATCACCCGCCACGCCTGCCTGCTCGACGGCGACTTCGCTCTCGCTCTGTTCGAGGGCCGGAGCACGTTCCGCTACCTGAAATACCTCCTCGCCATCCTCGCCCGCCGCCTCGAACACGTCTCCGGCGCCAGGCTCCTGGCCGCTTCGCGCGCCGAACTGATCGCCTGCGGCGCTGAGCGCGTCTTTGTCCAGGTCGATGGAGAAGCCGCCGGCTGGCTGCCCGCCACCGTCGAGATCGTCCCCGCGGCTCTCACCCTTCTCACTCCGCCCTCTTACCGCGCCCGCCGCAACGCCGTGGCGGCCGTTCCCGCCTATTCATGGACCCACTCACGCACTCGCTGACCGGCGTCATGCTCGCGCGCACGGGCCTCGGGCGCCTCTATCCCCGCTCGACCCTGCTCATGATCCTGGCCGCCAACGCGCCCGACATCGACATCGTCGCGGCCACCGGCGGCTCCCTCGACTACCTCCATTACCATCGCTGGATCACCCACTCCGTCGTTCTGCTGCCGGTGATGGCCGCGCTCACCGCTCTGCTTATCTGCGGTCTCCGCCGCTCGCTCGCCGGCTTCGGAGGGGCCTGGTTCGCCGCGCTCGCCGCCGTCGCCAGCCATCTCGTGCTCGACTGGACCAATCCCTACGGCATCCGTTTACTGTCGCCCTTTTCCGACCACTGGTACCGCGGCGACCTCACCGGCGTCATCGACCCCTTCATCTGGTTCATCCTGCTCGCCGCCCTCGGCGCTCCGCTTCTCGGCCGCCTGGTAAGTTCGGAGATGGGCGCCCGCTCCGGCTCCGGCCGCGGCGCCGCTCTGGCCGCGCTCCTGTTCGTCTCCGCCTACGACGGCGGCCGCTTTCTTCTGCACCAGCGCGCTCTCGACACACTCAACGCCCGCCTCTACGACGGATTCCCACCCTCCCGGATCGCCGCCTTTCCCGGCGGCGCCAATCCTCTCGCCTGGTCGGCCTGGGTCGAGTCCGAGACCCGCATTCATCTCTACGAGCTGAACCTGCTCGACACCTTCGACCCCGCCGCCGGCCGCGAAATCTACAAACCCGAACCCTCCGCGGCCATCGCCGCCGCCCGCCGCACCCGAACATTTCAATGGTTTCTTGATTTTTGCCGCTTCCCCATTTGGAGCGAGTCCCCCGACGATGAAACACCGGATCCGCGCACTCGAGTCGAAGTCCGCGACGCCCGCTTCGGTTTCGCCGCCGTGGCCATCGTCAACGCCCGAGGCGCCGTCGTTCGCCAGGGGTTTGGATTCGCGATGCCCCGCTTATAGTGCATCGCTGCGGCCGGTCTCAGTGCGCCAGGACCCGCTCGCCGGTCGCGCCCCGCGGATTGTTGTTCTTCAGCGCGAACGACAGCACGAACATAATCGCCGCCGCCAGGGCCAGGATCCAATACGTGTCGATGTACGACAGCGCGCTTGCCTGCCCCTGCACCGACTCGTACACCCGCGCGTACGCCTGCTGCCGCGCATCCACCGCGCTCAACCCGGATTGACTCAGCCGCGCGGCCATCGCCTGCACGGCGCTGTCGGAGGCGCCCGCGACGATGTGATCGGCCAGCCGCCCCTGGTGAAACTGCGCCCGCCGCGCCAGCACCGTCGTTACCACCGACGTCCCCACGCTGCTCCCCATGTTCCTCACAAAATTCACCATGCCCGCCACCGCGTTACTCTTCTCTCGCTGAATCCCGATATAGGCCGCCATCGTCGCCGGAATGAAGATGAAGCCCATGGGGATGTATTGCGCGATTCGCAGCGCGGTCACTGAGCCGAAGCTCACCTGTAGGTCGATGCGCTGCGTGGACAGATACATGCCGATGGTCAGACCGAGCCACCCGAAGGCGATCAGATGACGCGCCTGGATGCGCGTGGTCAACTGGCCCACGAACGGAAGCTCGATCAACAGCAAGAACCCCGCGGCCGACAATACCATCCCCGCGCTCTGGGCCGTGTAGCCCATCAGCTCCTGAAGAAACTGCGGCATCAGCACCGTGGTGGCGAACGACATCCCTCCCACCACGAACATCATCAGGCAGGCGGTCGAAAAATTGAAGTTGGTGAACAGCCGGACGTCGATGATCGGTTCTTTGTGATACCACTCCCAGATCACCAGCGCCACCAGGGAGACCGCGGAGACCGCAACTAGCGCAACGATGAACGGCGAGCCGAACCAGTCGTCCTCCTGCCCCTTGTCGAGAAGAATCTGCAGCGCGGCCACACCGAGCGCCAGCAGCGAGAAGCCGATGTAGTCGATGCGCATCGGCCGCGTGCGCGCCTTTGCCGGATCCTCCGCCTCGTGCACCAGCCGGTACACCAGAACTACCGCCAGGATTCCCACTGGCAGATTCATCAGGAAGATCCACCGCCACGAGAAGTTGTCGGTGATCCATCCGCCCAGCGTCGGCCCGATCGACGGAGCGAACACCGCCGTCACGCCGTAGAGCGAAAACGCAAGCCCGCGCTGCTCCGGCGGAAACGTGTCGGCCAGAATGGCCTGGGCCATCGGCTGCAGTCCTCCGCCGCCCGCGCCCTGAATGATGCGCGCCAAGAGCAGAATTCCCAGCGTCGGCGCCACGCCGCACATCAGCGAACTCAGCGTGAACAGCACAATGCAGATCATGAAGAACCGCTTGCGCCCGAACAGACTCACCAGCCAGCCGCTGATCGGCAGCACAATCGCGTTCGACACCAGGTACGACGTCAGCACCCACGTGCTCTCGTCGCTGCTCGCTCCCAGATTGCCCGCGATGTGCGGCAGCGCCACGTTGGCGATGCTGGTGTCGAGCACCTCCATGAACGCCGCCAGCGACACGACGGCGGCGATCAGCCATGGATTTACGCTTGGTCCTGAGTTGTTGGTGGCTGAGCTCATCCCCGCTTCCTATCCGACGCGCTTCGGGGGCAAAAGGACGCGAATTCGTTGCGCCGGCTTTCGAACCTGCCGGACCATATTATAAGGAAGGAGACCGCGCGTCGATGAAGGTAGTGTCATCGCAGGGGCTGTGGCGTCTGGCTCCGCCAGCCTCAAATTCATTCGATCCGGGGCGCCTGAGCGCTCTGCCGGCGTCCGCCCGCCGCTACCTCGAACACTTCATCCGCCCGGGTACGCCGCTTGCCGCCGCGGTTCGTCTTCGCATGCACGGCGAAATCAAGCTCAAGCGCTGGTATCCGTTCTCCATCCGCCAGTCCATAGTCTGGGGCCGCGGCATGGTCTGGCGCGCCAACGTCCGCGTTCACGGCATTCCTATCCTCGGCTCCGATCCCCTGCTCGACGCTCAGGCCGCGATGGGCTGGAGGCTTTTCGGCCTCATTCCTGTCGCTCGCGCCGAGGGAGCAAATATTGCGAAATCCATCGCCGGCCGCGTCAAGGCCGAGTCTCTCTGACTCCCCGCCGTGCTCTGCCGCGGCGTCGTCGTCTGGACCCCGGCCGGTAAATCCGCCGCGCGCGCCGTCTTCACCTCCCACGGCGAAACCGCTGAGATTCTTCTGACGACGAATCCCGCCGGGGGTCTCGTCTCGACATCGCTTCTGCGCTGCGGCAATCCCGAGGGCGTTTCGCTACGCTCCCTTTGGCGCGCTCGTCCTCCGCGAAGCTTCCTTCGGTGGATTCACCATCCCCACTGAGTTCCGCGCCGGCTGGCTCGCCGCCGGTGACGCGCTCGAAGATCAGCGAGAGTTCTTCCGCGTGATCATCGACAGCGCCGATTACCGCTGACCGGGCTTGGCGCCGCTCCCCGAGCCCCTGGCCGGATTCAGAATCAGTTTCTGGATCCGCCAGTTCAGAAGCTCGGCGACATAAAGCTCGTTTTCCGACGGGCACGCCATCTCGTGAATCCAGCCGAACTGCTTCGCCTGCCGCCCCGTGCTTCCCAGCATCCCCAGCAGCTTTCCGTCCAGGTTCAGCTTGTAGATTCGCCCAGGATAGGCATCGGAGCTGTAGAGAACCTGCTTCGGGCCTGGCGTGATGCAGATCGCCCATGGCGAACCGGGCTGCATCGTGCCGCCGGTGTCCGGGCCCGGCCGCGGCCCCATCCAGGTTCGGGCATCCGCGGGCGCCGGCACGTCGATGGTGATCGTCCGCACGATAAACCCATCGGTGTCGAACACCTGGATCCTGCGGTTGCCCCGGTCGGCGACGTAAATATTGCCCTGCGCGTCCGCCGCAATGCTGTGCGGCGTGCTGAACTCGCCCGGCCCCGTCCCCGGCCCGCCCCACTGCTTCACCCAGTCCCCGTTCTTGTCGTACTTGGCCACCCGCGAGTTGATGTAGCCGTCGCTGATGAAGATGTCGCCCGCCGTGTCCCAGGTCACATCCGTGGGCTGGCGGAACTGGCCGTCCACCGCCGGCCTCGGCGGCCGCACGTGCGTCCACGGCCCGTCGCTCTCGTCCGACGCCTCCTTCTTTCGCCCGAACACCATCATCACCTCGCCCTTCGGATTGAACTCGATGATCATGTCCGAGCCCTTGTCCACCACCCAGATGTTGTCGTGGCTGTCGATCCGCACCGCGTGCGCATACGACCACGCGTAGAGATTCCTGCCGATCTCCCGGATGTAGCTTCCGTCGCGCCCGAACTCCAGCAGTTGCGCCGCCGACGCTCCGTACGCAGGCCCGTTGGTGTTGCCGCGCGAGAACACGAACACGTGTCCCTGCGAGTTCACCGCCACGCCCGCCACTTCGCCGAGATAAATGTTCGGAGGCAGCTTCAAAAAATGTGGCGCCGATTCATACGGAATCTCCGGCGCAGTCTCCTGCGCCCCAGCCCGGAGGCCGAATGCCAACACCACGCACAATAGCCGTCTGTTCATCGCCTCTCCTGCCCGTTAATACCACCGCGCCCGCGCGTTCCGGCCCGGCGAATCCAGTCGCGGCAACTCACGCTGCCACAACGCCCGCCAGCCGTATCCCGTGAGAATACACCAAACGGAACGGCGCGAGAAAACGATTCGATTGGTGCTGGAGGTGGGGGTCGAACCCACATGCCCAGTGAAGGGCGCGGGATTTTGAGTCCAGTACGTCAGCTCCCAAACTGCTGTAGATACGTGACTTGCATTTTTAAAATGTGAAACTGTGTAAGTCACTGTGTAAATTTCGCGGTTTTTCGCCTGCCCGCTGATGGCCCTCCGGTGCGTCCGGTTTGATCGCCTGATCCTGGGCGCCCTGACTACCCCTTTGCCGTCGGCGATCGGCGAATTGCCTATTCTTCCGGAAGGCCCAGAGACTTTCTACGCTTGGCGGCACGGTCCTTCTTCGCCTGCTCGAAGGCGTCGTGGGCGGCGTTGGAGAGGACCTGGCTGGCGCCATCGAGAAGCTGCTCGGCCCGGCGGTCATGCCGTCCTACCTCGATGGACCAGTCGACAAGAGCCTTTACGATCATCTCGCGTGTCGCGCCTTCGCTCAAAAGGGCGTCTACTGCGGCGTGAATTCGACTATCGCATTGGATAGCGGTGGGCTTTGGCTTTTTCATGATCCCTCTTGTGTCGATAGTTTATGGCGGCTTCGCATCCCTCATGAGTTACGACAATCTGGCCGCCGTTGCAAGAGACGTGGTTTTGATCGCCCGCCGCGCGAGCCGGGCGTCCTGTGGCTGGCTTTTCCGCGAACCCCCTTCTTTAATGCGGTTCGTGTCAAGAGCGATTTTGCAGCATGCGGCACCGTCCAACGCGCCGCGCGCGCGTCGTTCGTCCCTATTTTCTCAGCCCCTTTTTCTTCTTATGAGGACGAAGGGGTTGTTTTCAGCGGCCAGGCTGAAGCCGTCAACGGCGCGGTTTGTGCGTTCATCTAGACCGTTGAAGGCGAAGCTGGTCGCGTACGCTGGCAAGCGAAGAAAAAGGGGCCAATGAAAGGTCCTGGCGGGTATCATGCTTCTTTCCGGGGTCAACGCCAGAGTGAAGGCGTCGCCCCAAATAACTGTCCATATGAAGAGTGAGGTGGAACAATCTTTTTCGCGTGGTCGCAAGCCCGGAGGCTTGCCCCAACCTGGGGGTACTCGTTCTCAACCTCGGCTCTCCGCGTCCCGCTGGACGGCCTCTTGCCGCGTAGCGGCGCAGAAGATGTATAACCTGGCGCTATTGGCCTGTGTTCCTACGAATTACGCAGCGGCAGCGACTGTTTCGGTTTCCTCCTGCCTGAAACGGAACTCGGTACCGTCGCGCCACATCGCGTGCATGAGCACAGCCATCCGACGCGCAACAGCCACGGAAGCGATCTTGAGAGAGCTGCGCCTTGCAAGGCGGAGACCCCAGGCCTTCAGGGCGCAAGGCTTTTTGTACTTGGTAAGCATCGTGTGCGCCGCTTCGTAGAGATGATGACGTACAAACTCGTCGCCGCACTTCGTGATGTGGCCATCATAATCGACTTCGCCGGAGGCATACTTCTTGGGCGTCAATCCGATCGCGGCTCCTACGCCCTTTGAATTCCGAAACCGTTCCTGCCGATCAATAAAGGTCTTGAAAACAAGAGCGGTCAATGGCCCCACGCCTGGAACCGTCATCAGCCGGCGGCAGACATCGTCGCCCTTGACGTGGTCCAGGACAAGCTTCTGAAGTTTTTCTATTTGTGCGATAAGCTCACGTCGCACGTTGAGCATGGGAAAGATGTAAGCCTGTAATTCCGCGTCATCGCCGATGAGTTCGCGGATGCGAGCTTCGTAAGCTGCACCTCCTGCAACCTTACCCGCCTTGAGTCCGAACGCCCGGATCGTGCCGCGGATTTGGCTGTCGATATCGGAACGCTTGTCCACCAGGCATCTTCGGTTGTTGAGAAGAACGCGGAGTTTGTGACTCGCGGAACTTTTGACGTGGACCTCGCGATACCAGCCCGTGCGCATTATCTGCGCGATGCCTCGGGCGTCGTTGCGGTCAGTCTTGACCTTCTGCGCTTTTAACGCTGCCTTTACGTGACGGGTTTCAATGCAGATGGCAGGATAACCAAAACTCAGCAGCTCGGGACATAGCCACGGTGACAGGCTTCCGGCTTCCAAGCCCACGCGCGTTAATGGCAGGTTGATGCTTTGGAGCCAGTCGTTAAGAGCAGCGGGCTCCGAGGGCACCTGGCCCTCCCGGACAATATCGCCATTCTGATTGACGATACATATCGCCGTGCTGTTCAATGACACGTCTAAACCACAGAAGTACTTCATAGCCGTTCTCCGTCGTTGGGGGTTGGAAAAGCCTACTCTACAGCGGGAGCGGTTCTTTTCACATGTCGCCCCGTGTACAGTCCGCGCCGGCGAACCGCATTACAGTTATCTTTTTCCTGCTAATGGGACAAGGGGTGTTTTTTTGAGCGGGCGTTCAAAGCCGTCAAGGGCGCGCTGGTGTTCGCGCGTTCATCGTGATCCTTGAAGGCAAGGTCGGCCGCATACGCTTCCATGTCCTTTTACAAGCTTTTTTTCGTGCAAAATCGAGCCGCGTATCCATGCGGCAGTTTTGAGCCAAAATTTTTTCTGTTGGGTCGAGAGCAGGGCGGCGATGGCGACGGTCGATCAATCTTCCATGCGCGGATTGGTTACCGCATGAATGCTAAGCGTCGCAGGCCTTCCTCGGACTGGTATCGAGCATCGGAAACTCCGGCTCATAGCGTAGTAAACGAGGTTTGCCTACCGTTCCGCCCTGCCCCCGGCCGAACAGGCCAGGTCGCGAGGTGCCGGTTAAGGCACCGCGGGTCTCACTTCCCGGCTAATCGCCCAAATAAAGCCGCATAGTTCCCTTGCCAAGGCAGTGACGACAACCGTGGATCTTTTCCCCTTGGCGGTCAAACGCCGATAGCGGCCGCAGAGCCGCTGTTGTGCTTTCCACGAGATATCACGCACAGTTTTGGGAAGCTTGGCGAGAATTTCTGATTTCTGCAGGGCCACGCGGGCAGGATAGCGGTAGCTCCATGCTGCTTCAACAAGCACATGTCGCACTTCACTATTGCCAGTTTTCGTGATGCGTCCGCGCCTGGTCTTTTCTCCGCTCGAATGCTCTGAAGGCACAAGCCCGAGGTAAGCCATGAGCTGCCGAGGATTTTCGAAGCGGCTGAAATCGCCGATCGTGGCTACGACAGTGACGGCGGAATGCAGTTGCATTCCCCTCAGGCCGCAAAGCGCGTTAACGAGCGGTCCCAAAGACCAGTTGGGAATAAGGGCAGCGATTTGTTTCAGAAGTTCTTCTTTTCGATTAGACGCGGTAAGAATGGTTTCGGTATAGTCCTGGTGAACGATTTGATGCGCCGGTTGCTCGAACGCCTGCATCGCCAACCAGCGGTGGTGCTTTCTTGTCCAGGGCTCGCTGCCCGTATAGACGCGGCCGTGACGCAACAGGAAGGCGAGGAGCTGCTGGCGAGCGCGCGTAAGCTGCAATGCTGCATCCATCCTGGCCCGGACGAGATCGCGCATAGCCTCATGTACTTCGTCGGGAACCCAAACGCGCGTCAGGTCACCTGAGCGGTGCATGAGAGCGAGTTTCTGTGAGTCCCGGCGATCGGTTTTAACTCTTTCACCGGGCTTACGCGGGATCATTGATGGGGCGATAACAGTGCAGCCGTGTCCAAGTCGTGTGAGATGCCGATAGATGCCATAACCGCAGCCGCCGGCTTCGTAGCAAAATTCTAGTCGGTTACCTTCCTTAGCCAGCCGACCAGCCATTTTTGCGACGTCGGCAGGGGTATTCGGAATAGGCCCGATGAACCGCACAAGCCCGTCGCGCCCGTCTTCAGCGGTGCTCACCGTAATACTTGCCTTGTGTACGTCCAGGCCTACGTAGAGTATTTTTTGCATAACGATTCCTCCGTTGTCTTTCCTGCCGAGCCCCTATGGCGCAGCAATTCAACAGTAGGGAATTGAGAGCTACGGTCTAGGTGCAGCAGGTGCACTTAAAGGACATACAGACTGGTCGAGCGAGGGAAAAGGGGAAGTAAGAAATTCAGGAGTTTAGTCCTTGGCGTGTTCGATCGTTTGCGAAGATCGCGCCGCTTGCGGCGATGCACAAAAAACAGCGGTTTTACGGGGATTCTACAAGAAATCGCGATTCTCATCAATTGGCTGATCGGCCAAGTGACAGACGCTGAAGAATCAGGCAAGCTCTAGGGAACAGCTACAGGCTGATGCGGCGGTGCACAAGAAACAGCGGGTTTGCAGGGGATTCTACTGTATTTTTCGATTCCCCGAAACTACGGCGTCCCGTAGTAGACCGGCAACGGCGAATCAGGCAAGCTGATTAGAACTACTGTATTTTTAGAACGAACTATTTTCATTATTCATTTTGACCGGAAGGTGCCAAGGTATGACACTGTCCAGCCACTTCAATTCTCATTCAGCAAAGACAGAATGCGAGATCAAGATCGGGACGCGCAAAAAGAGCGACGGCTCCACGATCAAGGTTCGCGCGGGCAAAATCATGAGCCGGTTCTGGCCCGACGGCGCGACTGACAAGTACGGCGCCGAAATCAAAGAAACCAGGAAGAAGCAGCAAGCCATCGAGGCGGCAGAGCAACTGCGCCGCAAGGCGCAGGAAGCTCAAGCTCTGAAACACGCCCCGCGTGCTCCATGACGCTCGGGATGTCGCAGATGCTGAACCACGTAACGCTGGGGCGTTGCGAGGAGGCCATGAAAGGGTTGCCCGGCGGTTCCGTGGATTTCATCCTGACCGACCCGCCGTATCTCGTGAGATACCGCGACCGGAGCGGGCGCACGGTCAAGAACGACGACAACACGTCATGGATGGACCCGGCATTTCACGAAATGCACCGTGTTCTCAAGCCGGGGAAGTTCCTGGTGAGCTTCTACGCCTGGAACAAGGTTGATCGTTTCATGGAGTCCTGGAAAAGGGCCGGTTTCCACGTCGCCGGCCATATCGTTTTTCCCAAGCACTACGCCTCGGGTGAGAACTTCACGAAATATCACCACGAGCAGGCCTACCTGCTTTCCAAGGGCTGGCCCGCGAAGCCGGAGCACCCTCCGGCAGACGTCATTCCGTGGACCTATACCGGGAACAGACTGCACCCGACGCAGAAGCCGGTAGGGTCGCTCAAGCCTCTTATCGAGGCCTATACGAAGCCGGGAGACGTCGTGCTTGATCCTTTCTCGGGATCAGGCTCCACGCTCGTCGCAGCGAAGGAATTGGGGCGGCGCTTCATCGGCATCGAGCTCGATCCGGACCACCAGCAAACTGCAACGCTGCGGCTGCAGAGCCGGTTTATTGGAAGCATCGTTAGCCCACCGGCAAGCAGGTTTCACACGCCGGTCGCTCCGCGCGAGGTTTACCGGCAGCCCGTGGCGCGTGTCGCGGAGGCTGTGGCGGCAAGACAGCGGCACGCGCCAGCGGCCCTGGGGCCGAGATAGAGGCCGAAGTGGCGTGCGTTGCCGGGCGAATATTAACGCGTGCAATTGAAGATATGGGAGGCTCTATATGGATTTCAAGTTTCACCAGCGATTGATGTACCGGACCTGGCGCGAGAACGTGGACGGGGGCTATGAATGCCCGAAGTCGTCGCCGGAGGAATTTTTCGGCTTCTCGGCTTTCGATATCGATGAGATGCACAATCACAAGCATGGCGAAGGCACGGGCCGCTGGTTCCGACTGATCGACGGTCGAGTATACGACCGCCGAGGCATGCCTAGCGATCCCGATCGCAGGCTTTACGACAACCGCGCTAATTGAGGGCCGAGCCCATGACAAATGATCTGACGGACAGAACGACGGTTTACTTCGTGATCGCGCACGCCGGGGTTGCGATGCAAGAAGGGCATCGCCGCCTGATAGCGGCGGGGCTCGTGCCGGCGGATAGTACGCCGTACGGTTTCTACGGCTTCAGTCATTTTGATGTTGTCGAAGTTCACAACACGCGCGGCAGCCAGGTCGGCTGCTGGTTTCGCCTGCGCGACGGTCGCGTAATCGACTGGCGCGGCGAAGAGCAATCTTTGCGCGACCGCGAGCTTTATGACCGCAGGAATTAAGTTCTTACCACCGCAACCGCAAACGAAAGGAGCGATGAATGATCTATGGGATACAAAGCACTGAGTGCGAGGAACCGACCGACGAGCAACTGCAGGCGCGGCTCGGCGATCTCTGTCCGACGTTCAAGAATGATCGCAGCAAATGGCCTTGTGATGTGCAGGAGGCGTACGGCCTGCTCAACGAGGCGAAGCGCCGCCGCAAGTGCAGCCCTGGCTGCACGTGCTCGAAGTGCTGCAAGAAAGAGCCAGAAGGGCGATCGCTGCTGAGAATGTACCCGCCAGCTTAATGAGCATCTGGGAAAGGGCGGGATCTTCGGGTCCCGCCCTTTTTTACAGGGACCTGAGCCGTAGGCTTAAAGGTATGGAGGTATCTCGACGTGCCCACGAATATCGAAAAGCTCGCGGAGGAACTGTACGCGATCGTCGCGCCGTACCCTAGTCCGTTGGACTGCACCGACCTAAGAACATCGAGACGGGGCGGCAAACACCGTATCGTCATGGATCACTTTATCGGACCATCCTTCAACTTCACCTTCGATTTCGACAGGGTTCTGCCCTTTGACCCAGCCGGTGGCAAGGGCAAGACAAACGATGTTTTTGCCGATGCCAAGATATCGCTGAGTGCTCGCCACGGCGTGCCACCAGACACTCCGACGAAGAAAGAAGTCGATAGGTACTGCACCCTTTTCTTGAGGTTGGTGCTTTCGGTTCTTAGCAAAGAGGCGCGCGCGGGCAGGATCAGCAGCAAGACGCTCGCCGAAATGCAGGTGAGCAGGCCGCGTAAAGATCAGATGAGCGCCGCAATACGAGACATGGTTGCTGTAAATCCCAAACACATCGTCGATGCGACAAGCGCGAAAACCCTCGATGAGTTCATCGATAATTTTGTTGCGAAGGATTCGGCAAAAATCGCCAGCGCTCTTCGACAGGCCCAGAGGGCAAAGACAAAAGTAGTGGGCAAAATCAGGAAGAAGTAAGGAGGTCCCGCGAGCTTTAGGGCTAAGGCATCGTCGATGTCGCCTGGAGTGAATGCCATCTACTCATTCTCCCAAGAAAGGAACTAACGCCCAAATGGCCACGGCGCAGAGGCAGAGGCCTATGTTAAGCGAGAGGCGCATAATGCCGACGCTAAAGCGCTTCGCAAGTGCGATTAAAGGCAAAAAGCCGAGGCCAACAAGAACTCCAAGTATTGACACTTCCACTAACGCACTCGAAAGGCTAGCAGCACGTCCTCCGAATACGAAGAGATTGAACCATACTAACCACGGGACAAAAAAGACCAGATAATCCGCTCGCTCCCAATGGATTCGCTTGCGATTCATGAACAAGGCAGGCGTAAAAAACACGGCAGCGACGACAGCGTGCAGAGGCCACATGAGAAGAGACGCAAGAAGAAAAGATAACACCCAGATCACCCTAGCGAGTACTTGCCCTGCACCTTGAAACCGAGCGGCACGATCACGGCGGCAAAGATACCTGATGGTGTTTGCTCTCATAATCAGCAACCTGCGCTAGCGGTTGGCCGTTCAAGTAGACATACTCCCTAATATTATTGGCTCCAAAGACCGATTTTGTACTCCTTGTAGTCCTTTTTAATTGGAAGTTTCAGCTGTTCGGTCTGATTACAAGCCGGGCCGCCCTCGATGGAGAATTTAACGTCTAGCAAGAAAGTGTCATAGTTTAGACTGACGTCATTGAAGACAAAGGTCGCATAGTACTTATCTGCATTTTTAAGCGTGAAGAATGAATGGCGTTGCGACGCCGATAATGGAATAGTCTGATTATCGGTATCGATTAGGTGTAGTGACTCAAGATTAACCTGGCAGACATTCTCGGCATCCTTCGCCATCGAAACTACAAGATAGTATGGAGATCCCTTAACCACCGTGCTCCGGTCGAGATCTTGTTCGGTGCCGCGTAGATATACACTTAACGTGCCCCATGGGTATGGTAATTGTATGTCCTGATACGCATAATCTTTTACGGTCGTCTCATCGCAACTGGACAGAAAGAGACATACTCCCAAGAAAGCGTAGCGGGCTGCCAGAACAAGGAACTTCCGAACCATGGGACGACGACTTTATTGCGACGGCGGCTCGCCGCCCCCGAAGAAGTACCAAGACGGCAATCGCCCGGGAAGTTCAGGGGGCGGTCCATGCACCACATCGTCCCAAGCGGTCTTGAACCGGTCAAGGTTAGTTAAGTCGGATGGGCTGTTTCCGAAAACCATGTACGGAGCGACGTCTAGGAGCGCATGTAAGACAGGATCATTTATGGGGTCGGCGAAATTATAAGAGGGCCCGTTGAGGTCGTCATCTACCGGATCGCCGTTCTCGTCAAAGATGGCCTCTTTATGACACCCGTAAGGTGACACCCACTTTTGGTTAAGCTGCGCCTCCCAATCTCCTTGCATATGCCAGATACTCTGCTTTCGTAATAATCTTTGCCAGCCAAGCTGTTTAGCTTCTTCAGGCGAGTCGGGAAGATCGGTATTCCAATAATTTCTCCCGTAGTGAACAACCATTATTCCCGCTAGCGCAAGGGGCGGATATGTGGGGAACAGTTGCAGCCCGTCTGGATCAACCGCATTAACAGGGTTCTGTGCGCCGTAACTAAAGGTATTGAGGCCGCCCGCAATCCCGATTGGATCGCTGCTGATATAGCGTCCAATAGCCGGGTTGTAGGTGCGGTTGATGTTGTAAAATAACCCGGATTCCGAGTCATAGTACTGCCCCGGCATACGGAGGTTTACGGTGCCGGTTCCCGTGGGCGTGCTGGTTCCAAACGCGTCATTTGTCCAGGCCCAGACCGACGTTCCCGAAGAGTTCGTGCCGAACCGTGGCGTGCCGAGGTGGTCGGTGTGCAGATATGTCGCGAACTCGGGCGATCCGGTATCAACTTGGGCCAAAGGTTCCCCGTTCAAGTAGACATACTCCCTGATGAGCGCACCGGAACTGTTGTATTCACCGTACAACAGGCCGCCTGGCCCGTATACGTAATAGCTCGTGCTCGACGCGACCTTTTTGGTGCGGCGGTTATACATATCGTAGGTATAGGTGCCGACGGTAGTGCCGCTGACGGTGGTCGTCGCCATCTGCCCGGCCGCATTCCAGGTGTAGCCGTTCGCGCTGCCGATAGCGGTGATGTCCCCCGCCGCATTATACGTGTACGAATTGCTGCCCACAGCCGAGATCTTGTTGCTTGTGGAAGGAACCGTCGTGGTCGTGGTGCCGCCCTGAACCTTGGTCAGGCGGTTGCTCGTCGCATCGTAGGTGTAGCTCGCGGAAGTGCCGGGATTTTCGGCGTTGATGCGGTTGAGCGCATCGAAGCCGTAGGTCGTGCTGCCCGCCTGCTTGACGTTGCCATTCGAATCCGTGGCATACGTCCAGCTGTAGATCGACCCCGATACCGAACGAGCGGTCGGGTTATAGTCCTGGTCGAAGCTCGCCGAGAAGGTCAACGAGTTGCCATAGGTCAGCCCCGTTATCGGGCCGAAGGGCAGATAAGTGATCGAGGAAGCGAGATTGACGGAACTGCCGTTCACAACGGCCGCCACGTTGCTCACCCGGCCATCGGAATCGAGCGTATAGGTCACCGTGCGTCCCGAAGGCAGCGTGATTCCCGTAAGGGTGCCGGCGAGGTCATAGCTGTAGGACGTCGTCAGGTTATTGCTACCCCGCGTGTCCTTTTCCTGCGTTACGCGGCCCAGGACGTCGTATTGATAGGCCGTCGTGCCAGCAGGATCCGTCACGCTGCACAGCCGCCCGATGCCCGCCGTGCCGCAGCCGGAGGTGGAGTCGTAGGTGAGCGAGACGTTCAGCGTGCTGTCGGAAGGATAGGCGACGGAGGCCAGGCGGTTGAGCGCGTCATAGGTGTAGTTCGTCACCACGCTGCGCGCATCGGTCCTTTGCGTGACGTTGCCCTCCTTGTCCACCGTATAGGAGAGCGTCCCGCGATCAGGGCTGGTCTCGCCCGTGACGTCGCCGAAGCCATTGTACGTATAGGTGGTGGAATTGCTCCGCTGGTCCTTCATCGAAGTCAGATTGCTGTTGGCGTCGTAGCCCGGCGTGGTGACGCCGGAGAGCGCGTCCGTGCGGGTGGAGAGCCGGTTGAGCGCGTCGAAGGCATAATTGGTCGCGTTGGTATTGGGGTCGGTGTATTTGGTGAGGTTGGAATCGACGTCATAGGCGTATTTGGCGGTCTGGCTCGAAGCGCCGACGCTTGTCAGCAGCCGCGCGAGCTCGTCGAAAGTCGCCGTATGCGTGTATACGGTGGTCGGCGTGGTGTTTTTGATAACCTTCTGCGTAACGTTACCTGCGGCATCCAGCGTATAGGTGATGGTATTGCCGAGCGCGTCCGTGACGCCGGTCAGGCGGTGGGCGTTGTCATAGGAGTAACTGACGTAGACGCTGTTGGGCAGGGTGACCTTGGTGAGGTCACCGACAGCGTCATAGGTGAACGTCGTCGTTGCCGCCAGCGCCGTGCCGACGGCCTGGACTGCCGTCTGCACGCGGCCGTTACTATCGTATGTAAGGTCCGTCTCGACGCTGTTCGGATCGATGATCTTCTTGGGGCGGCCCGAGGCGTCGAACGAAGTGATCTGCGTTACTTGAGAGAGGGCGTTGGTGATGCTGTTCAGGTTGAAGTTTGTGTCATATGCATAGGTCGTGACTTCCGTCACGTCCGTGCGCGGCCCCGTGACCGTCTTGAGCCGGCCGAGGATCGTGTTGCCGCTGCCGTCCGTCGAGTTCGCGTAATATGCGTAAGTCCAGACCCTTGTCGCCGAGGTGGACAGGTCGGTGATGGTCTTGGACGTCATCCGGCCGTAGGAATCGTAGGCGTAGGCCGTCGACTTAAGGGGATCGGTGATAAGGTCCGGCAGGTTAAAGGTCGTGTCGGGCGTGATGGTTGTCGTGCGCTGCACGGAGGTATTGGCCGCCTGCACGATTTGCGTCATATTGCCGCGCGAGTCGTACTGGTAGCGCGTAATATTGCCGAGCGCGTCCGTCATGCCGATGACGCGGCCCAAGGTGTCGTAGTTATAGTAAATACTGGACGCGGGCGTATTTGTGGTGGCGGCGCCATCCACTTCCACGGCCTTGTTCACGCTTTGGATATTGGAGAAGTAATTGGTGAAGGTCTTGCCAAGCGGATTGGTGGTGGTGGACTTGCCGACGGCATTATACGTGACCTGGTATTCGTTCGCGCTGCCGGCATGTTCGGTCAGGTTGCCCTGGCCGCTGGAATTGTAGCCGAAAGTCGCATAGGAATTGCCGAGCTCGTCGGTGATGCCGGTGAGGGCGTGGACGTAAGTGGCGTTCGTATAGGTATAGGTGCGGACTTTCGTGTCCGGCCGGGTGACGGTCGAGAGGTTGCTGTTCGTGTCATAAGCGTAGGTGAAAGTGCCGTCGGGCGTCACCAGCGTAGAAACCCTCCCGCTGGTATCGTACGTCAGCGACAACTGCCGGCTGTTCTCGTTGGCGATGGTCGTCAACTGCCCCGAGCCGTTATACGTCAGGTTCGCCGCGCCGCCGCCCTGATAGGTGATGCGGTAAAGCTGGTTGGAACTATTGTAAAATTCGACCGTGCCGTTGGCCAATGTATAGGAATAGCCGCCGGTGATGGCGGCGAGGGTCGAGGTCGTGGACGGGTTATTCGGAACCCAGGTCGAGCCGCTCAGCGTGAACTTCACGGTCGCGCCCGTGCCGTCGGTGACCGAGGCATTGGAGCCGCTGACGCTGAAGGTGCGCGCGTAGTTGTGGCGCCAAAGGGTGCCGATGGTATTATTCGTCCAGGTGCTGTCGGAGCGGTAGATGCGCGAGAAGATCAAGCCGCCCGCGCTGTAGTCGGTTTCCACCTGCTGCTTGTAGCCGACGTCGAAGTTGATCGGATTGCCGACGGCATTGCCGGGACTGGTGCTGAAGGCTTGCTCTCCTTCCACGGACGCAATCAAGGCGTCGCCGGGACTGTCGGACGGGTCGGCGGGCTCGACGCCGGGGTCGGAGACAGTGCCGCCGCCGGCGGTGCCGTCAAGACACGACTGGCAGGTAACGACCTGCGTCGCATCGCTCGCCGTGCCTGCCGGGGCTGTCGTCGCCAGCGTGACCGTATAAGCGCCGGAATCGGTCGGGTTATACCCCCATACGACCAGCGTATATTGTCCCGTATACCCCAGGGTCCCGCTGAACGTGTTTCCGTAGGTTGTCCAGAGCGCGCCGCTGGGATAGTAAACGGTGGTGTTTCTGGTAAAGGCGGAACCCGTGGTCGTGATGGACAGGGAGTTGCCCGAAGTGCCGTTAAACTGGTAACTCACCAGCCCGTTCTCGGGCAGGTTGCCGGAGCGGGTATCCCCATTGATGAGCGTGCCGTCCGAGACAGTGCCTGCGCCTATGTTCCAGTAAGTCTCTAACGGGCCGTGATCCGTGATGGAATATGCCACTATGACGACGGTATAGGTTCCTGTCGCAGGCAGGGTACCGTTGAAGCGAGGCCCATAGTAGGTCCAATAAGTGCCGTTGGGCTTGTAAACGGTGATATAGACGTAATCGGAAGCCAGGGAAGCCGGATTGACGTTCAGGAGGATGCCCTGGCCCGACGTGCCCGTGAACTGAAAGCTCATTATCGCGTTCGAGGACAGGTTGGCGTTTGCCGTCAACCCGCTGGTCAACGCGCCGTTCGAGACGCCCTCTCCGCCCGCGACGAAGTAGAGGGTGTAGGGGCCGTTGTCGGTGGGGAAATATCCCGATATAACGACGTGGAAGGTTCCGCTGGTGGGCAACGACGACACGCTGCCGTTATAGCGATCTACGCCGTAATCCCAGAGAGTGCCGTCGGGCTTGTAGATCTTGAGGTAGGCGTGGTAGCTGGCGGCTATGGACAGGTAGAAGGCCTGGCCCGTCGTGCCCGTGAAATACTGGTCGGACGTGCCGCCGGCGCTAATTGAGCCGGTAGCTGTTTGTCCGCTGACCAGGTTCGCATGGGCGGGAGCCGCATGCACCATCAGGAACAGGCTGAACAGGACACCGAGCAAAATACGCTTCATAAAATTACCCCTTGATCACGTCTTTAAAAACTTAAAGCCACAAAAAGCCGCTTATAACGGTTTCCTGCTGTAATCGAATTCCATCAGCCTGGTTTCTCTGCCTGATCCGTCGGCGGCGAAGATCGTGCGCTTATAGTCGTCCGGATCGGTGAACTTGAGTTCGGAACGGAACCTGCCTTCCGTCCCGGTAACCGGGTTTGTGAACGAACCGGTTTCAACGATGGCATTGGTTTTCGGATCGTATTTGCCGACGCCGACCATCATGCCCGTGGACAAAGTATCGACCCAGACCGAGGTGAAGGACTTCTTCGCGTTGTCGTAGCCGATCAGGCCTTGGCCCTTGATCATCGCGGCGTTACCGCCGACTTCCAGCTCGCCGACGAAGGTACTGGAGAGGAAACGGTCGTCCAGCGTCATATCGCTCTTGATCGTGCCCGTGGTCCATTTCGGCTCGGCGCCCGGCTTGGCCCAGAAGGCCATCTTGTAATGCCACTCTCCACCCAGCCGCGCCAGGACGGCGTTTTTCGTCGCGGAAGGCCAGCCGCTTTCCATCATTTTCTTGAAGGAGGGTTGGTCGAGAGCGGGTTTGGAAGACACGGGCTTGGACGGCGCATCGCCGGAGGACGTGTCCTGCGCGGAATGCAGGGAGGTCTTTTGCGCGGCATAGGCCGAGGCAAGTCCCGCGCACGCCAGTACACACACTGCGAACAGAAGCGCTCTTAATTTTTTCATCGATATCCTCCCCCGGTTACCAAGTCAAAAGTCACGTACATGCTTGCGGGCAGAGGTCGAGAAGAAATTGCGAATAAAAAGTGATTCTGCCCCGAAAGGTTTCGTGATCTCGATATAGCCTCATCACCGCAGACAGTCAAAGAGGATTCGACAGTCAGCGATGAAGGCGGCACTTGGGAGCATATTCCGGAGGCGGTTAATTTTGAATTAATGAACGCGTGAACGAACGCCGTGTACGAAGATTTTTTTGCGGGCGCTCAGAATAGGGAAGCGCACAAATAACTTTGGCGCTGCCGCTGAGAATTTTTGCGACAACGCTTCAAGGCCGGGAGTGAGACGCGCGCCGCATCGGTTTCCATCGAACGGCGAACGCGCGGGCAGGCGAAAATGTCCGGCTCGCCCGCGATTGGTTCATCCTTGCGCGAACGGAGGACGTCGCGCACCTACGAGATCCGGCGGTTTTTCAGTTTTTTCTGGAAATCTCAACGGTCCCAGCATCGAGCCTGCGCTGTTTTGAAGGTGCTGTAACTTGGCCGATCGGCCAGGGTGAGTATTGAATAATTTCAGGCGCTTAGAGGGTGATCGCTTTCCCCAGCCTATCGTCTATGAGCGCGAATCAGTATTCCGGGGCAGATTTCCCATTCTGGAAATCAACTGACCGCTGGTTCCTTGCAGGTTGCCTAGACCTTGTGACTCATCTGGAGAAACCCGACCCTTCGTCCCGTTCCTGCTCAAGGCGCCGGATTTCTGTTTCTTCCCGATGCGCCAGTGCTTCGCGCATACGCCAGGACTCCAGGTATTCTTCGACGTAGCATTTGCGCTCGACTGCGAATCCCTCCTGCTGTATCTCGCGCTCCTGTTCGTTGCGCTCGGTCATCCAATTCTGGCGCGCGTGCTTGTCGCTAAGATCGAGCGCCTCCCGGTACTGCCTCGCTTCGAGTGCCCGGAGCAAGTGCGCGAGCTCCGGGTCGCGGTCGTTTCGCTGGTCTTGAATTTCTTGCGCATAGGACACGCCGGGTAGCTCCTGGGCCGCGATCGGAGCGATAAACTTCTTGTAGTCGGAAATATCCCTGTCGCCCGCGATCGCGGGCGTCAGGCGGGACAGGTCGTCGACGATACAGTCCTTCGTCACGACGAGAATTTTGTCGTCCTGCTTAGCAAGCACATATCCGGCCTGCTCGATGGCCTTCTGGTAGTTCTCGGCGCCGGGATTATTGTCGGCGAGATCCCAGAATTCCCGCACGCGATGCATGCGGTGGGTCTGAGCGGCTTCGATGTGACCGGGAAGCTTAGTGCGGTCGAGCGTCGACATGAAATTCTCGTACGCCTGATCGCTCTCGGCACCGACCAGCTCGCGGCTCACGAAAGTGCCGTAGGCGCCGCGCGGGCTGTGGATTGTGATGGTATTGCCTTCGTCGCGGGACAGCGTGCCGCCATCTCTTTCAACGGCTTCCTTAAATGCCTGACCGCTGCCGGCTTTCTTGGCTTGGTGGTGCATCTCGTCCCACCATTCGCTCCAGGTCTGCCCTTCGATGCGCTGCCGTTCCTGCTTCTCCTCGGCTGTGCGCTGTGGCTGGTCCTCCGGGTAAGGGTAGAGTTCTTCCTTCGGGATCTCGAAGTCCCGGACGTCCGACCATTCAGGGGGTACGTATTCACGCGCCATAACGCCTCGGAATTAGTGCATGATGCCGTGGCCGCGTTCGAGGCCTTTCTGTTCTTCCTCGGCACGCAGTCTCTCGCGGATGCGCGCTGAGTCGTGGAACTCTTCGATGTAGCGGTCGCGTTCTTTGGCAAAGTCCTTCGACTGTTGTTCCCATTCCTGCCGATGGCGGTTCGTAAGGTCCTGCGACGGACCAAGACGGTTAAGTTCGGCCGTTTGCTTGAGGGCCAGATCGTGGGCTTCCTGAGCGTGGCTGTCGGCGATTCTCTGCTCCAGATCCTCCAGCTTCGGGTCGAGGCTGCGGTCGCGGACAAGCTGTTGTTGGCGCTTCTCCAGCTCCCTTTGCATCTCTCGGCAGGCCTCGTCGTATTCCGAAGGTTTGTTGAGTTCGATGTACTCCAGCCCTTGAAGCTGGTCTATGACCTCAGTGAGGGTCATCTCCGAGATCTTCTTTTCGCGGGGATCGTCAAACCCTGCCACGATCCCATTATCCCGCCGGTTTAAGTCAGTTGAGATCCTGGCCAGCCTCTCGGCTCCGTTCAGATGCCTCCGGGCGAGACTTCAGTGATTTTGATCGGCGTCGCGGCTTTGCGGTTCGGAATTGTATAGAGCGATCGCCTCGTTGATAGTGGCGTTCAGGTCGATATGGGAACGCGCATGCAAGCAAAAATGCAGCATATCGGCGATGATGCGCACGACCATTTTTCTATTCTGTTCATCATCAGTGCTGCTGACTAGCATTGCAGGGTTTGGGCTGAGCAGTTCGTACTCTTCCATCAGCCGGGCGGCGCGTTGCCACGACCTCAAGTCGGCATCCGGCATTCCTGGCATTTTCATCGCCTCCTGGATTTTGGCGCGATGATGGGCGGAGATGTGCCAAAGAGCATCTAACATCGTGGCCGGTACACCTACATCGGCCCATCGCTTGATGATCGGCTCATCGATTTTGAGTTCGAGTGCCATCTTGCGTTCCCAACCTTCCTTGCCGAAAAGGGCCTTCCCCAAGGCGGCAAAGGGACCGGGAGGAAAGTTCGGAGCGGGGTTTTTATCGGCCACGGCGGTATTCCTTTCCAGACAAATTGTATGATGCTGCCCGGACGAATCGAGTGCGGTCAAGGCGCCGGCTTACTTCGTGAACTCCCGAGGATTGAGCTTGGGAGGCACGTCCTGATTAACCCGCCTTACGGGCGCCGGTTTGTAAGCGTAATTGCGGCATCAGGGGGTGAAGCGCGGCGCTGGAGCCGGGCGCTGCTTAGCCCTATGGACGAAAGTCGAGGAGATGTGCGGCGCAAGCGGGACGTAGCGCTCGATAACAGGAATGTGGTGAGCGATGCGGAATATGAACTGCGAAGTTTTGGGATGCTCCGCGATGAATCGCGAAATCCGCGGGTGCTCGGCCATGAAGCGGCTGAAGGCCGGGTGTGCGTGGGAGAGGCCCGCGGGTACTGCAACTTTCGTCTTCTGGCTCGGGGTTTGCTGCATGAACCGCGAGCCGGTTATTTTCCCGTTCCGGGGGGTGATTCCCCCTCCTCGAGCCCAAGCTCTTTACGCTCCTGCTCCGTCTTAAGCCGGTCCGCTTCGATTTCGGCGAGGAAGCGCTTTGCCTCCTGCCGCTCGATGACGAAGCGCTCGGTTTCCTCTTTATACTTGCGCTCGCGCTCGCCCTGGTCTTGCAGTTGGCGCTCTTTCAAGCTGTCCAGATTGGTCAGCCGTGATTGATCCAAGCGCTTGATAAAGTCGCGGCGCTCATTTTTCTGGCGCTGGGTGAGTTCTTCGATCTCCCGCTGTTTTGCGGCTTCATTCCGGGCGGCTTCGACCGGATTGATGCGCCTATTGATCGCGTCGAGAACGCCCCGGACGCCCTTATGTTCCGGGTTGAGGCGCTCG
The DNA here is from genome assembly GCA_027452065.1 of Bryobacterales bacterium. Lineage (GTDB taxonomy): Bacteria > Acidobacteriota > Terriglobia > Bryobacterales > Bryobacteraceae > JAJYKC01. The sequence goes on from DAIDHC010000123.1 coordinate 84,931, forward strand.
GACAGGGCTCCCCTGTCCGCCTGCTGCCTGAGGTCGAAGTCCTCAAGCTTCCACGCGCCCTCATTGCGGAGTTCAGTATCTTTCTGGCGATACTCGGCAGCGTTGAAGTCGGCCCACTTCTGCCGGTCCTCGTCCTGGCTCTTGCGGAGCGTATTTCTGAGGGCGGTGATTTCTGGGTCTTCAGGCGGCGGCGCCGTCGGCGGAGCGGCGGACGGTGCAGGAATATCGACAGCCCGTGTTTGTCCGGTTTGCTGCGGTGCCGCAGGGTTTTCCGTGCTGCGCTGCGGCAGGAACTTGGAAGGTACGCTCGATTTGGCCGATACCGGGAGGGGCTGTTCTACGGGCTTTGGCGGGGCTGGCGTGGCTTCGGGGGCCTTCCGTGTCCGGTCGGTGGGCACGAACCTGGATGCTTCCAGGCCCTTTTCTTCCGGTCCGGGGACGCTCCCTGCCTTGCGCTGCTTTCGTAGCGCAAGGGCGTCCGTGATGGTCGGGAGCCCCGCGAGGGGCGCAACATCGCCCATGAAGGCGTCAACTTCCTTTTTCTTAAGACTGAGATTGCGGGTCAGCAGGGAATGCCCGCCGGCCTGATCAATCACGAGATAGCCCTTGTCGCCCCTGGCCAGCAGATACCCGGCTTCCTCCAGGGCGGCCTTGAAAGCCTGGGCGCCGTCGGCGGCTGCATGAAGGGCGGCGATTGCCGTCATGCGATCGGCGCGCTTGGGCTTCTCTTCGGGCGCAGAGGGTGCGGTCTCGGGCGATACGAATTTGGAGGCTTCTACGCCCGGCGAGGCTTCTGGAGACGCCTTGCGGCTTTGCTCGGTTTTCTGCCGCTGCAACTCCTGGGCTTCGTGCGCCGCCGGGAGTGACGCCAGCCCGAAGGGCGCCATGAACGCCTTGAATTCCCTGCTCTTTGTGCCGGAGATATGCGGGAGCAACCCGAAAATACTCCCCTCGGCGTCTACGAAGACATACCCGTTCTTCGTACCCTTGGCCAGCAGATAGCCCGCTTCTTCCAAAGCATTCTTAAATGCCAGACCGTCATCACAGGACGCGCGGATGCGGGTGATCTGCTGGCGGCGCTCCGCCGTCGTCATTCCTTGGGGCTTCGCCTGGGACCGGCCCGTCTCGCTGGAATTTTCGGTTTCCTGGGCCTTGGCTTTTTGCATTGCCTTTACGTCATCGACCTCGGGAAGCTGAGCCAGGGGCACGTCGGCCATGAATGCTTCAACATCGGGTTTCTTGAGCCTGAGGTCTCTGCCGAGGACGAAATGATCCCCGGCCTGATTGACGATCATGTATCCGCGCACGCCTTGGGCGAGGACGTATCCAGCGTTTTCCAGGGCGCTTTTGAGTTCCTGTCCGTTGGCCGAGGCCGCGTGCAAAGCGCGGATCTGGTCCTTGCGCTCGCGCGCATCGATGCCGGAACGCTCGCCCTTCTGCCACTCGGCGTGGTTGAAGTCGGCTTTGGGAATTTCGGGCTGCTTCTGTCGGTTCCGTTTGGCGAACTTCCCCGGCACCAGCTCATGCCCGAATTCCAGTTCGAGACGCAAGCTGGCGCGCTCGTGGGCATAGTAATTATTGTTGTCGCGCTTCAGCGTGAGCGTTTCGTAGTCCGTGCGGCACCAGACGACATGGAGGTGCACCCGCCCGTGTTTCTCGTGCATGACGACGACGCGGGGCTGCCCCTGAAGCTTGAGTTCCTCCTCGGCTACTTCGACGCAACGCGCCAGCTGCTCGGCGGTAAGGGTGTATTGCTCGGCGGGGTCTATATTGAGGTGATAGAGGCCCCTTGGATTTGGGCTGCGAGTGGCTTCGGACATCGTCTGCCAGTCGTAGAACGCGCCCTCCAGCGTGTCGGAAAGGGCGTTCAACTCGAGGATCTCGACGCGCTCGTTCGTATCAACCCGCTGCAGGTGGTAAGCGAGCTGTTTGGGCGCGGCTCTGCTACCACCCTTGAAGATCACGCAGTTCTGCTACCTCCGGTGAACTTGCTGTCGGGGGGCACGGAACCAGGGGGTACTTTTGTAGGTCCATCGAGTTCCTGTCGCAGCATTCTGCGGGGTGGCCGGGGGCCTACGGCTTTTGCCGGCGGGGCGTCGCGGCCCATTTGCCGGTACAGGAAATCCCGGTAATCCAGGGCGGCCTCCTGGGCTTCGTCGAAGGCCATAGGGTCAAAACCGTGGATATTGGCCTGGTGGGCCATCTGATTGTGAAGGGCGCGGATCGAGCCGAGGCTGCCCAGCAGGGTGGTCACATTCTCAACCTCGGTGATCGGCCGGCGCCGGGCGCGAAAACCATCGTCCTCTTCGTCGAGCCTCATCCTGGCATAGGCGCCCAGGGTGTAGCCCGCCTCCTTGGCCCTGGCCGACACGCGATTGAATGCCTCGGTAGTGACCCGTAGCCGGATGAACTTGTCCTTGTTCTTTTCCTTGTTCTTGTCCTTCGGGGGCTTGCTTTTGCCGGAGGGCGTTTTCTTCATGAGGTTCCTTTCTGCTGTGGGCTGAACAATGGGACCTAAGGGGCGTCAGGAATCGCTGGATGTGGCTGGGGTATTCTCGGCTGGCCGGGGGCCATAGAGATCGTCCCAATCCTGGATCAGTTGGGCGAATTCGGCGGCGAGGCCGGGGATCTGCTTCATCGCGTCGGGGCGCTGGGCTGCGAAAGACTGGAGACACCCCTCGTAGTCCTTGGCGAAGCTCGCGAGGCGCCGGAAAAGCGCGAAGAAGGCGACTGGCTCGGGCAGCTCGTCGCTCGACAGCCCGCGCACCTTCAGGTAGGTCCCGAGGTCTAGGCCGACACTCTGCGCTTTCGTCCTTATGGTTTCCGCTTCTTCCTCGGTGAGGTCGACGACCATGTCGATGAACTGGTTTGCCTGAGCCATGGATGGTCTCCTTTCGTCGTGATGCCGGGCCATCCACGGCCGCCCCGCTACCGCCGCTGAAGAGCGCCCAGGGGCGCCCGCTATGTTCTTAGTCGTAGGCCGTTGACGAGCGATCTTTCCTAACAAGGGAAGTCGCTCCGTTTGTAAGGTCGCAGGGGCACTACAAGCCCCCGCAGTGTCGCAGAGGCGGCGCCTCCGCAGGTCGCAGGGCAGCGCCCCGGTAATCACGGCATGGGCGGCCAGCCAACATGCCGTTCGGGGCAATAGCCCCGACACACGCCCCGCCGCGTCAGGCGGTCGGAGGGGGATACCACAAGGGGAAGAGCGAACGCGGTCCCCTTTGGCAAGCCCTGACATGGACCACACGCTTTTTGTGGGACATGTCGTGGCTTGCATTCCGCGCAAAGTCACGATTACCTCGTATCGTTGAAGTTTACCATAATACTGAACGCGGTACAAGACTACCGCTATTTCCGTCGGAGTCTCAGGGGTTTATTGATCTGGCGTTTTGGCCACCCATCACGTTTTCCCCTATTTGGTGATTCGCTACACCACGGCTCTTTCTCGATCCTTCACCACTCCGCTGCTGCCCTTTTCTGGCTGATCCCGTCCTGCACCGAGCGTCCACCTTCAGGGAAAGAAGCGGCACGAGATCGATCACGGAGATGGGGCGAGATTTCGGTTTGGTTGACGGTGCTTTGATGGCCGATACCATGGGGCAAGGTGGGCTTGACCCCTTCCTGGGAGGACTAGGACATCAAGCAGACAACTCTGGAGTACCGTCCCGTGAAAATGCCCGGATGAGTGCGCTGGTCAAGGTCTCCCCACAGCCCCTTGGGACGTCCTTACCGTCGGGGCCAGATCTCGGGACGAGAAAAGAAGCCGGGCTCTTGTGGAGCCCGGCTACCGTTTCCTGTCGATCCTTCGGAGCCATCTTCCGGGGCAGTGGAAGGAAGGCACTCGAAACCGACCAAGCGACCATACGAGGAAATGGTTAATTATTGGTTAACGTGGGGGCGCTTGGCATCAGCGGCTGGCACCGCGCCGCCCCATTAATCTTTGGCCGGATCGTTTTTCGCCGAGTCAACCGGCTTGCGTTTCCGCGGAATGGGCGGCTCGTAAGTCGAGCCGGGGAGGACCTGGTCGAAACTCGCATCGTCGGGTTGCGGCTGGGGTGCCGGCGATGACTTCTCCGAGGCCCCGGTACCGTCCTGCTTCGGAGCATACCTCGCCCAGTCGTAAGGCTTGCCTTTCGGCGGGGCGGGTTCGGGCGGCTTCGTGTCGCTGGGGGCTGGATTGTAATGCGACGGGGGCGATTGCGGTGTCGGTGACCTCTGCTCCGGAGACGGCGTACCCGGCTCCTTCGAAGCATACTTCGTATAGTCGATAGGTTTCCGATGCATCCGAGGTGCTACCTCATCTGGCTCCATGGCTTCTCCATTAGCGGCGGGGGTAGCGTACTTCCCGAGGTCGATCTTCTTGCGGGGCTTCAGCCAATTGACGATGAACTCAAGAGGCGACCAAGCTGGTGCGGAGGGCGGATCTGCTTGCGAATAAGGGCGCATCCTGGACGCGTGCCGGGGCCAGACCGTGTTCACCGGAGTGCCAGGCTTTGCCTGAGGGGGCGGCTGCGGCTGACATTGTGCCTTGCCCGAGTCCAGGGCGGCATTCCGGTCGAAATACAGGGGCGAATACAAGCCAGGGAACATGGAGAACGCGCCCGGCAGCTCCCAATAGCTGATTGGTTCCAGATAATAGGGGCGCGTCCCAGGGGCGAGGAGGATCGCGGTCCTGCTCCCAAGATTTAGCACTTCGTCGGGCGTGAGCAGCGGCCGGCCTACCTCTCCGTAACTGGTATTCTCTCCCTCACTCGTACTCGAACTGCCGCCTTGGGGTCCGCCGGAAAAGGAACTACCCCTGTTCTCGCCCCGGCCGACGGTCCGAACGGTCTTGTTCCCGAGCATTTTGCTCACATATTCGGCGCTTTGCAGGTCATTGACATTGCAAAACCATTTGTAGGAGCAATTGCCAATGATGTCGATATGGGCCTCCCCATAAATGTCCTTGAGGCGAGCGATGGATTGCGCCACCAATGTGAAATCTATCCCCGCCCCGCGCATGGTGGCTATGTCGGTCGCCATGCTTGGAAGGGCGCCCAAACTGGGGAATTCGTCGATCATGAACATGCACCGATAGCGCGCGCCGGGAGGCTTGCGCTTGTAGACATGCATGGCGGCCGAGATCATAAGCCGGACCCAGACCCGCTGGGTCTCGATCTTGTCCCAGGGCACGACCAGATAGACCGTCGTGGGGCGGTCCTTTTCCGCCCCGGTCAGATCGGCCATCGAGAACGAGGAGGTCGCCGTCGCCGCCTGGATGCGGGGGTCGGTTAGAAAGGCCGTCGCCTCGCTGATGTGGAACATGACGCCGCCGTAGGTCACGTCCGGCATGTCAAGAAAGGGCGCGGCGAGCCTGCGAATTGCGCCCCCGAACGGGATACGTTTGCTCGCCATGCTCGTCACAAACTCGTTCGTAAAGGACTTCCTGTCGCGGTTCAGGATCTCCGAAAGACGGGAAAGCGTCTTTTCCTCGCCAGGCTGATCTGTCAGCCATAAAAGCGTGGCGGCGATGATGTTCGCGGCGCTCGAAGCCCAGATGGGCTCCTTTTGACCTTGGGCGGGGCTCATGGCCGCGGCCATCGACTGGGCGATGGACACGACGTTCGGATCGTTCTTATCGAGAATGTCGAGCGGGTTGTAGGTTGCCGGCCCAAACCCGAATTTGGTGAAGGTATCGCCAAGCTCGTTCCACGGGTTCACAATGTGGACGTGGCTGGTGAGTGCCCGCGTGCGGGCGGAAATCGAGGCGTTTTCGGCTTTGGGGTCAAAAACAACCATGCTGGCCGCCCCGCCTGCGCCCGGTCCTCTGCCGTTTCCCAAGCCGTACCGCAGCAGCGTGGGCACGAGCACTTTTATTCCTTTTCCCGTAGAAGTTTTTGCGATCAGGATCGAATGCGACTCGGGGCCGCTACAAATCGGCGCGCCCCTGCCAGTCGGATTGTCGGGGCTGGAAGACTTGCCGAAGAACACCCCTGACCAGACCTCTTCGCCGCCTTCCTGCAGCGAGGTGGCCTCGGGCGCATAGCTGGCGGTTCCAAAATTGTCGGAAAGGGGCGGAAGCTGGGGGCCTTGAGGGGGCGGCGCCTTTTGAAAGACCGAGTCCCACATCCCCATGCCCATGAGGGTGAGCACCACAAACGCGATCAGGGAGCGTATGGGGTGCTCCATGGTTCCGGAAAAATCGTGCAGGAAAAAGAGCAGTATCAGGCTGACAACAGCGATGTGGCCGGCGATGCGGATGGTCCGCTTCATTCCGGTTATTGCCCCTCCCGGATCACTCCGTTATTGACGCGGCGCAACAACCAGGCCGGTACGGCGCAACTAGTCGAGGTGTAAATTCTCCGCACCGGGCTGTGCCCGGACCGAAACCGCGCAGCCGGACTGTTGCCAGGGCGAAGCATATTCAGAATGGGCCGTTGGGGCTTTCCGGGGCGGTCTTTTCCGGCTCGAGGATTTCCTTTTTTTTCTCTTCCGGCATGCCCCGCTCGTCGCAGACGCGGTTCCAGGCTTTCACCATGCTGTCGAACATCAGCGGGTCGATCTTGATCTGGGTCAGTACGAGACGCAGGAACGCCGTAGGCAGTTCCGCCCGGTCTTTGCCGGCTTCGAGCGCTTCCTTGGCCGCACGGCAGAAAATGTCCCAAGACTCGAATTCATCCGTGTCCTGAAACGCGGCAAAAAGGGCGTCAATCTCTTCTTCGCTGGGCATAGGCTTAATGCAAGCGAACTATGGAATTCGCTTACCAGTCTATCGAGAATTGATGAGGGCGGGCGGTTGAAAGCTCTTCTTCTCCTCCGGCACGGCCTTGATCTTAGTGTGTTGACAGTTTCCGCTGGGCTGCCTATCAACGAGAGACCATGATAATCAAGGGCCGAAAACTCGAACGGACGGACGACCTCAGGCGCTATCTATTGCCGGACGGGGACAACATCCGTATACCGAGGAACGCGCTGAAAGCATGGGAAAAGAACGCTCGCCGCCTAACGGCAGCCTCTCGGACGCGCAACAAAAAAAGTCGCGTGCACGAGAGTGTTCTAGACCTGCGGGAAACGCTGTTCAAACTTCTCGCCCGTGGCGTCGCCTTACAGGACGCTGCTGCGGCCCTGACCACCGTACTGGTCCAGCTTCTTGTCGTCTCGCACGGCGCGGCCGCCGTCGTGGACCTGCATATCAAATTAGATGGCGCCGACCTAGTCGCGCGCCGTCCCCCAAAAAAACGGAAGTCGCGGAAGAAACCCAGTCGACGCGAATAGCCACAAGGTGTGGCACGCTTGGAAGCGTATGCTGGCGACGAGAGAAGATTCCTTTATCAAGCAGTTCTTGTCGGCCTACGAGGGCGGCTCGTGGGCCGATGCCGATGTGACGAAACCGGACGCTATCGAGCGGACGAACAAAGCGGTGGATCAGCTCGCTACCAGGAAATCCGACGGCAGGACGCTGGCGGTCGAGCACACCATTATCGAGCCGTTCGTGGGCGACAAAGGCGATTTTGCGGAATTCGAAAAGGCCTTCCTCGACATCGAGAATGACAAGTCGCTCGTGGTTCATGGCCGCTGGCTGGAAGTCTTCGTGCCGGTCGGGAGCTTGCGGAAACAGCCTGCTGCTGTGCGCAAAGCGGTGGTTCAAGCGGTTCACTCGTGGATCAAGTCGAACCGATTGACCTTGCCAAAGGGGCGCGGCGTTTACGCCTGCCCCGTTGACGGCATTCCAGGCACCCCATCGTTCGAGATCACGCTGAACGTGCGCGTCACGCCGCTAAAGCGCGGCGACGCCGACGAACCCGGCGCCCTGCACGTCCGAAGGCAGCAGATGGACGCCAATCTCGGCGACGTCGTGGAAAAAGCACTCCGAAACAAGGTGCCTAAGCTGGTAAACACGAAGGCGGACAAGCGTATTCTTCTGCTGGAGCGCCAGCACATGAACCTTCTCCCGGAAATGATGCTGAAGGAGGTCGAGGACCGTCGGGCTTCGGTTCCCGATCTCGCCCTCGTCGATGAAGTCTGGATCATCGAAACGATCTTTTACGGGACCGCGTTTGGCGGGACTTACCTTCGGTTCGAGCTATACGACAGGAACGGTGATCTTATCCATAGTTTTGATTTTGATGATGGGAAGCTGATCTCTGAATCCGAAGACGGATGGCCGAAGGTCGTTCAAAAGGTGCCCTGAAAGCCTGAAGCTGCTGTCCTATCAGGCTTCGGTCAGCTGTATTGGACCATTTTCCACAGGCTAGGTCCACACTACGACCGGACGCGTGCAGGGACAAGAAACCTTTGATAGGCGCGCCGCGGCTGCGGGTCTGGCCGGCGATCATGTGGTTTTACGAGATCACATCGTGGCAGTTTTCAAGCGCCCCGACATCGGCTAGGGTAGACGGGCAAGACAAATCGCCGGGGTGCAGCGATGGAAAAATGGGTAGAACACGACGGACGTTACATCGACGGCGACGTGCTGCGCTGGAAACAACCCATCTGGTCTAGCGAAGGGCCGAGGCAATCAAAGAAAGACAAAGTGACGAAGGTAGGCGAACGGCGCCTGACTGCGCAGTTTCTTTTAAAGGAGCAGGTTCTACCAGCGGAGGGCAGTGGCCCTGTCCGGATGACCGTGCTTAAGGATGAAATTCTTTCCAACGAGTACAAGATGCCCCTGAAGGTCCACAAAAAGGACAGCGTCGTCGTCAAGAAGCGCACGACAATCAGCAAGGGCAGCCCCGAGCGCCTGACATGGCCTGACGAAGGCGGCAGGTCTTGGGCTATAGCGACGAGCCGGTTCTTTTAGTCGGCCAGGTCCAGCCTGATCTTTCATAGCGCGCGTCAGCCATAGGCAGGCTGCCCTCAGCCTCGGGCGATGCCGCGCTCTGCCGCATCGCTCTGTGTAAGAATTCGCCCGCACTTCGACGGGTCCAATTCCTCGATCTCACCGGAGCGTGATCGTCGCGGCCGATCATTGTCTTTCCCTTCATTTTCCTGACCACGTCTATCCGTCCTTCATCCTGCATCCTCGCAGAGGTTCGTCTTTGGACTTCAAGCCCCGATGGGTCTCCGGCACTGGCGTTGGGCCTTCGCACGGCGACGCTTTAGCGCGCGCCGGCGCAAGGTGAAGTCATCCGAACGCCCTGCAAGGCAGGCGTCATGAAGGCCGTGATAGTCGCGGCCAGTAAACGAAGGAGAAATCCCATGACGACCACTTTGATCCCGCCCGGCGATCTCAAGGACCTGGACACGACCGAATTGCAGTCGAAGTTCTTCCAGGTCGCGTGCGACATATCGCGAATGCGCCTCGTCTGCGAGCAACTGCCGATGGCGGAGGCCACGCTGATGAATATCAGCCAGGAGCTGGCCGTGCGCAAGTACCGCGCGCCGAAACCCTGACCTGACGGGTGCGCCGCCTTCGGGCGGCGCACCTTTTTTGCATTTCATTCTGTCCCTTTTGCATTCCCGCAGGCTTGCGAGAATGCCAGCCGTCGTCTTCATTTCCATGAACACGAACGCGTGCGACGTACATGAGCAGCCCGATTGCAACTGATGAAAAGAGTTTTTTGAATAGGCCTTGCTCCAGCTATCAGCTGGAAGGGGCAAGGCGCGCAACTAAGATCCGCTTCAGCGGCGTTGCGCTGGGGGCTTCGCCGTCCCAAGATGCCGACGCGTCGATCTCGACGCTTGCCCGGCAGGACGGCTACGCCGCCCCGAACGTTTCGTTCGGGGCTTTTCGGATTTGGTGCCGGCGGCGCCAGCGTTCACGCTGTCGGCTGTTTCGCCGTCAACATCCTCCGACAGCTCCCATCCCGGTATCCCCTGCAGAATGCGATCGGCATTGCTGACTGGCGTGATGTGGCCGTAATAATCTTCGATCATCTCGACTGAAGTTCCCATCTGCTTCGCGAGAATGTACACGTCGGTGCCTCTCATGAGCCTGAAGGTCGCGTAGGTGTGTCGGAAGGAATAGGTGCTCCGCCGTTTGCCTGAGGCGCTCAAGAGAAGATCGGCCTCCCGCAGCAGGCTGTTCAATAGGCTGTCGTATAGAGTGAGGGCGGGCGTTCCGTCGTAGTTCATGAACACCGGGTCGTCGGGATTCGGTTCCCTGCCGAGTTCTTTCAGCCTTTGGTCGGTAAGTTCGAATATCCGCCCAAAATATGTATTGACGTTGATGGGCGCCACGAGCACGCGGAATTTCCCTTTTCCGCGCACGTTGATCGGCACGAATTGCCGGCCATCCGATCCACTTCTTAACTCGCCGACATCTCTTCGGCGGAGGTTGCTCGCCTCCGGCGGACGCAGCCCCGTATTGGTCATGCAAAGCATGAAGTTGTGAAACACGTCTCGGTACCAGCGGAACCTTTTGTCCTTGGCCGCGGGGCACCACTTATATCGCGAAAAGGTGTAAAGCTGCTTGTACTCTTCGGGCGTAAACGCTTCTCCACGCGGCTTGCCGAGCTTCAGGGGCCGCAAGCTGAAACCCTGAACGCGATCAGCCGTGAGGTATTTCTTCTTGACCGCGAAAAGCATGACCGAGCGAAACGTATTCATTTCGCCACGGATCGTCCAGTCGCTGACCCTCTTGTCAGCGCTGCGAAGTCCCTGGCCGTTACTCCGCCGCCAGAGAGGGTAGCCCGTCCATTTCTCTTCACCTACGAGCGTGATCGCGGTGTTGCCGATATATGTGATGAGATGCGTGTTGATGTATCCTTCCTCGACTTTTCGTCTCTTGTGGGTGATCTCGTGAGCGTCTGCGCGCTGCTTTTGGAAGGCTATGTACTCTGCTGCCACGGTAGCGAAGGCCTTGGCGAAGATCGGGAGGCCCTCTTCGACTTTGCCTTGAATTTTTCCTTCTTCCTTCCAAGCTGCCGATTTGGCTGCGTTCACGTCCGTGGTCTCAAGCGAACAGAGCTTGTACTTGTCGATGTTCGGAACCTTTATTCGGCAATACCACTCTTTGTGCTGGACGTCTGATCTTTGGAAAATGACGAGACCCGGCTTTAGTTCTTGCTTGTTGAGCATTCTCATTGGAAAATCACCCTGTCGAGGTTCTGTCGAGATTGGGCCACTAAGCCCTTGATCCGCCTGATGCTGTCGAGGCGTTGTCGAGGATGACCGTAGAGAAATAATGTCGGTTTGTCAATTACTTAGTTCAATCTGACCCTCTCCCAGAGATGGTGGGAGGGCAAATCAGGCTTGAAATCATTGACACATTCCGGCCGATTTCCTCCTGTCGAGGACCTGTCGAGGAAAACACCTCCCCAGAGGTGCGGCCCAGCGATTTCCCGGCTTAGTCTAGCGAATTCCCATCCCTTTTAATACATAAAAACGGATCATGTCGCACCCGCCTTCCTGAGCGCGGCGCGGAGTTGGTCCCCAAGCTCGCTGTCCGCGATGTCCGCGTGGAGGAGAGCTGCCTGACAGGCTTTGGTTAGAGCCTCGGCTGCGGAGAGCGCGCGGTGTATAGGGCAGGTATAACGACCGTCTTCGGTTTGCTGGCACCTGCAGTGATCGACGAGGAAATCCGTCAGAACGTCGTTGATGATCATGGCGATGTACTCCTTTCGTTGAAAAAATTGAGGGAAGGCGCTTTCGGCACCTTCCCTCAGTTGCCTTAGAACGGCACTTCCTCGCCGCCGGCTTCAGCTTGCGCCTCTTGGGGCTTGGGCTTGCGGAAGACGATCTCGCCGCTCACGGCGATCCCGCCTGCGATCTGCGCGGTGAAGCCTTCGCCGTCCTTGTGCGGCTTGTAGGCCACGCCGACGCGGGTCCAGTAAGTCTTTCCGTTCCGCTTTTCGACGCTCCAGGCGATGAAGTCCACCGAGGATTTTTCTTCGGTTTTTTCGTTTTTCGTGGTCATGCTCTTTCTCCTTTTTTGCGTTACCCTTTCGGGCGATGCCTCCGACCGCCCACAGGATCAGGGGCACAAAGTCAAAAGGAATTTTGTTTCGCGATGGAATGCCCCTTGGCACCGGAAAATTCTTTTTGACTTTGGGACCGCCTGTGGCAGGAGCATTGAACATGCCCAAAGGGGTGCGTGAAAAAGAGAAAGCCTGACCACGCCTGAAAAACGAAGCGAAGAAAAATCCTCGGTGGACGCAGGCGCCTGTCCTTGGGAGCTTGAGATAAGCGGAACGGAAAGGCTTGCTGGATACTCCAAGGCGTTCTTTGGCGCCTAAAAGCTGCGCGGGGATGGCTGAAGATTCGCTTGCAAGGTTCGCAGGCGGCATTGCTGCTAGCTGCGTATCGGCATCCGCAAATCCAGGCCCGGAGAGGAGCACCGAAGCCGCCAGCGAGGGAGCCCCGTACTATGCAACCGGGGGAAGGTGCCGAGAGCGCCGCCTTCTTTTTTGGCGACAGCATCTACTTGGGAGGCGCATCGTCCGAGAAGTCTTTCTCGTTCGCCAGGGCCTCGCGAACCTTCGTCTTGATGAAGGGCGGCGCTTTTCGCACATACTCCGCCGCGCGTGCCCGTCCGGTCGCGTCCAAACCTTTTAGATATGCTGCCGCTGCCTCGACGGTGAAAGGCGTGTTCCTTTTTTTCTCGAAGTTGCTCTTGAGGCCCGTCCATACCACCGCATCGATTCCCTTCGCCCTGGCCCAGGCGACGATCTCTTTTTGCGGCGAGGCTGTCGCCTCGGCTGCGTCTGTGAGGACGACATGATGGATGTTCGCCATCGTGGTTTCCTCCCGGCATCGGAGGTCGGCGATGGCGTCCTCCGGCAGCTTTCGCTTGCTCAGGCACCAGGCAACGGTAGTGGGCGGCGTACCGTTCGCCTCGTCGATGACAAGGGTCAACGCGCCGCTGCGCTTATCCGAAATTCTGGAAAACTCAATCTTGAGTTCCGGGCCGTCGGGGTTCCATTGAGGCTCGATCCACTCATTGAAGAATTCGCCGGGCTCCCAAAGCAGGGAACCCCACCCGAGGATCGCAATTCTTGGTTTCTTTTTCGCTTCCGCCATCGTCGCAAAGATAGCAGCCCGCGGTGGTCCTGAAAAGCCTGCGGCCCATGCGGGCCGCTCCGTTATTCGGAAATAGCAAAACGCCGTCCGCGTCAGCGGACGGCGTTTTGCCCCTTACCCTCCCTTAAGCCGCAGCCCGCAGCAACTCCGGCAACCATCCGGTGCCGGACGTCTGCCGCTCGGCCTCCTGCGCCAGCGCATCCTTCTTGAGCTTCTCCCACGCGGGCGCGGGCGGCTGCTGCTTGGCCTCGCGGATCGCGTCGAGAATTTGCGGTTTGCTCACGCGGCTGAAGTAGTTCGCGGCGTCCGGCGTGAACCATGCCTTCATGTCGAGCCCGAGCGCCGCCGCCAGCCGGTCCGCGTCTTGCAGCCTGTCGGCGTCCGGCCTGTCGCTCTTGAGCCGCACGGCGTTGACGGTGGTCGCCGCGCAGAAGGCGAGCAGTTCGAGCAATACGCTCTGCTTTTGCCCAAGGCACCACTTCCACAAGTCGCCCTCGCGGGAAAGCAGTTTGCTCCACTTCTCGCGGGCCTGCTCCATGGCCGTGAAAGCCTTCGAGCCTTCGACGCGGCGCAGCGATTGCGGCGTTGCCGCGATTTGCAGGCTGTTGTCGTCCCGGAAGCCGTCCAGCACTATGCAGGACGCGAAAGCATGCGCGAGCGCGGCCAGCGCGATATCGGGGCGTTGCTGCAACTCGGAGGCTATCGCCGCCGACCTTTGCGCGGTCAGGCTTTCGATGAGCGCGGCAGACAAGCCGGGGGATTGATCGGCTTCGCCCTCGCCTTCGGCGTTGCCGTTGGCCGTCTTGCCCGATGCGCCGTCCGGTTTTTTCTTGGCGGGCCAGTCCTCCGGGCGCACCAGCCCGCGCTCGATATACAGCTTGCCATCGTTTCCGATGGTGACGATAGCGCCGGCCATCCCAAGCTGTTCCGGCGTCCATCTGTCGCCGCCGCGCTTCTTCTCGATGGCTTCGAGCCGATCCTCGATCTCGTCGAGGCGGTCGGTCTTCTCGTCGTCCTCCCAATCGCCGCGCAGCGTTTGCAGTTCCTCTTCCAGCGCCTCGGCTTCGCGGGCGAGTTTCGGGGGCAGCGGTCCCCGCTCGGCGTGGATGCGGCGAAGCTGCGCCTTCTCGTCGTAATCGAGCGAGGGGCGGGCCTCCACCCATTTCCAGCCCTCCTTCGTGAGCGGCTTCGCGGCGCGTTGAAGCTTCTCAGTCACCAGCCGTTCGAGCAGCGCGGCGTCGAGAATAAACTCGCTGTCCTCGCCCTCGCTGAACAGGTCGCGGCGCGTTGCGCCTCCGGCCTTCTTATAGGCCGCGAGCGTAACGAACCTGACGCGGCGGTCGCTCGCGGCAATCTCGTTTTCCGTGAGCGCGTCCCTGATCGTGCCGGGGTCCCGGTCATGCGGGCGCAGGTTTTCCAGGACGTGGTCTTGCGCGGCGTGATCGTCCGAGACGGCGAAGGCCATCACCTGTTGCAAGGTGAGGCGGTCCTCGCGGTAGGCCTTCAGCACCTTGCCGCTGACGCGGGCGAGCTTCAGGCGCTGCAGCACCACGGTATCGCTGACGCCGAAGCGGGCGGCGATATCGGTAACGGGTACGCCCTTGTCCACAAGATCGCGGAACGCCTCGAATTCGTCGGCGGGGTGCATGTCTTCGCGCAGCACGTTTTCGAGCAGGGAGATTTCGGTCGGGTCGATGTCGCCGCCCTCGACCTTGCACGGAACGGGATGGGTCGCCTTGATATCTCCGGATTCAGCCAGTTGCCAGAACGCCCGAAGGCGGCGGCCTCCCGCGACAACGGCGAATTTCTTGCCCTGCGGGATCGTCACGAGGTTTTGCTTGAGCCCGTGCGCCTTGATGCTGGCGGCGAGTTCGTCGAGCGACTTCGGGTCGTGCGTCTTTCTCACATTGCCGTCGAACAGCACAAGCTTGTTGAGCGGGATATTAACGATGGTGTCTGTCGTCATGGTTCGGTACTCCTTGGGGTTGAGGGTTCAGTATTCTTCCGGCAGCAGGAAGGTCGTGACGCTGCGGTCTGCCTCGGTGATGATCCACAGCGTATTTATCCCGAAGCCTTGCGAAGGCTTGGCGGGATCAATCGGGTAAGCGGAAAGGATGCGGTCGCCGTCCGAAACCGCGTCATTGTTGGTTTCGGCGTCCTCGGCGCAGACACAGCCCCAATCGCCGCGCACATGCCGCGCAAGGCAGCGGAGCATGTAATCAAGGCCGCAAGCTTCGAGTGCGCCGGGCGTGGCAACGGTCGCGCCGGGCAAAAAGCGCGGGACGGCGGCGGGTTTTATGGCGGTGGCATTCATGGCGGTTGCTCCTTCGGTTGGGTTCTGAAACGCGGCGGGAAGTCAGGCCGCTACCGCTTCGGTTTGCGGCTTTTGCAGTCCGTGCAAGAAGTCGGCGGCGCGTTGCGCGTGTGCTGCTGCGCTGAAAATGGCGCGTTTGTCCTCGCGCAGCACGGCGAGCCAGTGGCCGAGATAGGCGGCATGGTCCTCCCGGATTTCCGGCGTGATGCCGAGGTCCGCGCAAAGGAACGCCGCGCCTAGTTCCGCAACCAGTTCCTCCCGCGCATAGCCGCTGTCGCCAAAGCGCTTGGCATTGAAACTGCGGTCAAGGCGGCTCTTGTGGCCGCTCCAGTGAACAACCTCATGGCAGGCAACCGAGTAAAAACTTTCCTTGTCCCTGAACCTTTCGAACGGCGGCATCTGCACGATATCCGGCCCCGGCGCATAATAGGCGCTGTCACCGCCGTACCTGATTTGCGCGCCGGTTCCGTTGAGGAACCTGTCCGCGCTCTCGATGCGCTGGGAAAGCGGCAGCGGGCTGAGAGGCTGCGGGTAGTAATGCGCGGGCAAGCCGTCGATTTGTTCGACGCAAAAAACGGTGTAGCCCTTGAGGAACGGGATTTCGCGCTCGGTGTCCTCGCCGCGCTCGTTCGTCTCCGTGCGCGTAAAGCTGTTGGCATAGACGACAAGCGAACCGTGTTCGCCTTTGCGAACCTGCCCGCCCAATTCCAGCGCCTGTTTGTAAGTCATCCAGAGCGGCGCGGAATAACCTTTCTCCATCGCCTCGCCCCAAAGCAAAACGACATTCATGCCGCGATAAGGCGTCCCGTTGTGGCGAAGCGGACGGCTGACGCTCCCGGCCGGGTGCGCGGCGCTCCAAGGCTTGAGCCACGAGCGAACGCCCTTTTCGAGGTCGGCAATAATACGATCGGTGACGCGGGTATAGACGTCTTTTTTCAGGTCGGTCATGGGCGGTTTTCTCCTTGAAAACGGGTTGCATGGCGCGCATGCAACCCATGGGGGCCGCCTTTAGAAGGGGGTGAAAAAAAAGTCGTCTTTCAGGAAACAAGCGCGAAAGATCGTCTGCCTTTTTTGGACGACGCCGGAGCGTCGGCCCGCCAAAAAAGCAACGCATCTTGCGCGCTTTTTCATGGACTTTTTTGAGGGACCATGGGTCCCTCCCGCGGAAGGCGATCGTTACCCGAACGGGCCGAGACTCCGCCCGGCCGCGTTGCGGCGATCAATACTGCGGAGGCTCGGTTGCGCTCCCGCGCAATAGAGCGCGGTCGGCGTAAGCCGATTCGCCCGAGACAACTTGCTTCAGGGGTCTTTGGATTTTCGATGGAGGAAGGCCTGACCGTGTACGGTGCTACCGTACATAAAGGAGAAAGACAGTGAGGTGCAGCCCGGCCGCACTCACCATGAAGGGATCACCGCGCTCGCCGATTACGACGAGGGAGAGGAAAGAAGCCGATGAAAAACCCGCCCCATCCGGGCGACCTGACCGGACCGGCCGGATCGAGATTGACGCCGTGGAGAAACGCGCCAAGAAAATCGCTGCTGGAAAGCTTCGCACTGACGGGAAGTGGATTGCCGGGTTTTATTTCAACAATGCACTCTTTCGCACCGCGGCTGTCCAACACCGCCTCCTGAAAACCATCACTAATAAAAGTGATGCGGTTCCGAAGCTTCGGAAGGCGGCAAAATCACTTTTCCCCCAGTGGACGAGTGACAAGCTCGATATGGTCCACGACCAGGTCAACGGGCTGAAGCATGACGCCCGCGGTACCCATGATGCGCGGACGGTCGCGTACCAAGACGCCCTCGCCGCCGTGGGCGAGTTGCTCGCCTTGATCGAGGCCTGGACGGCTGCTAACGCACCATCCACACCAAAGTCATCAACAACGAAAACTCCATAGACGCCGAAACTATCAGACGTTGCGAAATGGGATCGTTACCCGCATAGGCCGATACCCGCGCCGCCGCTTTGCGCGGAACGATAGTTAAGCGGGGCTCGGTGAGGCCGTAGCCGAGTAGAGCGCGGTGACGCGCCAGCCGCATTCGCCCCCAAAACATTCTGTGGATCTTTGTTTTAATAGGAGGGACCACCTGAATCGTTTGGACTTCTCGAAGGGTAACCATCATGCGCGGCGGGTTTCAGATTTGCCATAACAATCGGGAGACCCGCTTCGGGGTTCAGATGCAAGGTGCGGCTGGGGCGGGTCGAGCGCTGAACCGAAAGAATCTTGGTGCAAACGAGCGGGATGGCTGGCAGTCTGTCGTTATCTGGCAATGGAAGCGAAACGATGGCTTGACCGTCGCTCACGCGAGTGTGTCTTTGGCGGCCTAAATGGAGCAACAGGCTGAATTGAAGTTCGATGACTTCGAGGATGTGGCGGAGCCACTGGCGACCGGTTCGGCCACGGCCGACCAAGTGCTGCATGGCCCTGCCATTCCGCCACAGCAGCGCATTCTTCTTTACGCCCCGGCGGAATGGGAGGCTTTCATTCACGAATGGGCGCATTACTGTCTGAAAAAGGAATATCTGAAGGTTCAGCGCTTCACTGGAGCTGGCGACCGTGGCATCGATATCGCGGGATTTGCGGACGCGCAGAAACTTCAGGGCGTGTGGGACAACTTCCAATGCAAGCATTACGATCATGCCCTCCGCCCCACCGACGCATGGCCGGAAATTGGGAAAATTCTTTGGTACAGCTTCAATAAGGAGTACAAGCCACCGCGCAGATATTATTTCGTGGCGCCGTATGGCGCGGGTACGACGCTCGCGGGTTATCTAGCAGACGCAGCGAAGCTGAAAGCCGCGCTCATCGAGAACTGGGACAAACACGTGAAGGACCAAATCACCCTGAAACAGGAGATTAAGATGGAGGGTGACTTCAGGAAGTACGTCGAGGCGTTCGATTTCTCGATCTTCGACGCCAAGACGGCGCTTGAGGTCGTAGAGGATCATCGGCAGTGCCCCCTCCATGCGGTGCGCTTCGGCGGCGGTCTCCCGGTGCGGCCGGAAAGCGAAAAACCGCCCGCCGATATCGAGGCGAAGGAAAGTCGCTACATTGAACAGTTGTTAGGAGCTTATGCGGATCACACCCAAAAGCCGGTTCCGGATCTCGATGCGCTTAAGGAGTGGCCGAAGCTGAGCGGGCATTTCCACCGCCAACGAGAGGCTTTTTATCATGCCGAATCCCTGCGCGTGTTCGCGCGGGATACTGTTCCCGCGGGGACGTTCGAAGCGCTGCAGGAGGACATTCATTCGGGCGTGATCGACGTGTGCGACGAGGAGCATGACGACGGGTATACGCGCGTCGTCGAAGTGACAAAAGCGGCGCGATCGCTGCACCTGACTTCAAATGCGCTGCTATCATGCGCCAAGCCGAAGGACAGGGACGGTATTTGCCACCAGCTCGCGAACGAGGACCGATTGCTATGGATGAAGTCGTAGCAACGAGCGGGCGCAAGCCCGCCACGTTCAACGGCCCGCTCGAAGCGGGGTTGCGCGCCGTCGCCATCTTGGGCGCCGCGCATCCTCGTTGGTTCGATCTTCAGCGGCTTGTCGCGTTCGATTACCTTCTGGTGCACACGGGCGACATCGACGGGCCGTCGAGCCTTCACCCGCCTGCGCCCCTTCAATCTGCCGAGCTGCTTGTCCGGCGCAAGCTCGTGGAGCAAGCACTGCTGCTGATGATGACGCGAGAGCTCGTCGAGCGCGAGTTTGGCGACAGCGGGATACGCTATCGGGCCGGTGAGAACGCGGCTCCGTTCTTGTCATCGCTTGCGTCCGAATATCTCGTGGCGCTCAGGGATCGGGCTATCTGGCTGGTCGAGAACCTGGGCGATCGGGACGAACAGCAGTTCCGCGCTGTAATGCGGCGATTTTTCGACCACTGGGTTGAGGAGTTTCAGGCAGCTGAGCGAAGTCTGGGGGCGGAATGACGGCTCAACTTGGACTGCGGCTGCGTCATCTCGTTTTTCTCGGTCCGAACCGTCCGCCGGCCTCGCTGGAATTCGGTCCGGGACTGAACGTCATTTACGGGGCGTCGGATACAGGCAAGTCATTTGTCGTGGAAGCTGTCGACTTCATGCTGGGCGGCAAGCCTCCATTGCGCGATATACCTGAACGGATCGGGTACGACCGCATTCTCCTCGGGTTGGAGACCCTGGCGGGCGAGCAGTTCACGCTGCTTCGCAGCGTGGACGGCGGTGCTTTCCGCTCTTATGCCGGGTTGCATTTCTCCGTACCTGCGGACGGCGCCGAGGTCGTTGAGCTCGCCGATATTCACAATGAAAAGAACGCGAACAACCTTTCCATGTTTCTTCTGCAGAAGTGCGCTCTTGACGGAAAGCGCGTGCGGAAGAACAAGCTGGGGGAGACGAACAGCCTGAGCTTCAGGAACCTGGCGAGGCTCCTGATCGTCAACGAAACGGAGATCATTTCCCAGCGATCGCCATTATCGGACGGCAATCCGACGGCGGACACGCCGAACTTCGCGACGTTCAAACTTCTGTTGACGGGCGTCGACGACTCGGCGCTCGTTGCGAACAAGCCGAAAGGCCCGGAGGAGCAGTCGCGTGAAGCGCAATTGGAACTTCTAGACCAGATGTTGGACGAGCATCGGGATAGGCTCTCGGAGCTGACACGGGACCCGGATGACCTGGAAAATCAGCTTCAGCGCCTTGAAAAGACGCTTTCCCAGCATAGTGATCAATTAGCCACGACGGA
The DNA here is from genome assembly GCA_027452065.1 of Bryobacterales bacterium. GTDB lineage: Bacteria > Acidobacteriota > Terriglobia > Bryobacterales > Bryobacteraceae > JAJYKC01. The sequence goes on from DAIDHC010000123.1 coordinate 104,901, forward strand.
TGCGCAATACCGGGGGCTCATGGACCGGCGTCGCGAACTCAGGAAAAGACTTGAAGAGGGAAAGGACCGGCGGGCTGAGATCGATGCTCTGCTTGAACGGTTCGACCTCCTGGATCGGCACTACGTCTCGGACATGAGCAGGTTGCGCGGTCTTGAGGAGGGAGGCACGCTCTTCGAAGTTCTTGGCCAAGCGCCGTGCCCGTTGTGCGGCGCCGAGCCCGCGGCCCATCGGCGGGATGCGGACTGCGATGGGAATGTGGAAGCCGTGGTTGCAGCCGCCCGTAGCGAAATCGCGAAAATCGAGTTGCTGCGCACGGAGTTGGCGGACACCGTTACAAACCTTCGCCGCGAGGGTGTCAGCTTCGACCGGCGATTGCCCAAGGTCGAGGATGAAGTCCGTTCGGTGTCGGCGGACATCGAGCAAATGGTTTCGCCCCAACTGACGCGATTGCGCGCGAACTATGCGGGGCTCGCCGACAAACGCGGCGAAGTCAGGGAAGCGCTTGCGATCTACCGCTCCATTAAGGATACGGAAGACCGTCGCCTCAAGATCGAAAACAGCTCAGACGAACCGAAGGACGCGGCCGTATCGGAAGGCGACGTCTCGTCGGCGATTGCGGAAGCCTTTGCGTTGCAAGTGGAAACCGTCCTGAAGGCCTGGCACTTCCCGGAAGCGGACCGCGTGTTTTTCGACGCCAAGCGGCGCGATCTTGTCATCGCCGGTAAACTGCGCACTGCGCGGGGCAAGGGCTTGCGCGCCATCACCCATGCCGCATTTACTATTGGCCTCCTTCAATTCTGCAAGGCCCGGCAAACGCCACATCCCAGTTTTGTGATTCTTGATACGCCGCTGCGCGCATACCGCGAGCCTGAAGGTTTGGAAGACGACCTCACCGGGACCGATCTCAACGTACAGTTCTACGATTACCTTGCGGCACTCGGGGCCGATCGCCAGGTCATCATCGTCGAAAACAGCGATCCCCCGGCAGCGATTGCGGCAAGGCCGCAAGTGACGATGTTCAGCAGAAACCCGCACAGCGGTCGTTACGGTTTTTTCCCTACTGTCGAGCCGCCGAAAGAAATTGAAGCGGCAGAAGCATTGCAATAAAGGGCATGCGTTCTACGCAGCGCCCGGGACAGGGATACCCGTTTGCCCGGCTCCGTTCGTCCTCGTGATTGGCGTAAAATGGGGGCTTCACCCATGCCGGAAGAAAAGCCAGCCGACGCCGTCGAAAAGTTCCTTCTGGAACAGAGGGCGGTCGAGGACCGCAAGCAGGCCCTGATCGACGATCTCCTCCATCAGCGAGCCGAGGCGATGAAGGCCTTCGACGAAAAGCTGGCGAAGCTCGGCTACAAATTGCGGGACGGCAAGCCGAGACGGAGCCATCACAAGCAGACGGAAGCGGATGGCGCGGCGAGCCCGAAGGGCAAGCCGAAGGCGTAAACAGACCTCGTCCTGTCCGCGCCGCTCGGAAGGCGAAGTGAAAGTCAGGGTTGGGCACGCTGAAACGTGCGCTCACAGCGCAGCCAGATAATCACGGATGCCCTGTCTACTGAACCGCCGCCCGTCGTGGTCGCTGATCTTCGCGGTCGGGAGGACCTCTCTTGCCATCACGGAGCAACTCAGCGCGGAATGTCTTGGCGAGAGTCGCCTGCTCCAGACGGTCCAGCAATGCGGTGGCGCGTGTGGCTTCCGCAAGCACTAGTTTTATCTGACGGAAGGCATCATTAATCGCGTTGACGATTCTTATTTGAGCCCGACGACACTGGCATCTATCCTCGCCTCATGGAGGGCAAGGACGAAACCGCCGTTCAACGAAGTTTCGACGCCTTCTACGCAATGAACGTGACGTATAACCTTACACGCCAATGGATCGCGATGCCGGGAAAGTTCGAATATGACTATCGCTGGCTGTCCTCGAAGGGAACGCCGGAAGTGATGAAGGACTTCGCCGATACCCACTTCGAAAAGGTGTACGGGGTGCATCCCGACAGGTTCGAGATTCTCTAGCTAGCTAAGCTAGTCGGCCGTTCCCCGCTGCGGCCGCAGCATCACCGCCATTACCAACAGTTGTCAGGCTGGAAATTCACTCTCTGAGAAAGCGACGGCTTCACGCTCCATCGGAGCAACTGGGTAGCCGTGATTATTCACTTCGACAAGGTACTGCTGCAAGAAGCCAATGAAGCCTCCATACTGTTCATACTGAGCGACGTGCTTGAGTTCGTGTGCAATGAGCTTTCCCTGTTGCTGGCAGTCCTGGCGTACGTAGATTCCATGGCCGAGAGTTAAGCCAATTGTGGCGGGCGTGATGACCCCGAATTCGAGGGAGGCCTGCCGAAGGTCATCCTCTTCAGGATGCAGAATTTTGGGCACAGGCAAAATTCGTACCGCCTCAGGGCGTATTACTCCGGCGCGACGGGCAAGACCGAGCCCGAATTCATTCAGAGCGAGGGCATTGCTGTGATTCAGGATGAAGTGTTCCTGCCGCTGCGCCCAGGCAGCGACTCGGGGTATTAGCTCGCGTAAAACATTTTCCGGGATCATCCTTCGCCTTTTCGAGTGTTAAGACTTTAGTTCGGTCGGCGCAGGAAGGTAACACACGGTTAGTGGGAACGACAGGGTTTCGGGGGAGATGCAGCGGTCCTAGAACGATGTCCATAGCCGCAGGGATGCGCGGCTCGATGCAGGCCTTGATGCTTACTCGCCTTGCATACTCGCCAATGCACGCCTCAATGGCTTACTCGGCCTTCATTCCTTCAGGCAGTCGCCCCTGTCGTGTAATGCGGTGGTCGCGTGCCGGGAAAAAGATTTTCCAAAAGATCCCATGCCCCCCGGTCAAGCAAGGACGCGACGGTGTCGAGGATCGTGGCTTTTATTTCCTCACCAGGGCCGGTGTCAGCGCGCCTCCAGCGGTAGAGCTGGCCCCCGGTGAGAGCGTAATTGGCAAGGCGCAGGGCGCCAGACTGGTCCTCGTCGATCCTGCCGTCCTTGAGCAACATCCCGATGAGAAGCGCCAGCGGCGTGACCTGGTTCTTATAGAGCGCGGAGGGTGACGCGTAGATCTGCCGAAGGGACGGAACCGGCTTGAAGAGATTGCGCACCGCTCCGGAATTACCGGCACGGCAAGCCGCGAGAAAGCAGAATTCCGGATCGAAAACTTTGAGCCAGTTGCCGACGACATCCCAACTGCGCAACCCGTCTCCGGTAAGAACAAGGCCGGTCTCGTTACTGTGGCCGACGAGGAGAATAGACCGGAACCGGCCGAACTTCTGGAACACCTCGGCCAGGTCTTCCTGCAGCTGCTGCTCTGTCGAAGTCTGGACCACGGCGATGTTTTTTCCGGGAAATACGGTTTTGGCGAGCTGGCCGAAGGCGCTACCGAGATTGAGCCCGTCCGCTGTAAGCTTGCGGGAATCGCACTCTATGATCAGCAGGTGTGCGCGAGGCTTTTGACGCCGCATCGCCGGTGGGACCCGGCGTTTCGGGCGTCTGACGGGTATTCGGCGAGACGGCATACACTGCTATGATCTCGCAAAATTGAAATTCTCTCCATGAGTGGGCACTGTCAGGCTCTACGCGCTGGCGGCGCGATCTATGGAAAACCCCTCCCATCCAAGGCGAACAAAAGTAGAACATCGCCCGCATTCTGTGTTATCACGGGTAAACGGCAGATCCTAGCCGCGATTTCTCACACAGGGACCAGAGGCAGCCAGCCGGCCAGTCTCCGGTGGGATCGGGGCTGATTTTAGAGCGGCTTTTTGGGTATTGTCGAACCGAAGGCCTGTTACGGGCCTGTTGCCGTGATGGATGCGGGC
>DAIDHC010000124.1 GCA_027452065.1 Bryobacterales bacterium
CCCACAGCGCGCCCCGCCTCGGCCCCGGCCACCTCTCCGCCCCGCGACTTCCCCAAAGCCCCGGCCCCCCTCCCGGCCGCTCCCCCTCCCGTCGCCTCTCGCGCCATCGTCTCCATCTCATCTACCTCAGCGAATCGGCCAGCGAAAAAATCGGCAAATACAGCGCCACCAGCACGAATGTCACAAAGATCCCCATGAAAATCATGATCGCCGGCTCGATCAGCGACAGCGCCGCCGTCAACCGCGTGCTCACGTCTTCCTCGAAAAACTCCGCCACGCTCGACAGCATCTGCGGCAGCGCCCCGGTCGACTCCCCCACCTCCATCATGTCCACCGCCAGCCCCGGAAATATCCCCGTCGACGCCAACGAACCCGACAGCGGCCTGCCCTCTTTCACCGACTGCGCCGCGCTCCCCAGCGCCTTCCTCATCAGCGACGTCCCCAATGAGCTCGCCGCCGTGTCCAGCGCCTGCAGCAGCGGAATCCCTCCCACCATCAGCGTGCTCAGAATCCGCGAAAACTGCGCCACTTCGTACTTCGTCCAGATCTCCCCGGCCAGCGGCATCCTCATCCGCGCCCTCTCCACCCACTCCCGCCCGCTCCCCGTCCGCGCCCACCACCGGAACACGAACACCGCCACCACCAGCCCCACCAGCCCTGTCAGCACATACCCCCGCGCCGTCGTCCCCACCGCAATCAGCACCTGCGTGATCACCGGCAGTTGCGCCGACATGCTGTGATAAAGCTCGGAAAAACTCGGCACCACATACGTGATCAGAAACACCATCAGACAGATCACCAGCGTGATCAGCAGCGTCGGATATACCAGCGACAGCAGCAGTTTCTTCCGCACCGCCAGCGACATTCTCTGGTAGGCGATGTACCGGTCCAGCACCTCGGCCAGCGATCCGCTCCGCTCCCCCGCCAGCACCGACGTCACATATATCGGCGGAAACACGCCCTGCTCATCGAAGGCGTCCGATAGCAGCGCCCCCCCACGCACCTGGTCCCGCACCACCCGGATGTACACCCCCAGCTTCGGGTCCGTCAACCGGTCCGCCAGCAGATCGAGCGACTTCAGAATCGGCAGCCCCGCCTTCACCAGCGTCACAAACTGCTGGTTGAAGATCAGAAACTTCTCCAGGTTCAGCTTCTTCCGCTCTCCCCCGATCCGCCCCCCGATCCCCGCCGCCTTCCCCTTCGGCTGGATCGAGTAAATCAGATACCCCTGCTGCGCAAACCGTTCCCGGACTTCCTTTTCCGACCCCACCGCCACCTGCTGGTGGATCTGTCCCTGCGGATCGGCGTACTTCAGCGTCCACTCCGCCATGCTCAGTCCCCGCCCTGTTCATCGGCGAACGTCGCCCCCGCCGGCATCTGAAACCGGAACATCGCATTGTCCACCGGCGGATTCAGCTTCTCGCCCTCGAAATCGAACGTCAGCACCGACTGGTCCTGCCCCGTCACCACCAGCCGCCGGATCTCGTAATCCGGCTTCGCCAGCATCTCGATCTTCTCGTACGGCGCCTGCTGGCTCTTCGCCTTCGCCGTCAGGTGGTAATCGGACCCCTCCGCCTTCCACTGAAAATCCTGAAAATCCCGCGAAAAGTCCAGCTTCCCCAGCAGAAACGCCAGCGGCGCGCGGTAGTCTTCGCTGTCCTTCAGCTTCATCCGCTCCACCCGGTGATCCTGCGGCGTGTACAAGTAAACCTGTTTCCCGTCTGAAATGAATAACTTACCGGAAGGATTCCGGTATTCCCAGCGCATCCGCCCCGGCTTGCGCAGCGTCAGCGTCCCCGCCTCGCTCTGCCTCGGCCTCCCCTGCACGCTGTAGCTCTCGGTGAACTCCACCCGTAGCGACTTGGCCCCGTTATACCGCTGCTCAATCCCCTTCAGCAGCCTCGTCAGGTCCGCGTCGCCCCCCGCCGCCCCCAGCGGCCACACCACCAGCATCGAGAAAATGAGCCCAGACGCAATTCGCCCCACATGCTTAGTGACGGTTTCCGGCCCCATTTCGTGCATAAAGACGCCAAAAAGCGGCCGGAAAGGGCCCTTTTGGACCCTCTCCCGGCCGCCCAAAAACCACCTAAGACCTTACGGCCCAATGGTTTAACGTCCGCCCGGTAGCGCCGATTCCGCTTTCCGAGCCCTCGCCCCAACTACTTCAGGAGCGCGAGGACTGCCTGCGGCGCCGAATTCGCTTGCGCGAGAGCAGCAACGCCGGCCTGGAGCTGGATCTGAGCCTTGGTCAGGTTGGCCGAGGCCTGGGCCAGGTCAGCGTCGCGGATGCGCGCTTCGGCGGCCGAGAAGTTGGTCAACTGAGATTGCGCGAGGTTGGAGGCGTAGTTGAGCTCGTTCTCACCCTGGCCGACAGCGGCCTGGGCGCGGCCCAGCAAGGTCACCGAGTTGCCCAGCGCGTTCACCGCCGCCTGAGCCGAGCTCACGTTGGCGATGCTCACTGTGCTTCCGGTGCCCAGCACGGAGGACGAGTTCACCTCGCCTTGCACCGCGGAACCGCTGGAGTTGTCGGTCAGGCCCTGCGGTGTTGCTCCGGTCGAGCCCAAGCTGATCGAGAAGGTTGCCGCCGAGCTGAGGAACCGCACGCCGGTTGCCGTGCCCGCACTGTCCACCTGCTCGACAGCGACCATGCTCTGCAGGGTCGGGTTGTTGGACTGCTGCAGGGCGGTGTTGATCGCCGACACTGCCGCGCCGAGAGTCGCCGCGTTGGTGGCCGTCAGGTTCACCGCCAGCGAAGTCGGGCTGCCGCCCGGCGACTGCGCGGTGATGTTCAGCGTCTGCTGGTTGGTGCCGCTTAGCGCGGTGAAGTTGTAGACGTCGGTTCCGGTCGCGTTGACGCTCTCGTTGGCGCCCTGCGAAAGGAACGTATTGCTCACCGGATTGGAGGCCGTGTTCGTGCTCGCGGTGAAGCCCATCAGGTTCCCGGTGTCGGTGGCGGCCGGGTTGACGTTGAAGCTGGCAACCGTGGGACCGGTGATTACCATGTGCCCGGTGCTGTTGAGCGAAGCCGTATAGCCGGCCAGACCCGTGGTGGCCTGGAGCGCGGTGTTGACGTCGGAGACGATGTTGGCCACCGTCGCGTTGGCCGCGATCGTGAAGCCGGCTGTGGTGATGCCGTTTACCGTCAAAGCGACGCCCGTTTCGGCGGTGCCGCCGTTGGCGGTCACCAGGCCCGTGCTCACTGCCTGCGATCCGGCGCTGGCGGAGGTGCCCGCCTGGATGTTGCCCATGAAGGCGTTGGAAACCGCATCGCCGGCCTGCACCGAAAACGCCGAGTTGCTCGAAGAGAAGGTCAACTGCGTCTTGCCGTTGGCGTCCACGTTCAGCCCGGCGGTGATGTTGGCGTTCTTGAACGCCGTCGCCGCCTGGCTGCCTGAGTTGGCCGCGGATTGGATGGCGGCGTTGATCGCCGTAACGAGCGAGTTCGGATCGGCAACGCCGGCCAGGTTTACGGAAACCTGCAGCGGGCTGCTGGTGCTCGAGAATCCCGGGCCGTAAAAGTTGAACGTCGTGAAACCGGCATTGGCTTCGGTCGAGGTGTTGGCCGCGTTGTTCAGAATCGCCGACACGCTGCTGTTGGCCGAACCGGTCCCGATGTCGGTTCCCGCCACGCCGATCGCCTGCACGCCCTGCAAGCCGAGGCTCTTGGAGTCCACGGTGGCGTTGCTCAGATTGACCCCGACGCTGCCGTTCTGCACCGCGCTGATCCCGTTGCTGGCCGTGCCGCCGCCGATGAAGACCTGGAGATTCTGCGCGAAGTTGCCGCCGATGTTCAGCCCGATGGACTGCGCCTGGCGGTTGATTTCCTGCAGCACGCCCTGGAACTGCTGGTTCAGCACCGTACGGTCTCCGGTGAACGTCCCCGAAGCCGACTGGGTGGCCAGCGTACGAGCCTGGTCCAGAAGCTGGCTGATGTTGCTCATGCCGCCGTCCACGATCTGCAACTGGCTCAGACCGTCGTTGGCGTTCATGATGCCCTGCGTGAGCACGGCTTCGTTGGACCGGTAGCCGTTGGCAATGGCCAGACCGGCGGCGTCATTGCCGCTCTGCACAATGCGCAGGCCGCTGGTAACCTGGGCGATGGTCTGGGTCTGGAAGTTGCTGGTTTGCTGCAGGTAGTACTGAGACTGCAGCGAAGCGATGTTGGTGTTGATGTAAAACGACACGATTCTCTCCTTGAATTGAGAACGCAGGCCGGAATTCCTTTCCCGGCCCCGGCGATCGCCTCCCTATCCGGGTTGACCTCGCCTCTTAGCCCCAGCCGTTTCGCTTGAGCCTCCCGGCGTTCTTCACGTGTCTTATCGCTAGGCTGGCCGGTTCCTTGAATTTCTTTCGCACCCTAAGGCCTCGAGAATCTCCGGCAGCGACTCGGCGCCCGCACCGCGCGAGGCCGCTTCGTTCTCCTCGGCCGCAATCCGGACTTCCTTTCGCAGAACCACCACGTCCCGCGGCGCCCGGATTCCCAGCTTCACCTGGCCCTGCCCCACCTCCAGCACCTCCAGCTCGATCGCCTCGCCCACCAGTACGCTCTCGCCCGCCCGCCTCCGGATCACGAGCATATCCGCTCTTCTTTCTCCTGCCGCACCAGAGGCTCCCGGCTCGAATAGCGCCGGTCCCGCCGCACCGCCTGCACGGCCCGCCGGTTGGCCGGATTCACCACAACCGGCGCCAGAAGGTTCGCCGTGGCCGCTTCCCCCTCCCGCACCGACAACAGCGCCAGCGTCTCCACTTCCCCCTCCGGGCCGCCACCCTCCCGCAGCCCCAGCAGCCGCCGCTCTTCCACGCCCAGATCCACCGGATACTCCGGGTCCAGGTGCCGTACCGGAACCGCCAGAAAGCACAATTCCGGCCTCTGAAGGCTCTGCAGAAACAACACCGGCAGGTGACGTTCGTTGCGCACGCAGACGAAGCTGCGCTCCTGGTCGAATCCCGGCAGCCCGGCCGGAAACTCCAGCGCGGTCCCCTCCGGAATCTCCATCCATCCGAAATATTTGGTTAGCACCCGAGCCATGTCCACTCCCCCTGTCCATCGGCGGTCCGTCTTATTTTCTGTACCCCATCCCCCAAACGCAGCTTGCGCCCGCTCCCGGCGCCGCGTGTAATAAAGGATCGCCCCATGCTCGCCCGCTCCCTGCTGCGCGCCTTCGCCCTGCTCGGCCTCCTGCTGGCCGTGGTCACGCTCAGCTCCTACCCGCTACTGGTCGGGACGCGCCTGTTGTCCGGGCCCTACGTCGAGCCGCGCGGAGGCACGCTCATCGTCCTCGGCGCCGACCAGCTTGATACCTACGCCATTGGCGTCACCTCCTACTGGCGCTCCACCTACGCCACTCTCCTCTGGCGGCAGGGACGTTTCTCCTCGATCCTGATTTGCGGCGGCCCTCCGCAAGCCCCTGTCTCCTCGCTGATGAAACAGTTCCTGCTGAGCCAGGGCGTGCCCGCCGCCGCCGTACGGATCGAGACTACCTCGACCTCGACCCGGGAAAACGCCCTCGCCGCCGCCGGACTGCTGAAAAACACCCCCAGCCCGAAAACGCTGCTCACCAGCGACTACCATCTGTTCCGCGCCGTCCGCGTCTTCCGCCGCGCCGGCCTCGACGTAGCTCCTTGTTTCTTCCCCGACGCCGGCAAACGCGCCCTCCACTGGCAGGACCGCTGGCGCGTCTTTCTCGACCTGGCCTCCGAGACCGTCAAAATCGTCTGGTACAAACTCCACGGCTGGATTTAGCGCTGCCGCCCCGCGCGCCAAGACAGGGGGCGCTGAGCGGCGACAGGATTTTGGGGTCGAATGCTCCCGCCCCGCGCGCGAGGACAGCGGGCCGCGCAACGGGAACCGCGCCGCCTGCTCACCGCCTGCTCACCGCCTGCTCACCGATTGACACTCGGTAGTGAAGAGTATATATTTCCATCAGAATCGATGGCCGCGAACAAAAACCCGCCGCCCGGCGACTTTCTCCCTCTCAAACCCGCCTGGCTCCACGTTCTGCTCTCCCTCGCCGGCCAGGATCAGCACGGCTACGGCATCATGCTCGACGTACTCGAGCGTACCGGCGGCAAAGTCCGCCTCTGGCCGCCGACGCTTTACGGAACGATCAAGCGGCTCATCGACGAAGAACTGATCGAGGAGTCCGGCAAGCGGCCCGACGCCGGACTGGACGACGCCCGCCGCCGCTACTACCGCATGACAACGCTCGGCCGGCGCGTTCTGGCGGCCGAATGCGCCCGCCTGGAAGATCTGGTCCGGGTGATCCGTTCGCGGCGGGGCTGGAAGCCGAGGAGGGCGGAGGAATGAAGGCGCCGCCGCGCCGGCCGCAAGCAGCCGGGGGCTGTTCCGCCGGATTCTGATGGGCCAGGAGGGCTGAATGCTCGAAGCGCGCTCCCTAACGAAATACTTCAACCACACCGCCGCCGTCCGCGGCGTCAGCTTTACGGTGCGGCCCGGGGAGATTCTCGGCTACCTCGGCCCCAACGGCGCAGGCAAGAGCACAACCATCAAAATGCTCACCGGCATGATCGAACCGTCCGAGGGCGCGATCTACTTCCGGGGCCGGAGCGTCCGCGAAGACTTGACGGCGTTCCAGCGGCGCCTTGGCTACGTGCCGGAAGAGGCCCACGTCTACCCGCACCTGTCGGGCCGCGAGTATCTGCAACTGGTGGGACGCCTGCGCGGAATGCCGCGCCGGACGGCGGAGCCGAAGATGGACGAGTTCCTCCGGCTGTTCTCGCTGTGGGACGACCGCCACGCGCCGCTGGCGTCGTACTCCAAAGGCATGCGCCAGAAAATCCTGCTGGCGAGCGCGCTGCTTCACAACCCCGAAGTTCTGATTCTGGACGAGCCGTTTTCCGGCCTCGACGTCAGCTCGGCTCTGATGCTCCGCAGCCTGCTGCGCGCCCTGGCAAAGGAGCAAAAGATCATTCTCTACAGCTCGCATGTGCTCGAGGTGGTGGAGAAGGTCTGCTCCCAGGTTCTGATCCTGCGCCAGGGCGAGGTGGCCGCCTACGATTCGATCGACCGGCTTCGGGAACTGATGAGCCAGCCCTCGCTCGAAGGCGTCTTCGCCCAACTGACCCGGGCCGAGGATGGGGACGCCCTGGCCGGGCGGATCCTGGACGTGATGACTTCCGGGGGAGGCGCGGTTCCGGGCGGTGCCCCGCAGAACAGGCCCGCACAGCCAGCGCCGCGGCCGCCGGTTGCCCTGAGTCTGCGGCTGATTCGGACGCTGGCCGGCGCGTTCCCGCATGAGTTCCGGAACGTCTACGGCGACGAACTGCTTCAAGCGACCGAGGAATCACTCGATGGGATCTGGCGCCGTGGCGGCTGGGGCGGCCTGGCGCGGCTGTTCCTCGATTTCGCCATTCGCGTGCCCGCCGAGCATCTGGCCGAGCTGAAGCAGGACCTGCGCTCGGGATGGCGAGGCCTCGCCTCCTCGCGCGGCTTCACGGCGGTGGCGCTGCTGTCGCTGAGCCTCGGCATCTGCATCGCCACCTGCGCCTTCAGCGAGATGAACGGGATGGCTTTGCGCAGCGTCCCGGGCGTCGGCGACCCCGGCCAACTGGTGGCCCTGCAATCGCCGGTGTCCTATCCCGATTACCGCGAGTTTCGAAAACAGAGCGGCCTGTTCTCCGCCACGCTGGCCTACGCCGCGCCGGTGCCCTTCGCCGTCACCCTCGGCGGCGGCACCGCGCGCGCCTGGGGCCACCTGGTGAGCGCGTCCTATTTCTCCACCCTCGGCGTTCACCCGCAACTGGGCGGTTTCTTCCGTCCCGCCGAAGCGGCGAAAGACGAGGCGCCAATCGTAGTGTTGAGCGACCGCTTCTGGAGGAATCGCCTCGGCGCCAACCCGGCGGTCATCGGCCGCGCCCTGAGCATCAACGGCCGCCCCGCTTCGGTCATCGGCGTCGCCCCGCCGGAGTTCCTCGGAGCCTCGCCGCTGCTGTATCCGGCCGACCTCTGGATGCCGGCCACCGTTTCCCCGGGCTCCGCTCCGGAGTTGGCCGGAAATGCTCTGGAACGGCGCGACGCCGCGATGTTCTTCATCGCCGGCCGCCTGAGGCCGGGCGTCACCGTCCCCAGCGCCGAAGCCGAGCTCGACGCCATCGCCCGGCGGCTCAACGGCGACACCGTGCGCACCGGGGCGGAGCGAAAGCAACGCCGGGTAGTGCTGGTGGAGGGCGGCAAGCTGTTCCCTCTCCGCAAGCAGGACGTTCCGTTCTTCACGTCATTTCTGAGCATCATGGCCGGCCTGGTGATGCTGATCGCCTGCGCCAACGTCGCCAACATGATGCTGGCGCGCGCCGCCGGCCGGCGCAGGGAGATTGCCGTCCGCCTCGCTCTCGGCGCAAGCCGCGCCCGCCTCATCCGGCAGTTGTTGACCGAAAGCACCGTGCTCGCTTGCGCCGCCGGCGTCATCGGCTACCTCGCTTCGTCCTGGCTCATGACGCTGAGCTCCCGCATGCGCATGCCGTTCCCCATGCCGGTCGCCTTCGACTTCCGCCCGGACACGCACGTCCTGCTGCTGGCCATCGCGCTGTCCCTGTTCACCGGGATTGCCAGCGGCCTCGCGCCGGCCCTTCAGGCCACCAATACCGATCTCGCCCCCGCCTTGAAAGAAGGCGCGCACCTGTTCTTTCGCACTCACCGCCGCTTCAGCCTGCGCAACATCCTGATCGTTTCGCAAGTCGCCTGCTCGCTCACCCTGCTGGTGGTTCTCGGCCTTCTCTCCATCGGAATCCAAACCACGCTCGGCATTCAGGCCGGCTTCCGCCCCCGCGATCTTTCCCTGATTTCTCTCGACCCGGTGCGCGACGGAATGCCGCCGGCCCGCGCTCAAGCGTTCTTCATGACGCTTCTCGACAGGGTGAATGCCTTGCCGTCAATCGCCTCCGCCGCGCTCACCGAAACCGTGCCCGTTTCGATGCCCGGCGCCGCAGTGACCGTTTCCACTCCGGCCGGCAAATACGCGATTTCGCTCGAAGCGATCAAACATGTCGTCGGCAGCAACTATTTCGAAACCGCCGGCATTCCGATCCTGCTCGGCCGCGGTTTCCGCAGGCAGGACGAAGCCGAAGGCGCCACCGCGGTGATCGTGAACGAAGCCCTGGCGCGCGAGTTGTGGGGCGCTCACGTGAGTGTCGATCGGCCGGTCGAGATCGGAAACGGCGAGGGATGGGGACCCAAGATCCTGCCCGGCGCATTCGATCACCGTCCGACGGTGGAGGGCAATGGCCTGCGGCGTTTCTCCGTGGTGGGCGTGGCCGGGGCCGTGACCGAGGGGCTGGCCATCGGAAGGCCGCAGCCGGCGCTCTATTTTCCCCTCCAGCCCTATCAATATGGTCATCCCTCACTCGAAGGGATCACGCTCATGGTGCGGTCCGCGCCGGGCGCCCGGCCGCTGCCCGCCGTGCGCCGCGAGATTGCGGCGATCGATGAAAAGGTCGTCCCCTTCGACGCCCGCACGATGGAAAGCCAGATCGCCCGCTTCATGGCGCCTCTGCGCGTGGCCGCCTGGACCTACGCCCTCATCGGCGTCTTCGGCCTGCTGCTGGCCTCTGTCGGGCTCGCCGGGGTCACCGCGTGTTCGGTGGCGCAGCGCCGGCGCGAAATCGGCATCCGCATCGCCGTCGGCGCACGGAATCGCGATGTCGTTCGACTGGTGATGAAGGAGGGGCTGGCGCTGTTCGCCGCCGGCGCCGCCTTTGGCATGCTGGGCGCCTGGGCGGCCGCGCGCCTGCTCGCCTCGATGAACTCGAGCGTCGGCACGGTCACCAGCACCGGCACGTCGGATCCCACGGTGCTGGTGGGCGCGCCGCTCCTGCTGGGGTCCCTGGTGCTGGTAGCCAGCTATCTGCCGGCGCGGAAAGCGATGGCCGTCGACCCGGTCACCGCCCTGCGCCAGGAATGAACAGGGCCCATGAGGAACTGGCTGCAACAAACGCACGGACCGCGCTTCGAGCTGTTGCGCCACTTCCTGCGGCGCTTCTTCGAAAGCGAAGCCAACATCACGCCCGGCCAGCTTGGTCCGGTTCTGATCGGGCTCGCGCCCGTCGTCTTCCAGTGGTTCTTTCTTCTCGTCACGCCGATGCGGAGGAAATACGCCTACCTGTCCGGCCTTCCCACTCCGAGTCCCTACCTCGAAGCCGTCCGCGCCGACGAATTGTGGCTGATCACGCTCGCAATGTCGGCCATCGGCCTGCTCACAGCGCTTCGCTGGCAGTTCTTGTTTCCCGACTTGCGCGATTACCGGGTGCTGGGCGCTCTGCCTCTCCACCCGCGGCAGATCTTCGCGGCAAAACTGGCGGCGTTCGTGTTGATCGCCGCCGCCGCCGGGGCCGCGGCCGGCTTTCTTCCCACGTTCGGATTTCCGCTCCTGGCATCCGGCCGCTGGGCGCCCGCGTCATCGCTGGGCGGGCGCGTGCTGGCGCAAGCCGCCGCTTCGGCCGCCGCCGGTGCGTTCTTCTTCTTCGCGCTGGTGGCGCTTCAGGGCGTTCTGCTGAACCTGCTCCCGCCGCGCGCCTTCGGACGAGTTTCGGCAACCGCGCAGGGCGCGCTGTCCGCCCTCATGCTCGCCCTGCTCGTGCTCAGCTTCTCGATCCAGCCTCAGGCCGCCGCCGCGGTGCTCCGGCCGCAATGGGCGCGCTGGCTGCCTCCGGTGTGGTTCCTCGGGCTGCACCAGACGCTCTGCGGAGACTCCGGCGCCGCCATGCGCGCGCTCGCTCACCGTGCCGAAGCGGGCCTCGCCGTATCGGTGGCGCTGGCCTTGCTCACCTATCACGTCAGCTACCGGCGGCATCGCACTCTGCTCGCCGAAGGAGCCGCCGCGCGCGTCCGCAAATGGCGTGACCGCTCCCGGCCCGCATGGTTCGAAGGCGATCCGCGCCCGCAAGGCGCCCTCGCCTTCCTCAGCAAATCCCTGGCCCGCAGCGGCCCCCACCGCCTCATCCTGATGACGTACGGCGGCCTGGGGTTCGCGGTGGTGTTCACCGGCCTCCTCGACATGAGGCATCTTGCCGATCCCGCGCGCCTCGTCCTGGCTGGCTTCGTCTACTATCACCTGCTCGCTTTGCTTCTGCTGGTCATCTGCGCGCGCCAACTGTTTTCCCGTCCTGTGGAGCTGCAGGCCAACTGGATTTTTCAGATCACCGAAGCCGAGGCGCGCCCAGCGTGGCTGAGTGCGCTCGACCGCTTTGTTCTGTTCTGGGGCGCGGCTCTGATGCTGGTGTTTCCTGGCCCGCTGGAGGTCCGCCTGCTCGGCTGGCGCGCCCTCCCCGAAGCGGCGCTGTTGGCGGCCGGAGGGCTGCTCGCCTACGAATGGTTCTTCTCGTCGTGGCGGAAGCTGCCCCTGGCCTGCTCGTCGCTCCCGGTGCGCACGCCGGTCTGGATGATCCTGGCCTTGTTCGGCCTGCTGGGAGTGCTGGCCGCCGTCCACACCCTGCTGCTGGCGATTCTTTCGAGCCCCGTAGCCTATTTCTGTGTGTTCGCCGCGATCGTTGTTTTATGGAAACGCGTGCACGATGCCCGCCGCCGGCGCTGGCTCGAGTTCCGCCTGGTGTTTGACGACCTGCCCGAGCCCGCTGTCCAGCCTCTGAACCTGCGCGCCTGAGATTGCCGCACCTTCCCTACCGCCCGGGCCCGCGCTGCAGCCCGGCGATCTGCGTTTCCGACAGCGCCTTCAGACGCTCCCACTCTGATGCCGGGTCGTCGTCGAACACTAAACCGTCCTTGCCCGCCAGCACCCGCCACGCCCCCATGTCGCGCTCGGCCTCCAACTGGCCCGGTCCCCATCCGCCGTAGCCCAGATACACGCGAAACTCGGCGGCCGTCTTGCCTTCCTTCACGGTCTTATCCAGCAGCGCGCGCGTCTTCACCAGGTACACGTCCCCGAACACTTTCTCCGCGCCCTCGGGCCTGGTCTGGGCCCGCAGCAGCGCCAGCACGCCGCCTTCCTCGACCGGACCGCCCGCATAAACCGGATCGGCCGCGTTCGGCGCCCCGCGCGCCAGGTCGAACACCCGCGCCAGCGGAGCCTTTGTCTTGCGGTTCAGCACGATCCCCACAGACCCCGAATCCCCGTACTTCACCAGCAGCACTACGGTTTGGGCGAAGTTCGGATCCTGCATCTCGGGCGCGGCAATCAGCAGCTTGCCCGGCGCCAGCCTCTGTCCGCCATCCTCCTGGCCCACCGCCGTCCCGGCCGCCATTACCGCCGCCGCCACCACCAGCCACGCCGCTCGCGCCCGGTAACCCATCGCTACCCTGATTCTCCCGCTTTCCGAGCCCCGCCGCGCGCCTATTTTTTTCATCCGCGCCCCGCCGCTTCGGCTTCCGCTTCCGCTTACCATGGAAGGACGTGGAACAGTTCGCCCTCGACTGGAATCCGGCTCCGGCGCCTCCGCTCACCGTAAGCGAGCTGAGCGCCCGTATCCGCCAGCTTCTGGCCGGCGAGTTTGTCGCCATCCGCGTGGCCGGGGAAATCTCCGGCGTGCGCATCCCTTCGAGCGGCCACTGCTACTTCACTCTCAAGGACCGCGACGCCCAGCTCCAGTGCGTCTGCTACCGCCAGAGCCTGCGCCTGCTGAAATGCAAGCCGCAGGATGGCCTCGCCGTCATCGCCCGCGGCAGCATCGACGTCTACGAAGCCCGCGGCCAGTACCAGCTTCTGGTGGAAGCGCTCGAACCGGCCGGCGCCGGCGCCCTTCAGCTCGCCTTCGAACAACTGAAAGCCCGCCTGGCCGCCGAAGGCCTTTTCGACCCCGCGCGCAAACGTCCGCTGCCGGCCTTCCCCACGCGCATCGGCATCGTCACCAGCCCCACCGGCGCCGTCATCCGCGATATTCTCAACGTGCTGGAGCGCCGCTTTCCCGGCCTTCACATCCGCCTTTACCCGGCGCAGGTGCAGGGCGAAGGCTCGGCCGCCTCGGTCTGCCGCGGGCTCGAGTATTTCTCCCGCTCCGGATGGCCGTCGGTTGTCATCCTGGCGCGCGGCGGCGGGTCGATTGAAGACCTGTGGACCTTCAACGAGGAATCGGTGGCCCGCGCCATCGCCGCATCGAGCGTTCCGGTGGTCTCGGCCATCGGCCACGAGACCGATTTCACCATCGCCGACTTCACCGCCGACCTCCGCGCGCCGACTCCTTCGGCCGCCGCCGAGCTGGTCATCCCGCCGCGCGCCCAGGTGCTCAACCGCTTCGCCGCGGCCTCCGATACCATGGCCCGCGCGCTGCGCTACCGGCTCGCCGTCTCGGCCCGGCGCCTCCATGAAACCGGCGTGCTGCGCGCGGCTTCCGGCTTCCGCCGCTCGCTCGGGCGGCGCCAGCAGCGCGCCGACGAGCTCGACTTCCGCCTCCGCCAGGCCTCCCGCGCACGCCTCACGCTCTCCCACCGCCGCCTGGACGCCGCCTCCGCGCGCCTGGCCGCGCTCGACCTCCGCCTCCGCTTCGCCCGCTTCCGCCAGCGCCTGGCCGCCGCCCGCGCCGCCTCCGCCGGCCGTATCGCCGTGACGCTGGCCCGCCGCCGCTCGGCGCTCGAAACCCTCACCGCCCATTTATCCCAGCTCAGCCCGCTCAAGATTCTCGACCGCGGCTACGCCATCGTCCACAATCCCGCCGGCGCCATTGTCAAAGCCCCCGCCGACGCCCCGCCCGGCTCCTCCATTTCCGTGCGCCTGGCCCAGGGCCGGCTGGCCGCCCGCGTTCTTCGCGTCCCCCGCGCCCCCGCTAAGCGCTGAAAGTCCCGGGGGAGACCGCGCCGAGCCCTTCGAACCGGCGAGCCGGGCGACGTACCCGGCGAGTACCGCCCGATCCCCGGCGATAGCGAGGGAAGCGGCTGCCGTGCGTAACCAACACCGCCGGCGCCGACCTCAATCACATTGAACATGTAGTACCTAAGTTGGACGTCATAAAGCACCTGGCAGGATATCGCCGGCGAGCCGGGAGCACGCCGCCCGCTCGATCCGAGCAAAGCGTCTAGTAACCGGGCGAGGACCTGTCGCGCAGGCTCCTAATCGGCGCCGATCGCCAACTGCGCCATCGCCAGTCCGTTTACCGAAACCATTCCGATGTCGATCGTCAAACCAGTCCCTTTCGCCACCTCCGCGAGAATGAGCAGAAGCGTCTCGAACCGGCTCCGCTGCTCCTCGGGAAACGTAGTCGGCTCCGAGAACACGGCCCGGACCGCCACCGCCGAACCCGACCCGTTCCGAAGCGCGACAGGCTGGGCAAAGAAGGCACCGAAGGAGTCAACCACGCGAAAGCGTCCAGGAAGGGTGCCCGACGTGTTGTACGCGGAATTTACTCTCTCCAGGGCTGCCTCCGTGGCCTCCGGGCCCGAAGGCCGTGAGGTCGATGAGTCCACGGCAATCGCCGCCGTCAGCGTCGCGCCGCGGGGAACGATCACCTTCACGGCGCCGTGCAATTGGATCTGCTCCGGCGTGACATTCCCCGCCGTGATGTCTCGCTGATCCCCGGGATAGTCGCACCCGATGTCCTCATAATGAGTGACGGGAATCCCGGAGATCTTCTCAATCTCCGACGCCGCCGCCTCGAGCGGCGGGTAAGTATCGACCGCGATCGTCGCCGGCCTGCTCTGTCCAAAGGCACCAGCTTCAGCCCCGATAAAGGCAACGGCCGCCACTGCCATCGCCCCCATTTGTGCTCTCGTGATATCGCTCCTGAACGACGCCGCGCAGCCGCCTCACCACGTCCGCCATCCCCACGCACCCCCGCACTCGACACCCACGTACGCGTCGTCCGGAAGCTGAATTTCCAGCGTGTCCGTTCGGAGGCTACGAGAAATCTCGCAAAGACGTGAGCAGGAGGAAGGTTAGATTCCAAGCGCTCAAGCTCGTTGGTCAGGCAGAAAATGGAGGGGTGTAGTGGTGATCCTCAGACCGCCGAAGAAACGTTCCCCCGCCTCCACGTGCGCCTGCGTCCTTACACCGCCCGGACGGGACAGAGCAACCTCAAAGCCGCTGTTGTGGCGATCCACGATGAAAACGCACTTCGGTTTGTTGTAGAACGCCATGGCGCCGCCCACCAGCAGTTGCATTCGAGACAACAGCTCTCGTCGATCGCCCCCTCTCGACGCTCCTACGAGATAAACCCACTCCGCCATCGAATCGAATCGGGCAGCTCGAAACGTGAATCCCTCGGTCTTATCGATGAGACGTTCAGCCGCACCGTGTAGGGCACGGCCCAGCTCTGTCCGCTCTCTGAGATGTAGATCGGCGAGTGCGGCCTGCATCTCCAAATAATTCCGCCTCTCGCAAGGCGGGTCGTATGCCTGCAGGAGCGCTGGGGGAACGCCGTCCGAAAACTTGGGATTCCTGGTGGCGAGCTCGCGCATCACGTGTTCAAGAAAATCGGCGTACTGATCTGCTTCCTGCTTTCGCCGTAAAGCGGCACGCAATCGTTCCTGCCGAGCTGCGATGGCTGAGCGGGCCCCCGACCGTCCGGAACAGCCGGCGAACGAGCCATCGTTGAGGAGATAGAAGCCGAACAATGTCTCCTCGTCACCGAGCATTCTGAGGTCGTCGCTGGGAAGCGAACGCCTGGCTCCCAGGTAGTCCGTCAATTCCGGAACGCTTCTCAACTGAATCGCCAGGTTCAAGAAGTCACTCACCGATAGATAAGTGATCGGCACTCCATCATGCTCCAGAGGGAGACTCCGAGCGTCGGCCCGGAGGTCCACCGGCAGGGAAACCTCCACTGCCACCATCGCGTGTTGAACTGATGGCAGGCCGTTCGGAAACTCCACCCGGCCGCGCCGCGGATGATCGCACCAAATCGGAAAGTCTCGTCGCCGGGTGAAGGCGCGCCGGAGTTGAGTCGACCCCGCCTTCGCTTTCTTGCGTGCCCATAGCTCGAGTTTCTTAGGCGTCCGTTGGCCGGGAGCCTCCTGGCATTTCAGTTCGACCAGGATTCCACCCCCGCGGTGAGCGATTAAGAAGTCGGCAACCTGCTCCCGTTTTCGTCCTTCGCTGGTCTGCACGTTCCGGCACACAAACTCAGAGACGAAAGGTATTGAGAGTAATTCCTCGACATGATGCTCCGCCCATTCGGTACGTTGTTTCATCGCGGGCGCGGGGCCCACCGAGAAAAACGAAGCTATCTTGCTAGGCTGCGAAGTCTCCATAATCGCTGATCCGGACCACGAATGCATCGGCGCCCTACCGCTCCATCTCGGCCCGCAGAATCGCGTTGATCCGAGTCTGGTATCCCTTTCCTTGTCCCTTCAGCCAATGCAGCACATCCGCGTCTAATCGGATCGTGAGGGGTTTCTTAATTGGCCGGTAGAACTTCCCGACAACCGCTTTACTCCAATCGAGCGTGGACGGGATGTCTGTCGTATCAATCGCCCGCTCCCTCATCCGCTTGAGGGCGCGGATTTCATCAGTCTGAGTGCTTCTGGCTTTCCGCATATGCTCGCCTTTCCCGCGCGGTTGCCTTCCGCGCGGAGATCATCCGAATCATCTCCTCGCCATCGTCTTCCTTCCACGCGTGAGCCACTAGGATTAGAGTGCCGGAAACCATTCCGAGCGTTTGCCATCGCTCCTCTCCTTCCACAACGCGGTCTTGAACACTGATCTGCCGGGGATCGTCGAAGACCAAACTCGCCGTGTCAAAGCTGATCTTGTGCTTCGCCAGATTGCGGCGGTTCTTTTCTTCATCCCACTCGAAGCGCATTGGCAGTAGTGATCATATTGTATTTACATTTTAGTACATCCACGAACCGCAGCCGGACGGGCGCCGCTCCCGCCCCGATTCCCTGGCGGCCCGGCCCGCTCCGTGCCCTCCCCCGAAAGTTTTCCGCTCCCCCGCGCCCCTTCGCATGATCCAATAAGTCCATGAAAATCGGCATCACCTGCTACCCCACCTATGGCGGAAGCGGCATCGTCGCCACCGAGCTCGGGCTCGAGCTGGCCCACCGCGGCCACGACGTCCACTTCATCACCTACGCCAACCCGATCCGCCTGGGCCCGGGCAGCTCCCGCATCCATTACCACGAGGTCGAGGTCTCCAGCTATCCTCTGTTCCAATACCCTCCCTATTGCCTCGCCCTGGCCTCCCGCATGGCCGAGGTCGCCCGCACGTACCATCTGGACCTCCTCCACGTCCATTACGCCATCCCCCACTCGATCGCCGCGCTGCTGGCCCGCCAGATGCTGGCCGCCGAACGCTCTCTCCCCTTTATCACCACTCTCCACGGCACCGACATCACGCTGGTCGGCGCCGACCCCTCCTACTTCCCCATCACCCGCTTCTCCATCGATCAGTCCGACGGCGTCACCTCCATCAGCCACTACCTGCGCCGCCACACCGAGGAGATCTTCCACGTCACCCGCGACATCCGCGTCATCCACAATTTCGTCAACTGCCACATTTACCATCCCGCCCCCGAGCGCCGCCGCGAGGAAAAAGTCCTTGTCCATCTCTCCAATTTCCGCCCCGTAAAACGGGTGCTGGACTGCATCCGCATCCTGGCCGCGGTCCGCCGCGAGGTTCCGGCCCGGCTGATGATGGTCGGCGACGGCCCCGAGCGCGGCCCGGCCGAACGCCTCACCCAGGAGCTCGGCCTCGAACCCTACGTCGATTTTCTCGGCAAACAGGACCACATCGAGCGCCTGCTTCCCTCGATGCACGTCCTGCTGCTGCCGAGCGAGCTCGAATCGTTCGGCCTGGCGGCGCTGGAAGCAATGGCCTGCGGAGTGCCCCCCGTTGCGACACGCGTCGGCGGCCTCCCCGAGCTCGTCACCCACGGCGTCGACGGATTCCTCGAAGCGCCCGGCGACACCGCTGCCCAGGCCGCCCGCGTCGTCCAGCTTCTGTCCGACTCCGCTCTCTACCACTCGGTCTCCGCCGCCGCCCGCCACACCGCCGAGAGCCGCTTCTCCACCAACCTCATCATTCCCCAGTACGAGCGCTACTACGAGGAAGTCGCCGCGCGCCCGCTTGCCTCCGCGGTTTCCTGAGGCAGTCGCCTCAAAGACAAAACGGCCCGGTTCCCGCGCACTGCACGCGGTTCGGGCCGGTTTGTTCCTCCGGAGCTTTGAAGTTAGAAACTGAACCCGAACGTGAACATCAGGTTCGTCCAGTGGTCGGTGGTCTTGTTCGCCGGCACGTTGCCCACCTGCGGGCCGTTGGTCGTTCCGCTGATGAACTGCAGCATCGTCCCGACGTTGAAATTGTGGTTCTCGTCCAGAAAGTATTGCGCCACAACCTCTCCGTAGCCGCCCCAGCCGCCGCGCGAGGTGCACGTGTAGCAGGTGGGCGAATAGTAGCCGTTGGACGGAACCGTCTCCGAATAATGCAGGTACATCGCGCCGCCGCCCACCGATACCTCCACCCTCTTAAAGGGAAGCGGAAGGAAGACGCGTCCGCCCAGCGGGATCATGAACTCGTGGTCGCCGCCCTGAAGCGGCCCCATGTCCGTCTGCACCGCGTTCTGATTGTTCGCCGCCCCGAAGGCCATCTGAAATCCCGCGTCCGCCCCGAAATACTTATTAAACCGGTAGTCGTATCCGAAGCCGAACAAGGGAGCCGTCTGCAGGTAATTCGAAGCACTTCCGGTAGGAATCGCCGGCCCGATACCGACCCAGAGATTGTTCTTATGGAAGTCGTCGCTGCTTTGTCCGAAGGCGGCCGTGGTGGCGAGCAACGTGGCGCAAAAGAATAGAGTTCGACGCATACCTTTAGAAGTTAACCCTCTTTTCTTATTAGGCATATCCCTGAAAACCATGATTTTCACGAATGTGTGACGTTAGCCGCGCCGCCGGGAGTTTCTTTTCTTCCGCCCCGCGCGCCCCCGGCGGACAACCGGCCGGCCCGCGTATCATGAGCAGTATCATGGCCGTCCAGCCGAAACCCGCCGCCTCTGTCGATCCCCGATTCGCCCCCGTCGCCCAGGCCTTTGCCTCGCACCCGGCCGTCACCGCCGGAAAAATGATGGCTTCCTACGGGCTGAAGGTGAACGGCGAAATTTTCGCCCTGTTCGGCCGGGACCGCTTCGTGGTCAAGCTGCCGAAAGCGCGCGTGGACGAGATGGTGGAGCGCGGCCTCGGCGAGCGCTTCGACCCGCGCCGCGACGGCAGGCTCATGAAGGAGTGGCTGGTGGTGCTGGCCGGAAGCGAGGACTGGCTGCCGCTGGCCCGCGAAGCGTTCGACTTCGTGCAGAGCGGCGGCGCCTGAGGCGGACAGCTTCGGCGCGACGGGCTTGACTCTGGAGTTGACTCCAGGGTATAGGCTGGACATGAAGCGGGGAAAAGCAGCGCGAAGAAAAACCATGAGCCGCGCCGGAATTCAGATCGGAAAGGCCGCCGAACAGACCGGCCTGAGCGTCGACGCCATACGGTTCTATGAAAAACAGCGGCTGCTCGGCCGCGCGCAGCGCACCGAGGGCGGCTTCCGCCTCTTCAGCGCCGCCGACATCGAGCGCATCCGTTTTATCCGCGGCGCGCAGCGGCTTGGCTTCTCGCTCCTCGAAATTCGCGAGCTGATGGTTCTGGGGCGCGACGGTATCGAAACCTGCGCTCATGTGCGCGATCTTCTCCGCTCTCACCTGGCCGGCGTGCGCGGCAAGATGCGGGAGCTGCGCGCCCTGGAGAAGCAGTTGGCCCAAAGCCTGCGCCAGTGCGAGCGGCGGCGGAAAACCTCCGGCGATTCGCACGCCGGCCCCTGCCCCGTCTTCGAGGCCCTGGCCCAAAAAAGAGGTACAAATGAAGGTTGAGCTTCTCTATCTCGGCGGCTGTCCTCACTACGCGCCCACGCTGCACCGCCTGCGAGCCGCGCTGGCGAGCGAAGGAATTCGGGCGGAGGTGATCGAAATCGAAGTCGAAGACGAAGCCGGCGCGCGGCGCCTCGGTTTTCCCGGCTCGCCCACCATCCTGGTCAACGGAGCCGACATCGAGCCCGGCGCGCGCCTTCCGGGCGAGGCCGCGTACGCCTGCCGCCGCTATCCGGACGGGCTGCCATCGGAAGAGATGATCCGCGCGGCGCTGCGGGAAGCGGGAGGGCGCTGAGCAATGAAGGAAGCCTCCGGCCGCTCGGGGGCCGGCACGACGCTGGCGGGCCTGGCCGCCGTCGGCAGCGTGCTTGCCGCTTCGAGCTGCTGCCTCCCGGTGTTCCCGTTCCTGATGGCGGCCGGCATGGCCGGAGGGTCCGCCTTTCTCGCCGCGGCCCGGCCCTACCTGCTGGCCGCTTCCGTCCTGTTCATCGCCTTCGGCTTCTACCAGGCCCGCACCGCCCAGCGCTGCGCCCGGCGAACCAGCCCCTTCAGCGTCGCTCTGCTCTGGGCCTCGGCGGCCTTCGTCTTCCTGGCTGTCTTTTTTCCCCAGGTGATGGCCAACGCCGCGGCCAGCCTGCTGGCGCGGTGAGCCGATGAATCGCAAACACGCCCTCGCCGCCGCCACCGCGCTCGTGGCGATCGCCGCGCTGGTCTATTTTTACGGCGGCTCCGAAGCGCCTTCCGGCCAGCCGCCGCTGAAAAGCCTAACCGCGAACAACCTCTCCGAGTTCAAAAACGAATTCAACGGCGCCCGCGCCGGCGTGCGCCTGCTCCTGCTTCTGAGCCCCACTTGAACCGTCTGTCTGCAGGGGGCCTCTGCAGCCGAAAAAATTGCCGCCGCGTTTCCGGGCCGGCCGCTGCGCGTGCTCGTAGTCTGGGAGCCCGTTCTGCCGACCGACTTTTCCCCGCCCGCGACGAGCGCCCTGCGCCGGATCCCCGACACGCGCGCGGCGCAGTTCTGGGACCGCGGCCGGCTGATCTCGCACCTGCTGGGCGAGCACGATTCGGGCAGCGTCGTTTGGGATCACATCGCCGTTTACCCCGCCGGCGCCGTGTGGGACGATCAGGCGCCCCCGCCGCTCTATCAGGGCGGGCCGGTGGTCCGCGTAGTCGAGCCCGCCCGCGCCGCCCTCGCCCGCGCTTTCGAAGCCAGCCGTTAATCGGCCCAGCCCCGCCGCACAATCGCCGCCGCGTCCGTCCCTTTGGGCAGCGTCCCCCATGTCCACCCGCCCTCGCGGCCCAGCCGCGTCGCGCAAAACGCATCCGCCACCGCCGTGTCCCCGTGCCGCACCAGCAGCGAGCCGGCCAGCGCCAGCGCCAGGTCCTCGGCCAGGCGCCGGGCCTCTTCTTCGCTGACCCGCCCCAGTCTCTCCTTGAGCCCGGCGAGGAACGCATCCAGCCTCCGGTCGCCGCCTTGGGCCAGCGCGGCCTCGGCCATCACCGCCTCGACGGCGCCGGGATCCCGCTTCACCGCGCGCACCACGTCGAGCGCCACCACGCTCCCCGACCCCTCCCAGATCGAGTTCACCGGCGCCTCCCGGTACAGCCGCGGCATCACGCACTCCTCCACGTATCCGTTCCCGCCCAGGCACTCCATCGCCTCGCCCACCATGGCCGGCGCGCGCTTGGTCACCCAATATTTCGCCGCCGCCACGCCCAGCCTCGCCAGGCCCCGCTCGCCCGCGCTCCGCTCCCGCGCGTCAAAGGCCCGCGCCACCCGCAGCCCCAGCGCCAGAGCCGCCTCCGCTTCGATGAACAGATCCGCCAGCACCGCGGTCATCGCCGGCTGCTCCACCAGCGGCCGCCCGAACGCCCAACGGTGCCGCGCATGGTGCGCCGCCTGCGCCGCCGCCTGCCGCATCAGAGACGCCGAGCCCACCACGCAATCCAGCCGCGTGTGGTTCACCATCTCGATGATCGTCGCCACGCCCCGCCCCTCGCCGCCGATTCTCCGCGCCCACGCCCCGTCGAACTCCACTTCCGCCGACGCGTTGGAACGGTTCCCCAGCTTGTCCTTGATCCGCGCCAGCCGGATCGCGTTCCGGGTCCCATCCGGCCTCCAGCGCGGCATCAGAAAACAGGTCAGCCCACCCGCGGTCTGCGCCAGCACGAGAAACACGTCGCACATCGGCGCCGAGCAAAACCACTTGTGGCCCCAGATCTCGTATTCGCCGCCGTCGATCAGTTCCGCCCGGCTGCGATTGGCCCGCACGTCGGAGCCCCCCTGCCTCTCCGTCATCCCCATCCCGCACAGCGCCCCGCGCTTGCCCTCCGCCGGCCGGAACCGGGCGTCGTATTCGGCCGACTTGAGCCTCGGCTCCCACTCCCCATCCGCCGCCGCATCCTGGCGCAGCGCCGGGATCGCCGCATATGTCATCGACAAAGGACAGGTGTGGCCGGCCTCGTTCTGCCCCGCCAGATACAGCGCCGCCGCCCGCGCCACGTGCGCCCCTTCGCGCGGCTCCCTCCACGGCCCGCCGCTCAGCCCCTGCTCGACCGACAGCCGCATCAGCTCGTGCCAGGCCGGATGAAACTCCACCTCGTCCCGCCGCTCGCCAAACCGGTCCCAGGCCCGCAGCACCGGAGGGCTCGTGTTCGCCTCAAACCCCCAGCGGATCGCCTCCTCGCCGCCCAGCCGCGCCCCGAACGCCTCCAGACGGTCCTCAGCCCACCCCGCCCCCTCGCGCCTCAGCCCTTCCCGCAGCGCCGCGTCCCGCGAGTAAAGGTTGTAATCCACCAGCGCCGGCGCCTGGTTCCCATCCCCCCTCATCTCCCGCCCGATGCCCGCCGCCATACCCGCCTCCGTTCCACCCCGATTGTAGGGCCAATCGAGCGCCGCCGTGGCTCACAGATACGACAGCAGAGGGTTCCGGCTCCGCCTCTTTAAGTCCGCATACCAGCGGCAGGCCGGGTAGCAAAGCGCGACCACGAAAATCCAGATGCCGCCGATCACCTTCAGGCCATAGCCGTAGCCTGGCGGGTGCCCCGCGAGCACGCCGCCGCGGGGGAACTCCGTAATCCACCATCGCCAATCGCCGCCGCTCGCCCGGGCGACGATCAGCGCCAGCAGGTGAACCAGTGTGAGGTGCAGCAGGAAAAAGAAGAACGGAACACGGCCGTACACTTCCAGCACGCCTCGCACGCGCCGGAACGCGCTTCGTCCTTCGGCCGATTCGATGGCCGCCATCACCAGCGCGGAAATTCCCAACGTCGCCAGCAGGAAAAGCAGCGAGGGCGGGCACTTCAGGACGTTGAAGAAGCTCAGCACCGTGCGATGCCAGTTGGCCTGCGTTGTCCACGGCTGAGGATCGCCGTAGACGTTGCTCCACCGCAGCAGGACAAATGCCGCCAGCATCGCCGCGCCCGCGCCCGCCTCCCACCGGAGACGCCGGCCTCTCTCCTGGAGCAGCACGCTTCCGAAGGCGTACCCCAGCGCCATCACGCCCACCCACGGCACCAGAGGATAGGCGACGACGACGATCGGCGGCTGCATGGCGGCGCCGCCGATCATGCCCGGAACGTGCAGGATCTGCCACAGCCAGGCCAGCGGTCCGTTGCCCGCCGGCATCAGGCCATCGAACGCGTTGTGCCCCAGGATCAGAGCCGCGCCGAGGATCAGATTCCCGCGGACGCCCGCGTGCGCCAGCGCCGCCATCATCATCATGGAAGCGCCGATCGCCCAAATCACTTCGAGGATCTGCACGTTCCATTGCCAGTGGAAGTTGAACGCCAGATGCACCAGCGTCAGCTCGACGAAGATGAGCCAGAGCCCCCGCGTGAGCAGCAGGCGGGTGAGCTCGCCTCCGCTCTTGCGGCGCTGCTGAAGAAAAATCGAGGTGCCGGCCAGGAACACGAACACGGGCGCGCAAATGTGCGTCATCCAGCGCGCCAGATACAGCGCATACGTCGTGTGCTGCGGATCGAGCGGATTGCCCATCCAGTTGGTGAAGAACTCGCGCGTATGATCGAGCGGCATCACCACCATCACCAAGCCGCGCAGCACGTCCACCGCCGTCAGGCGCGCCCGCGCGCCGCCCGGCGGATCCGGTATCGCGCTTCCGGAGCCGGCGGTCTGGTCGCTCATCTCGTTGCCCGTTCTCTGGCGGTCAACTCTATCACACCGGCCCGGTTGACCCTGCCGCCGCTCCGGACGCCGCCGGAATTCTCCCGATTCCACCGCGCCCCCACCGGCGCTATCCTGAAAGTGCCGGCCCCGGGCGCGGGAACTTTTTCCCCTCCGCCGGGGTCTAATCGGTTGACAGGCGGCGGCTGGTCATTGGACCATGTCCAGATAGTGAAACACATGGCGGAATCCGTGGCCGATCAGACATTGCAGGCTCTCGCCGGTTCGTCCGAGGGGCCCGACCCCTCCGGCGCATACAACGACGCCGCCCTTCTCGCCGGCCTCCGCGCCGGAGACGACTCCGCCTACGAAGCTCTCATCCTTCATTACCAGCACCCCGTCTACGGCCTTGTCACCCGCCTGCTCAGCGACCCCACCGAAGCCGCCGACGTCACCCAGGAAGTTTTCCTCAAAATTTTCCGCAACATCAGTTCTTTCCGCGAGCACAGCAGCCTGCGCACCTGGATCTATCGCATCGCCGTCAACGAGGCCTACAACCATCGCCGCTGGTTCAGCCGCCACCATGGCCAGGAGGTCGCCCCCAACCGCGACGACGACGCCCGGGACCGCTCCCCCGTCCTGCAGGACACCGCCCCCAACGCCTTCGACCTCGTCTCGGACCGCGAGACCCGCGCCCTCATCGAAAAGGCCCTGTCCTGCCTCAACCCCAATTTTCGCGCCGCCGTTGTTCTGCGCGATATCGAGGAGCTCAGCTACGAGGAAATCGCCTCCATCCTCGATGTCAGCCTGGGCACCGTGAAGAGCCGCATTCTCCGGGGCCGCGAAGCCCTCCGCCGCGTCCTCACCACCGGCCTCGATGCGGAGCCCAGGACGCAATGGGCGCCGGGCGCCATCGGATTCGCTAAGTCGAACGAGTGATTTTTATGGATTGCAAGACGGCAATTCGTGCCATGCAGGAACAGGAGCCCCACGCCGCTGCCACGCGGCGCCCCGCGGGCCCATCGACGGCCCTCCCGGCCGAGCTTCTCCGCCACCTCCGCGAGTGCGAAGAATGCGCCCGCCGCTCCCAGCAGCACCTCCGCGTCCGCCGCCTCCTTCGCGCCCTGCCGCGCCCTGCCGCTCCGCTCGAGCTCTCCTGGAAGCTCCGGTCGCTCGCCGCCCGCGAGCTTGTTCTCACCCGCCGCTCCGCCGGCTCGTCCGCCTTCCGCCTCTGGTGGAACCGCCACGGCCTCGTCCTCCGCGACGTCATGCGCCCGCTCGCCGTCCCCTTCGCCGGCGGCGTCTGCTCGGCCGTCATGCTGTTCAGCATGCTCGTCCCCAACATCACCGTCTCGCTCGCCCGCGGCGCTTCCTCCCCCGACGTGCCCACCGGTCTCTCCACTCCCGTCTCGGTCAAAAGCGTCGCCCCGCTCGGCTTCGGCGCCGGGGAAGCCGTCGTCGATCTCACCGTCGACGACCAGGGCCGCATCGTCGATTACTCCATCGTCAGCGAAGACGGCGCGCAGAAGGACGCCCTCCGCCGCGGCATCGAAAACACACTCCTGTTCACCACCTTCAATCCCGCTACCTCCTTCGGCCAGCCCATGTCCGGCCGCATCCGCCTCACCTTCCGCAATAGCTGGATCGACGTCCGGGGCTGAAGCCCGCGCCCGCCGGCCCATGGGTAGACGCCTCGGCCAACATTTCCTCATCCGCCAGTCCGTCCTCGCCCGCATCGCCGATGAGGCCTGCCCCGAGCCCGGCGCCACGGTCGTCGAAATCGGCCCCGGCCGCGGCGCCCTCACCGCCCACCTGCTCGACCGCGCCGCCCGCGTCGTCGCCATCGAGGTCGATCCCGTTCTCGCCGATTACCTCCGCCTGAAATTCCAGCACCGCCCTAACCTCGAAATCGTCGCCGCCGACGTGCTGAAATGCGACCTCGCCCGCTGGGCTCCCGCCGCCGTCGCCGGCAACCTCCCTTACTACATCACCAGCCCCATTCTCGACAAAACCCTCGCCCTCGGCCCGCTGCTCACCCGCGCCGTCTTCCTCGTCCAGCTCGAAGTCGCCCAGCGCCTCACCGCGCCCGCCGGCTCGCGCGACTACGGCTTCCTCTCGGTGCACGCGCAGCTCTTCGCCTCCGTCTCGCTCCTGTTCCCCGTCCCCCGCGCCGCCTTCCGCCCGCCTCCCAAAGTCGACTCGGCCGTCGTCCGCCTCCTCCCCCGCGCCCCCGATCCCTCGCTCCCGGACCCGGCCGCCTTCCTCGCCTTCGCCTCGCTCTGCTTCCGCCACAAACGCAAAACCCTCCGTAACAACTTACTCGGCCCGTATCCCAAAGAAGCGCTCGACGCCCTTCCCGCCGCCTCCCGCCGCGCCGAACAGCTCTCCATCCCCGAGCTCGCCGCTCTCTGGCGCGCGCTCCCTCCGCTCTGAGCCGCGCCCCGCTTCCCCGTGGTATACCCTCTTTCATGCTCCTTCGACCGTTGCTTGCCGCGACCCTGCTCACCGGCGCCGGGCTCGCTCAGTCCGCGCTTACGCCCGGCCTGCGTCCGTTCCTGGCCGTCGATTCGCCCGCGGTAGCGCTCGAACACGTGCGCGTCATCGACGGCACCGGCGCCCCGGCCCGGGAAGATCAGACGCTGATCCTCCGCAAAGGCCGGATCGAGGCGATCGGCGCGGCCGGCGAAGCCCGCATCCCGCCCGACGCCCAACGGCTTGACCTGCGAAACCACACCGTTATCCCCGGCCTCGTGGGAATGCACGAGCACATGTTCTATCCCTCCGGCGCCGGCATCCCCATTTACACCGAGCAGGGCTTCAGCTTCCCGCGCCTCTATCTGGCCAGCGGCGTCACCACCGCGCGCACCGGCGGCACGCTCGAACCCTACACCGACCTCAACCTGAAAAAACTCATCGACTCGGGCGCCATGCCCGGTCCGAAGATGTACGTCACCGTAGGGTATCTCGAGGGCAAAGGCAGCTTCGCGCCGCAGATGCTCGAGCTCGCCAGCCCGGACGACGCGCGCCGCTTCGTCGAATACTGGGCCACGGTGGGCGCGCAGTCCTTCAAGGCTTATATGCACATCACGCGGGGCGAACTCGAAGCCGCCCTCACCGCCGCTCACGCCCGCGGCCTGAAGCTGACCGGCCATCTCTGCTCGGTCGGCTTCCGCGAAGCGGCGGCGCTCGGCATCGACAACCTCGAACATGGCATCGTCGCCGATACCGAGTTCATGCCCGGCAAACAGCCCGACGTCTGCCCGGGCTTCGGCCCCCGGGCCGCCGACATGGAACAGCTCGACGTTCAATCCGCGCCTGTGCGCGAGATGATCGGCGATCTGGTCCGCCACCACGTCGCGGTCACCTCCACCCTGGCGGTGTTCGAGAATGCTCCGCCGCTCGAGCCGCGCTTCATCGACGCGCTATCGCCCGACGCTCTGCGCAATTACCTCACCGGCCGCGCCCGTTTGCCCGAAGCCGCGCTCAAGCTCAGCGCCCTGCGCATCCGGCGCGAACTCGAATTCGAGCGCGCCTTCGTCAAGGCCGGCGGCTTGCTCCAGGCCGGCTGCGACCCGACAGGCAACGGCAGCGCTCTGGCCGGCTTCGGCGATCAGCGCAACGTCATACTCCTCGTCCAGGGCGGCTTCTCGCCCACCGAGGCCATCCAGATCGCCACCCTCAACGGCGCCCGTTTCCTGGGCATCGACCGCGACACCGGGTCCATCGCCGCCGGCAAGCAGGCCGATCTGGTGGTGCTCGACGGCAACCCCGCCGAGCGCATCGCCGACATCGCGAAAGTCACGCTCGTGTTCAAGGACGGCCAAGGCTACGACCCGCAAAAACTGCTTGACTCGATCCGCGGCCAGGCCGGCATGCATTAGCCGTTCCGCGGCGGCGAAATCGCCGCCGCTTCACCGGTCCGTCCAAGCTCGCCTGTTATCCTGAAAATTCATGTTTCGTCTCCGTTTCGCCCCCTCGCCGACCGGATACCTCCACATCGGCAGCGCGAGGACGTTCATCTTCAACTGGCTCTTCGCCCGCCACCACGGCGGCACGATGATCCTCCGCATCGACGACACCGACGTCGACCGCAACACCCAGACTTCGCTCGACTCCATCTTCGACGGCCTCAACTGGCTCGACCTCGGCTGGGACGAGTTTTACCGCCAGTCCGACCGCCTCGATCGTCACCGCCGCGCCGCTCAGGTCATCTTCGAAAAAGGCCTCGCCTACCGCGATTTCACGCCCGCCGCCGCCGACATCGAGGACAAGTCCCACGCCGCCGGCCCCTGGCTTTTCAATCCTGGCATGCGCGAGCTGAGCGCGGCCGAGAGCGACCGCCGCGCCGCCGCCGGCGAGCCCTTCGTGCTTCGCTTCCGCGTCCCCCGCGAGTCCGGCCGCAGCGTCTCCTTCGACGACGCCGTCTACGGCCCCCAGTCCAAATCCACCGCCGACATCGAGGACTTCGCGCTGCTGCGCAGCAACGGAATGCCCACCTACCACATGGCCTCCTGCGCCGACGATGCCGACCTCGCCATCACCCACATCATCCGCGGCCAGGACCATGTCTCGAACACCTTCAAGCACGTGCTGATCTTCGAAGCCCTCGGCGCCGCCGCCATCCGCTTCGCCCATCTCCCTCTGCTCATCGCGCCCGACGGCTCCAAGCTCTCCAAGCGCAAACACGGCCCCGTCGTCAGCGTCACCGCCTACCGCGACGGCGGCTTCCTCCCGCACACTTACGTCAATTTCCTCTGCCTGCTCGGCTGGTCTCCCAAGGACGATCGCGAGAAAATGACCCGCCAGGAACTCGTCGACGCCTTCACCCTCGATGGCGTCAACCGCAGCAACGCCGTCGTCAATTTCAGCGACCAGGACCCGTTCGACCCCAAGGCCGTCTGGCTCAACTCCGAGTACTTGCGCGAAATGCCCATCGACGCCCTCGCCGCGCAACTGCTGCCCTTCGCCCGTGCCGCCTCGCTCGACGCCTCGCCGGAGCAGATGCTCCGCGTCGCCCCGCTCATCCGCGAGCGCATCAAGCTGCTGGCCGACGTCTCCACCGTCGCCGACTTCTTCTTCGTCAAGGAACTCGCCCCCTACGACCCCGCCGAGCTCATCCCCCAGAAAGGCGACGCCGCCATGGCCCGCGCCGCTCTGCTCCGCGCCTCCGAAACTCTCGCCGCCGCCGAGTTCACCCATCACGGCCTCGAAGAAGCCCTCCGCGCCGCGGCCGGCGAGCTGCATCTCAAGGCCGGCCAGATGTTCCAGCCCATCCGCGTCGCCGTCTGCGGTCGCAAAAACGCGCCGCCGCTGTTTGAAACCCTCGAAGTCCTCGGCCGCGAAACCACGCTTCACCGCATCCGCCAGGCGCTCGACAAGCTTCCCTAGGCCGCCGCCCGCTATCTTGGAGATTCCGTATGACTGAGCCAACCAACGAAACCGGCCTCGCCGCCCCGGACTCCTCCGCCGGCCCGTCCAACTTCATCCGCGAGATCATCCGCGACGACCTCCGCACCAACAAATTCGACGGCCGCGTCCAGACGCGCTTCCCGCCCGAGCCCAACGGCTACCTTCACATCGGCCACGCCAAGTCCATCAATATTAACTTCGGCCTGGCCTCCGAATTCGGCGGCCAGTGCAACCTGCGCTTCGACGACACCAACCCTTCCAAGGAAGAGACCGAGTACGTCGACTCCATCATCGAAGACGTCCGCTGGCTCGGCGGCGACTTCGGCGACCGCATCTTTTACGCCTCCGATTATTTCCCGCAGCTCTACGCCTGGGCCGTCCAGCTCATCCGCGCCGGCAAAGCCTATGTCTGCGATCTCACCGCGCAGGAAGTGCGCCAGCAGCGCGGCACCCTCACCGAGCCCGGCACTCCCAGCCCCTATCGCGGCCGCAGCGTCGAAGAGAACCTCGGCCTGTTCGAGCGCATGAAGAACGGCGAATTCCCCGACGGCTCCCGCACCCTCCGCGCCAGGATCGACATGGCCTCGCCCAATCTCAACCTCCGCGACCCCGTCATGTACCGCATCCTTCACGCCGAGCATCACCGCACCGGCGCCCAGTGGTGCATCTACCCGATGTACGACTTCGCCCACGGCCAGTCCGATTCCATCGAGCGCATCACCCACTCCATCTGCACCCTCGAGTTCGAAGACCACCGCCCGCTGTACGACTGGTATGTCGAGGCGCTCGGCATCTACCACCCGCAGCAGATCGAGTTCGACCGCCTCAACCTGACCTACACTCTCCTCAGCAAGCGCAAGCTGCTCGCGCTGGTGCAGAAGGGCCTGGTCAGCGGCTGGGACGACCCGCGCATGCCCACGCTGAGCGGCCTCCGCCGCCGCGGCTACACGCCCGAGGCCATCCGCGCCTTCTGCCAGCGCATCGGCGTTTCCAAAACCAACGGCGTCATCGAGCTCGGCCTCCTCGAACATTCTCTCCGCGAGGACCTCAACCGCCGCGCCGCCCGCGTCATGGCCGTACTGCGCCCGCTGCGCGTCGAAATCGAAAACTATCCCGAAGGGCAGACCGACATGCTGGACGCGGTCAACAACCCCGAGGACCCAACAGCCGGCTCGCGCACCGTTCCCTTCTCCCGCGTTCTTTACATCGAGCAGGACGACTTCCGCGAGGACCCTCCGAAACAGTATTACCGCCTCTCGCCCGGCCGCGAAGTCCGTCTCCGCTACGGCTACTTCATCACCTGCACCGGCGTCGACAAGGACCCGGCCACCGGTGCCGTCACCGGCATCCGCTGCACCTACGACCCGGCCACCCGCGGCGGCAACGCCCCCGACGGACGCAAGGTCAAATCCACCATCCACTGGGTTTCGGCCGCTCACGCCATCGACGCCGAGGTCCGCCTCTACGACAATCTCTTCACCCGCGAGAACCCCGGCGACGAGTCCGAAGGCCTCGACTTCACCGCCTATCTCAACCCCGCCTCGCTCGAAGTGCTCACCGGCTGCAAGCTCGAGCCCGGCCTCGCCGATGCGCCCACCGGCGCCCGCTATCAGTTCGAACGCCTCGGCTACTTCTGCCCAGACCGCGACTCCTCGCCCGCGCGGCCGGTGTTCAACCGCACCGTCGCCCTCCGCGATACCTGGGCCAAAATCGAAAAGAAATCCAAGTGAACCCATGACCATCCTCGGACTCGGCGGCCTGCTCAACGACGCCGCCTGCGCCATTCTCCGCGACGGCCAACTGCTGGCCGCCGTCGAACAGAAAA
Organism: Bryobacterales bacterium; assembly: GCA_027452065.1. Classification (GTDB taxonomy): domain Bacteria; phylum Acidobacteriota; class Terriglobia; order Bryobacterales; family Bryobacteraceae; genus JAJYKC01. Next base: position 31,090 of record DAIDHC010000124.1, read on the forward strand.
AAGTCGCTCACCGCCATGAGCCCGGCGGGCTGCCGGTGGAGGCCATGCGCGCCGCTCTCGATCTGGCCGGCGCTACGCCCGCCACCATCGACGCCGTCGCCCTCGCGCTGCCTCTGGCCCAGGGCCAGGCCGCCGCGCTCCATCTCGCCCTCCGCTCCGAGTTCCCCAACAGCCGCCTGATCGTCGTCGACCACCACCTCGCCCACGCCGCCTCCGCCTACTACGCCAGCCCGTTCGCCCGCGCCGCCGTCCTCACGCTCGACCGCGTCGGCGATTTTCGCTGCGGCGTCCTCTGGCAGGGCGAGAACAACGCCCTCCACGCCGGCCGCGAGCTCCATTACCCGGACTCGCTCGGCGATCTCTACGGCCGCGTCACCGAGCTGCTCGGCTTCCGCGCCAACGCCGAAGAGCACAAGCTCCAGTGGCTCTCCGCGCTCGGCGAACCTTCGCTCGCGGTGTTCGAGGAGATCCTCGGCGCACCGGGCTGGCCGCGCCTGGACCGGTCGTTCTTCGACGCCGGCCGCGTGGGCCGCGGCGGCTTCAGCGCCCGCTTCTACCGCGCCCTCGGCCTCGCCGACGAAGCCCCCGTCCCCGAGGATCTCCGCGCCACCGTCGCCGCCAGCCTCCAGAGCGCCATCGAAGCCGCCGTCCTCCGCATGGCCGGCGAGGAGCCGAACCTTTGCCTGGCCGGCGGCCTCGCCTTCAACGCCCTGCTGGTCTCCGCTCTCGAACGCCACAAGAACGTCTTTGTCCAGCCCGCAGCCGGCAACTCCGGCTCCGCGCTCGGCGCCGTCTACCACGCCTGGCACGATACCTTCGGCGGCGCCCGCACCGCCCCGCTCCACGACCTCTGCCTCGGCCCCAGCTTCACCGCCGGCGAGATCAAACGGGTGCTGGAGAACTGCAAGCTCCGCTTCCAGCACCTGGTCACCGGCGACGAGCTCACCGCCAAGGCCGTCAGCGTCATCAACGACCACAAAATCGTCGCCTGGATGCAGGGCCGCATGGAGTTCGGCCCCCGCGCCCTGGGCAACCGCAGCATCCTCGCCAGCCCGCTCGACCCCTACTCATCGG
>DAIDHC010000125.1 GCA_027452065.1 Bryobacterales bacterium
CCCCGCTTCACCCTCTTGATCTCCCTCTCGGCGATCCCCAGCTCCGGCGGATTCACAAAATCGTCGGCCGAATTCACGTGCATCACCGCCGCCGTAATCTTCTCCAGCTCCCCCGACGGATCGTAATCCCGCGAGCTGTCCAACTGGTACAGCAAATCGTTGGCGTCCGCGCCCGCCATCCTCCCGTCCAGGTCCCTTTCCACCATCCGGTCCACCTCCGCCCCCTCCGGAGCCGTCCTTTGCAAATACACCGGCGCGCTCACCGCGATCATCAGAATCGACAGCGCCGCCCTCAGCCCCGCCGGCTCGCTCTCATACTCGCCGCCCTTTCACGCCGGGTCTTTCTCGATCGCGTCCATCGCCGCCCGCCGCCACATCCGGTTCCGCCCTCCGATCGCCACCGGCAGACACGCCAGCGGCATCATCGCCTCCACTTCCTCCGGATACCTCTCGCCCCACATCCAGGCGTGCATGCACCCCATCGAGGTCCCCATCAGCAGCCGCAGCCGCTCAATCCCCAGCCCCTTGCTCATCAGCTCGTGCTCGGCCCGCACCATGTCCCCATACCCGTAGCGCGGAAACTTCATCCTCATTCCCCCGCTCGGCTTGCTCGATCCCCCGTGCCCGATATCGTCCGGCAGAATGATGAAGTACTTCTCCGCATCCAGCAATTGCCCCGGCCCAAACAACACTCCGGCGAATTGTTCGCCCAAAAACTGCTTCCCCGATCCCCCCGTCCCGTGCAGGATCATCACCGCGTTAGTGACACGCCCGCCGGCATCGCGGGCCGGTCGTCCGAGGGTGCGGTAATGGAGGCGAAGCTCGCTCAGCGTCTCGCCGTCGTCAAAGCGGAAATCCCGCGCCGTGTAATCGCCTTCGCGCGGCGTCTCGCCCGGCGGCAGCGCCGTCTGTGCCCAACCCGCCGCCATCGCAACTGTGCAAACGATTCCCGCCCAACGCATGAACGACAGTTTACGCAACCCCGGGCGGCGCCGCGCGACAGCCGGGCGGTTCTCCCTTGCCGAGGGAGCGGCTTCCGTGATACCTCTCAACAAGCGGCGAAAGGCGAACCGGGGCGCGGCGGGCGACCGGCTCGAATCCGCCCGCCAAAGGGGGACTCATGAACGAGAATCCGCTCGAGAAGCACATCCTCGCCACCTATTTGAGCCTCCGCTACGGCCTGGCGGCGATCGCCTTCTCCTTCCCCGTCCTGCTCTGGATCGGCGGTCATCTCTACGCGCATGTCGGCCTGCAGAACTCCATGAGCGCGTATTACTACGCCTGCACCGACGGCCGGTCCATCCGCACCTGGTTCTGCGGAACGCTGTTCGCCGTAGCGGCGTGCCTGTACCTGTACAAGGGCTACCGGCGGGCCGAAAACATCGCTCTGAATATGGCTGGCCTGCTGGCGCTGGGCATCGCCGAGTTCCCGAAGGACTGGACCGCGAAGACCTCGGGCATACTGGACGAAGAAAAAGTCCTGGCGTGTCTGGGAGGAATCGCGCCGGTGGTGGGCGGGACATCCCTGCACGCCTATCTGCACGGGTTCTGCGCGATCTCCTTCTACGTCTGCATCGCGTTTGTCTGCCTGTTCTGCGCCTCCAACACGCTCCCGCTGATGAACAATCCGGCGAAAGAAAGCCGCTACCGGCGCTACTATCACTGGATCGGGGCCGCGATCCTCGCATCGCCGCTGGCGGCGTTTTTGTTGACGCAGCTTCTGGAGCGGTACGACATTTTGACGTTTCTTGCCGAGGCGCTCGGCATTTATGCATTCTCGGTGTATTGGCTGGTGAAGAGCCACGAGATCCGCCAGACCAACGCGGACCTGGAGGCGATCGAGGGGCGGCTCGAGCGGCAAATCCGCACGCGGGCTGTGCTGGACGATGTCAGGATCGTGCGCCGCAGTCGACCGCGGCAATAAGCGCCGCCGTTGTCCGCGGCTATCGCGCGCCGAAGTCGGCGACGCCGATCCGGATGACGGTGCCTTCTCGCCAGGGCCGCGCGGGCTTGCCCCCCTCCGTTGCGTGGGCCGCGGCCGGAGCCGGCGGCATCTGTCCCGGTGGCTTCTCCGTCCAGACGCCGTACACTCGCCCGCCGAGCGCTGCCAGGCCGATGTAGTCGCCGAAAAAGATGCGCCCGATCTCGAACGGCTCCCCGGTCCAGGCGTAGTTGGCGAAGCTCCGGCCGCCGTCGGTCGAGCGCGCCAGCACGACGCTTTGGCGATCGTTGTTCCCGTCCGCCCGCCGGTCGTAGAAAACCACGTTCACCGAGCCGTCCTGCCCATCCACCGCCATCCAATGAAAGAACTGGTCGCGGCCGTTGTGAACCGGGTCGCTATTCACACGCACCGCCGGGCCCCAGGTCCTGCCGCCGTCGGTCGAGGTCGAACAGAACACATCGAGGTCGCCGTTGCGATAGTCGCTCCAGGCCAGATGCAGAGTCCCGGGCGCGCGCGGATCGGCGGCGATCACCGGGAAGCCGTTGGCGCGGGGCAGGCCTTGCAGTTGAAACATCAGCGGCGCGGTCACCACCACGCTGCGCGGGCGCGTGAAGTGAACGCCTCCGTCCTTTGACGAGGTCAGCAGAATCTGAACTCCGTCGGCCCAAACCGCGTACAGCGTGCCGTCGGCGGCGACGGCGCCGGAAAACCCCTCGACCGCGCCGTTGTCGTCGCGCGGCAGGCCGCGCTCAGCGTCGATCTCCACCGGCTTCGACCAGTTCTTTCCGCCGTCGGTCGAGCGCGAGAACTGAATCTGCGAATCGTCAATCGTCCAGCGCGTCCAGCCGATGTAGAGATTTCCGGCGTGCGGGCCGCCGGTGTTATCGGCCACGATATACGGCTTATCTTCCCAGGGCACGAACTTGTGATCCGGCGTTTCGTTGGGCTGCTCGCTCACCGGAATGTGATCCTGCTCCCACGTTGCGCCTCCGTCGAGCGAACGGCGCACGAAGATGCCGTTGCGGCTCGAGTTGTGTCCCCAGTAGCTCGTCGTTCCGAGCTTGTCGAAGGCGATGTAGCACAAATAAGCGTGGCCGCGATTGTCGTAGGCGACCGAGACGTCGCCGGAAACGTTGTAATTCTGCGCCTGCGTGCCGGAGGCAATGCGCCAGGTCTTGCCGCGGTCAGAGGAATAGGCAATGTGCGCCTGGTTCTGATAGGCGGCGATGACCTGGTCTGGATTCCGCGGGTTGACCGCGATGGAAGGCTCGGTGAACGGCCCGGGCTTTTCGGTGACGGTGTGCACTTCGGCCGCCGGCGCCCGGGGCAGGTCTTGGGCCGCCGCGGCGGGAAGCAGTGCGAGCGTGAGAGAAATGAATCGGGTGAGTTTTCGCATTCCGGTCTGGGAACAAGATTATCGGAGGTGGCGCGTCCGCGGGCAAAACGCCGCTGCCGGGTCAGAGCGTTTTTAAGAAGGCGATGAGGGCCTTCCTGTCAACGGGTGACAGGTCGAGGCCGAACGGGTGGCCTTGAACCGCGTAGGTTTTGGAGCCAGACGGTATAAAGCCGGTGGGAACGTAATCCTCGCGCGTGCGCCGCGGATCGAGCCAGTCTTCGAGCGCCGCGCACCAGCCGCTGTGCCCGAACATACCTCGGTACCAGACTCCCTTGAGCGACGGGACCTTGTAGTAGCCGGTGCCGCGCCGCGTCTGAAGCGCGAGGCCGGGATCGGTACCGACGGAAACCGGAAGGATTTCGTACTTCGCCGCCGCGCCCGGCGGAACAGTGAAGCCTTTTGCCGGCGTGAGCTTGTTGTTGGTATAAAGCGGGGGCGTGTGGCAGCCGGCGCAGCCCTCGCGCTGGAAGATTCGCTCGCCCCGGGCGGCCTCGGCCGTGAAGCGGTTCGGATTCGGCGGCGGCCGGAGCGAGTAAACATAAAGACCCAGGGCGTAGAGTTGTTCGTCGCTGTAGCGGTCCGGCTGGGTGAGTTGGCCATCGAGTTTCGCCGGCGGCGGCAGCGCCTTGAAATCGGGAATGCCCGCCGCGACGAAGCCGTCGAAGTCCGCCAGAAAATCGCCGCCCTGGTTCAACGCCGCGTAGCGCATCATGTCCACAACGCCGCGATGCTGCTGCAGACCGGTGCGGTCCAGATAACGGCGGTCCTGGACGCCGATCAGGTCCGGAACCTGAACGGGGAAGAAGGGGCTCGAACGGTGGCGGGCCACCACGCCGGGCGGCATCGCCTGGTGAACAGCGGCGAGCGAGGCAAGCGGCATTTCGAGCAGGCGCGCCTGCGGGTCCGGATGGAGCCAGGGGGCGGCGTAGAGTTCGTAATTGACGAGTTGAACTTCGCGTAACGCTTGAGGCGGCGCGTGACGGGCGCCATAAGCCAGAGCCCGGTCAAACGGGAAGTTCCCCTGCGCGCCCTTGATCACGCTGCCGTCGGGCATCACGCGCGTGTGGCAGGCGGCGCAAGCGAGGCTGCCGACCTCCACCTGGCCTTTTTTCCGGATCACATAACGATAGCCCGGCAGCACGCCGCGCCCGTCAAACCGCGCCCCTACCTCGGCCCACCACTTCGGGTCCCGCGCCTCCCCGGCCGAGAAAATTCCGGCGAATCCCGAGTATCCGATCGCCGCGTCGAACACCATCTCACCGGCGCGGATCCAGTCGTTTTCAGTCCGAAGAGCCGGCCGGTGTCCCGCCTCGTCCCACAGGATCTCCGGTTCGCGCTCGCCGAGCCATTCCATATACCCAGGCGGTTCATGGCCAGGCGCATAAATCGGATAGCTCCGGTAGATGGGCCGCACCGGCAACCGGTAGTAGTAATCGGAAGAGACCTGTCGGGGCGAGGCGCCGGGGTCGGCGAGAGGAACCTCGAGGGCGGCCATGTCCGCATCGACCCAGGTCTTGGGAATCCGCGGCTCGAATCCGCCCCCGTTCTGCGCCGCGATGCTTGTCGAAACCAGTATCCCCGCCAGCGCCGTCCACGCCCGCCGCATTGCCACCTCCAATCCCGTGCATTGTAGCTCCGAGCGCCGCCCTCTTACTCCCCCCCAATCCATACCCCGTACGCCGCGATCGTGAAACTCCCGCTCTCCGCCGCCCCCGCCGCCCCCGCCGCCAGGCTCGCCATCAACACTTTCGCAAATCCCGGCCACCCTCCCCGAAACCCCGTGATCCGCACCTTCTGCTCGCTTCCGCTCATGTTCATCACCACCACCGCCCGCCCCTTCGCCCCCGCGTCCCGCCCGAAGGCGAACACCTCCGGGTTGCCCGAATCGAGCGGCACATAGCCTCCGTCGCGGAACGCCGCGTTCGTGTGCCGCAGCTTCAGCAGCCCCGCATACCACGAATAAATCGAATCCGGATCTCTCTTCTCCCGCTCCACGTTGTACGTCGTGTGCCCCTTCTCCACCGGCAGCCACGGCGAGCCCGCGCTGAACCCCGCGTTCTTCCCCCCGTCCCACTGCATCGGCGTCCGCTCCCCGTCTCTGGGGTCCGCCCGCGGCCTCTTCGGACCCAGCGGGACCTTGCTCAGCTCCCCGGCCCCCATCGTCGCCATCCCGATCTCTTCGCCGTAATACATCAGCGCGCAGCCGCGCTGGCCCAGCGTCAGCGCCGCCGTCAGCTTCGCGATCCGGTCGTTGTTCTTCCCGTCGCCGAACACGCTCCACTGCCGCGGGTGATCGTGGCTGCTGAAGAAGAACACCGGAGTCTGCCCGCCCAGTTTGAGCTCGGCGTCGTCCACTTCTTTCTTGAACCCCCGCGCGTCCAGCCGCGTCCGGTTCCCGAACAGAAAATCCATCGGAAGCTGGATCTCGTCGCCGTGCTCCCCGTACACTTTCCTCAACTCCCCGATCGTCGCCGTCGTCGATTCGCCCAGCAGCACCGGCTGCCCCGGAAACCCGTCCAGCACCTTCCTCAGCTCCCGCAGTACCTCGTGATTCTCCGGCCGCCCCGAGTTGCACGGCTCCAGTCCCGCCGCCCCGCCCGGCTTCGGCGGATGCGGGTCCTCGGGAAACGACGGGTCTTCGAACAGGTACGGCGTCGCGTCCAGCCGGAACCCGCTCGCCCCGTGCCGCAGCCAGAACCGCGCTACGTCGTACATCGCCGCCCGCAGCCCCGGGTTCGCCCAGTTCACGTCCGGCTGCTGCGGCAGAAATATGTGGTAGTACCACTGCCCGGTCTTGGCGTCGAAGGTCCACGTCGTTCCCCCGAAGATCGACGTCCAATGCGTCGGCGGCTCACCCGGCCCGCTCCCGTCCCGCCACACATACCAGTCCCTCTTCGGGTTGTTCCGCGACGACCGCGATTCGATAAACCACGGATGCCGGTCCGAGGTGTGGTTCAGCACGAAATCCACCAGCACCCGGATCCCCCGCCGCCGCGCCTCCGCCGCCAGATGGTCCCAATCGGCCAGCGTCCCGTACTCCGGCGCGACATTCACGTAATCGGAAACGTCGTACCCGAAGTCCGCATTCGGCGACGGATAAAAAGGCGTCACCCAGATCGCATCCACGCCCAGTTGTTTCAGATAATCCAGCCGCGCCGTAATCCCGTTCAAATCCCCGATGCCGTCGCCGTTGGAATCCTGAAAACTCCGCGGATAAATCTCATAAATCACCGCCCGGTCGTACCACGCCGAGCTCTGCGCCCAGCCACTCCCGGCCACCGCCATCCAAACCCCCGCCGCCATCGCCGCTTTCATGCGTTTATCCTACTCCCCCGCCCGGCGGACAAAAGACAGCCGCTCTATCCGGGATGGGTGCCGGCGCCAGACTGGCATCAAAGGAACAACAAGCCGCCATGAGAGAAGCAGTCCGGGCCGCGCTCTACAACGCGGCTTCTGAAACAGCCGGACCCGAGCTGATCAAACCGCGTCATGATGAGCGGCCAACGCTGTCCCGCGGTAGGATACAAACAGGAGCCGCGAAGTGAACATCGCGATCGACATTCCGGACGAGATCGGACAGGTGCTCGCTGCCCAGGCTGGCGGCATCTCGCGCGCGGTCCTCGAAGCGGTCGCCATCGAAGCATATCGCTCTCGTAGGATCACTCCTGCTCAAGTGCAACAAATGCTCGGGCTGCGCTCGCGGTGGGAGACGGAGTCTTTCCTTCGGCGCGCCGAAGCCTTCCACGACTACACGACAGACGATCTGGAACGGGATATCGCCGCGCTTCGTGACGCCTCGCGCCAATGATCGCGGTCGCCGATGCGTCACCGCTTTGCTATCTCGTCCTCATCGGTGAGACCGGCCTGCTCCCGAAGCTCTTTATTCAGGTGGTGGCGCCGCAGGCTGTGATCGATGAACTGCGGCACGAAGATGCTCCCGGAGCAGTCCGCGCCTGGGCATCACACTTGCCGCCATCCATCGGCGTCAAAGAGAATCCCCCCTGGGAAACTGCCGGCCTTGAAAAATTACAAGCAGGCGAACAGGCGACTATCCTTCTGGCGGAGTCGATCAAAGCGGACATTATCCTGCTCGATGAGAAAGCTGCGCGCGGCGCTGCAGCAGCACGCGGACTCCGCGTCACCGGCACATTGGGTGTACTCGGCGAAGCGGCGACGCGGGGTTTGGTGGATCTGGCGAGCGCGATCGACCGCCTGAGAAAGACGAACTTCCGATATTCTCCCGCCCT
>DAIDHC010000126.1 GCA_027452065.1 Bryobacterales bacterium
GCGTAGATGGGGAACGAGGAGCCGGAGGCGCGGGTGCCGTGCTGGCGGTAGGCGATGACGACTTCATTGCGGTTGTTGCCGAGAAGGACGCTCTTGTAGAGATTGGCGTCGAGTTTGCGGCGGCGGATTTCTTCGGCCGGGGCGTTGGCCTTCATCATTTTGCCGAAGCCGTAGCGGAACTTGGGCTGCAAGTCGCCTTCGGGGGCGAAGTCGAGGAACTTGCAGCCGGCGTCGCCTTCGAAGGCGAGCTTGATGCGGGTGAGGCGGCTTTTCATGTACTGAACAAACATCTTGAGTCCGGGGCTGCCGGGGTATTCGAGCTTGGCTTCGACGCCGAGCATGGAAAAGACGACCATGTCTTCCTGGCGGGCGACGGGCATGAAGACGAAGGTGGTGTCGCCGGTGGTGCGGTACATCTGGTTTTTGTCTGGGACCATCTGGCCTCCCTTGTCAATGATGTCGCCGCCAAGCTTGAGGGAGCGTTTGCCGTCGAGCAGAATGCCGCTGACATCGAAGAGGCCTTCTTCGTATTTTTGGCGGGAGTCTTTGCCGGGGCCGAACAAATTGGCGTCATTCATGCGGGCCTGGACGCCGGGAATGCCCTGCTTGGTTTTGATCTCGCGGACGCCGCCTTTGGATTCCTGGCCGCGGATGGGCACCTTTTCGGTGTAGTGGCCGGACTGGCGGGTTTGGAGAATGGCGCGGATGGTCAAGCGGTTGTCGGCGAAGGCGTCGTTGAAGGTATCGTAGGTTTCTTCGACTTTGAGGGCGGCGAACCAGCGTGTTGCATAGTCTTCGATGCCTTTCCAGTCCTCTTCGGTTTTAATGCGGTAGGCCTTGTCGAACAGCAGGGATGTCATGTCGCGGCGGGCGCCGTCGAGGCTCATTGGGGGTCTCCTTTGCGGGACGCGGCGTGATTCGGGCCGCGGCAAATCGCGGTGAAACGGGGGCCGGATTGGGATTTGGGGCTGAGGGACAAGTCGCGGAAATTCGCGATTTGTATCAAGAATTTGACAATTCTGCGGTGCATATCGCGGAGCAGAAGCAGAATATCACAGATGGCTCAGCGGAAATGAGGGAAGTGGGCGGACCTGAGGGTGAAGAGGGTGCCCCGCGGGAGAGTGGTGATGGAGGGTTCGAGGAAGGCGGAGAAGGTGGTGGCGGAGGCATCGCCGTAAGCGAGGCCGGTGAACTCGCAGCGGGGCGAAAGGGGAGGTGTGGCCGGATTCGTAGTGGAGAAAGAGGAGGAGGACGAGGTCGCCGGACGGGAGCCGAACTGGCGGCATGATTGATTCGGGCGCCGCGGTCCGATCCGCTGCGAGGGCTAGGGCGGGACTGAGCGCGGGATGGCGTGAGCCGGCTTGGAGCCGGGTCTGCTATGCTCGGAGGGCGCTCGGGCCTAAAGACCACGAGACCGTAGCTTTGAACCTCAGCGCGGCAACCGAAATATTTGCAGGACGGGAGTTGAGCGATGCGGGTCCATCTTATTAATCCGAGCGATAGTTCGTTCGGGATCGGCGTGATAACGCCTCGCTGGTTGTATGTTCTTGCGGCGGCGACTCCGCCGCGATACGGGGATCCGGTGATCGCCGACGAAACGCTGGAACAGGTGGACCCGGAGAGCATCCAGCCGGGCGACGTTGTGGGCATCGGCATCCACACGGGGAATGCGCTGCGGGGGATGGAAGTGGGGCGCATGGCGCGCGAGCGCGGGGCGTTTGTGGTCTACGGTGGGATTCACGCGACGCTGTTTCCGGAAGAAGCGCTGGAGATGGGCGGGGCGCACGCGGTAGTGAAGGGCGACGGCGACGTGGTGTGGGCGCAGGTGATCGCCGACCTGATGAACGGAGCGGCGCAGAAAATTTACGACGGAGGGCGGATAGGGGGAGAGCAGTTTCTGCCGGCGCGCTGGGACCTGGCGCCGCGCGACTCCTACATGTGGGCCTCCGTGCAAACGGTGCGCGGGTGCCCGAAGCACTGTTCGTTCTGCTCGGTGTGGCGCACGGACGGCCAGACGCCGCGGCCCCGGGGGCCGGAGCCGGTGGTCGCCGAGATTGTGCAGTTGCGGCGGCTGGGGTTCCGCTTCATCGCGCTGGCCGACGATAATTTTTATCCGGTGACGTTCACCGACATTGAGCTTGCCGAGAAGCAGGGCAACATGGCGCGGGCGGCGGAGTTGAAAGCCATGCGGGCGGAGCGGTTCGCATTAATGGAGCAGTTGGCGAAGCTTCCCGAGGATATGGTTTTTTACACCCAGATCACGATGGAGGCCGGCGAGGACATCGAGTTCCTGGACGCGATGTGCAGGGCGCGCATCCGGGGAGCGTTAGTGGGCGTCGAATCGATCACCGAAGAGGGGCTGAAGTCGGTATTCAAAACCTTCAACTCGGCGGGCGACAACCTGGCGCGGCGGTTGAGGACATTCAAGGAGCACGGTGTGCACGTGCTGGGGTCGTTTATTTTCGGGCTTCCGACCGACCGGCAGGACACCTTCGCGGCAACCGCGGCGCTGGCGAAGGAGGCGGACCTGACGTTTGCTCAGTTTGTGATGATGACTCCGTTTCCCGGGACGGTGGACTTCGACCGGTGGGAAAAGAAAATGAACGAAGACCCTGTTCGGGTGGGCGGAATTCCGATCACACGCTACTGGCTGATACCGGCGGCGAATCGTCCGAAGATGTTCACCCCGCACGAGACGATGTCGGCCGACGAGATCCGGATGCGGACGCAGGGGGTTTGGGACACGTTCTACGGCATGCGGGAGATTTGGGAACGGTCCAGATGCGTGCCGGAGCTGAGGGGGCGGCTGGCGTTTGTGCTGATCTCGAAACTGTACCGGCAGATGTACGCCAATACGGGCATTTCGATGGACAGCGCGCGGAGGCAAAAGGCGACGAAGGTGGCGCGTTGGCTGGCCGTGCCGTGCCGCATGCTGTTCGCAGCCAAGCCGATGCCGGAGCTGGAAATGCCGGCAATGGCGAGGCCGTCGGGACTGGCGACAATTTCGTTCTGAGTCCACGGCGCGGGGCGGGCTCGCGTTCGCCAATCGACGCTCGTGCCCCGCTCGGTTGTGCGAGAGCTTCATCAGAGAGCGCAAAGTGAACGGGGGAGCGGAGCGGGCACCAACGGGCCGGTTATTTCACTTACTTGTCTGCGGCGATACGCGTGAGGCGGATGGCGCGCATCCAGGCTTCGGCGGCGGCGGGCGCCGCGCAGCGGAGTTTGACCGGCAGAGAGGATCGTGTCGCGGGGAGTTGCGCCGCTCGGGTATTAGTACTGCGTGTCGGGGTCGGAACCTCCCTCGGTCGGGTCCACGTTTGCCGGTGCGGAAACGGCATCCGGTTCGGAGGTCTGGGCGATAGCGGGCTGGTCATTCGATTGGTATTTCGGTGAAGGTTTCGCGGATGTGGTGGGCGGCGACGAAATCGCGCCAGGCTTGCCACGGATAAGCGGGGAAATGGGGACTCAGACAAGCGCGGATACGGTTTGGGAAGGCGACAGCTGTGGCTTCGATTTTCGCTTTTCCCTGGGTGGCCTCGATGGCGTGGAGCGTGGCGTCTTCGGGGGGGCCGCACGGGCAGTATTTGCAGAGCGTTTTGCGAAGGGCGTCCGGATCGCCTGACTTGAGGAACTCGTAGCGGGCGGTTTGCACTTCGAGGTCGAGGCGGGCGGTGAAGATGTAATGGCGGTGGATGGGTTCGAGCAGCGGGGGGACATCCATCGACTCGAACATGCTGAGATTGCGGCGGTCGTCGTCGAGGTTGCGAGCGGCGTTTGAGAGGAACGCGGCGTCGAGGTTTTCAATGATCCTCGGACAACCCGGGCGTCCTTCCGGGCAGGATTCGAGCCCGTCGACAATCATCCCCTTGTAGCCCCGCCCGGTTTTCGGGTCCACCGAATCGCTGACGACCAGGAGCGTGCCGAGTGAGTTTTCGCAGTAAGGGCTCAGCAGGCGCGCGGCTTTAATCTCTCTCGGAGACAGTTCCTTTTCGTCGAAAGCAGCGTCGTACTTGTAAAAATCGTTTTCGCAACGGATATGACGGTCGGCGCCTGCAACGGAGGCGGCGAGAACGAAGGCGGCGACAACCGCGCGGACAAGCCCGATCCTGGGCGCGTGACGACTCGATGGCGGTTGCGTAGCTGGTGAATTAATATTGCGAATCGAGGTCATAGTCTTCGACCGAGCCGTCGTCGAACGTTGTGGTCGGGTTGGGATTGACGCAGGGGATGCTGAAGTTCACGAGGTTGTTGTGAGAGTCTTTGCGGGAAACGTGGAGATGGGGACCGGTCTGGCAGCCTGACGGGTCGAGGTACCCAATCAATTGGCCCGCCACGACGTTGTTGTGCGGCGATGTCAGCGAAATCCCCGGCGCCGGGGTCATGTGGAAGTAGACCGTGAAATAGCCGTCCGTCGTCTTGACCTTCACGTAATTTCCATTATGACCGCAGGTGCATGCTTGGGGCAGGCAGCCCGGTCCGTAAGTTACCGCCATGCCGACTACGGTTCCCGTCTCCATGGCGTAGACCGGCGTGCCGTATGTTGTCGGGGCGTTGGCGAGGACGACGTCCTCAGCGTGATGCGCGCCCCATTTGCGGTAGGCATCAAACCAGGACGTGACCTTACATGCCTGACCGAGCGGGCTGCTGGGGTAGTTATGCTGGATGGGCGTGAATCCGAGGGTGTAGTAGCCTCCGCCGCCGGCGCCGCCGGGACCCTGGGCACAGGAGCAATAGTAAGAGGCCTCGGCGTACCAGCTATAGGTTCCGGCGGCGTTGTTGACGGGGATGCTCACGTTGCCGATCAGACCGGAACCGGTCGTGTAGGCGTTGCGTCCATCGGGGCTGTTGATCCCGGCCGTGTTGCCGTAGTTGGAGTGGGTGCAGCCGATGCTCTGGTCGATTGTGGTGTCGGAGCTGTAAACGGTTGTAAAGTCGCTGCTCGAGTACGTATCGGTGTAGACGCTGAATTTCATGGTTTGGGCCCACGCCGGACGGGCGGCGGCGAACAGGAGAGTTGCGGACAGAAGCGCTACCGAGAGAAGGGGCCGAGGATTCGCTGTGTTTGTCATGGCGGCTCCCTTTTAGTTCGCCGGCGAGCCGTAAATGACGATGTGGCGTTTCACGCGCTGTTGGACGTAGGCGTCGAAGCGGTTCCAGCCCTCGTAGGTGAGAGCCGTCTTGAGGCTGGCGGCGGTTTGATCGAGGGCGACCGCTTGCGAGGCGCGGAGCGCGGAGACCTGAGCGGACCGGGCGGCGGCCGACAGAGAGGGGTCCGCGGCGGCCTGCTCGGTCCCGGCGTAGTTTGAGTCGAGCTTCTCACGCAGGCCGGCGAGGGCGGAGATGAGCGCCTGAGCGTCCTCCGGCGCGAGGCCGATGGTGGCGATGAGGGCGTTCCGGCGCGCGATAGACTGTGGCGGCGCATCGGCGCGCTCGGCTATGGCCATCAGGAAATGGCGGTAGGCCAGCTCGTCCGGTATCAGGTTCGGGGTTCTAGCGCCGTCGACGGCGACGGGTAGCTGAGTGAGATGCGCGTGGACCTGGGCGCCAGCCGGCGTGAGCGACGCCGCCAGCGCGAGGATTTGGGCGGTACGCGCGCCGATGCGCTTCAGCTTCAGCGTGGAGCATCGATACGGATTTTCTGACATGTGCCTTGCCCTCGCGGCTGTTATAGCCCGAGGCGGCTGGCCGCCCCGGTGTAAAGCGATTGTGCAGCGGTCCGGGTTTGCCGTCAAGGGGTCTGGCACCGGTATTGGTACCCGATTGTTCCTGTTTTGTTGAGTTATTGTGATGACTTCCAGGAATATGGAGCGCTTTCCCGGGAAATGGCGAGGGTGGGCGGCCGGAAACCGGTCGGGGAGTTAGTTTTGCTGTGGCAGGATGCCAATGGTGCGCAGCCAGGTTTCGACGGCGCTGGGCCAGGTGGTGATGGGCAGCGCGGTGCGGCGGAGGCCGTAGCCGTGGCCGCCCTGGGCGTAGATGTGAAGCTCGGCGGGGACCTTGGCACTCTTCAGCGCCATAAAATAAGCCACGGCGTTTTCGACGCGCACCGGGTCGTCCTCGGCCTGGATGACGATGGCGGGCGGGGTTTGAGCGGTGACGGGAATGTCCGCGGTGAAGGTGAGCGTGGGACCGGGGACGGCGAGATAACCGGGATAGACGACGACTTGAAAGTCCGGGCGGCAACTGAGCGCGTCGGCGGCGTCAACCGTGGGGTAAATGCGGCGATCGAAATGGGTGCTGACGGCGGCGGCCAGGTGCGCGCCGGCGGAGAAGCCGAGGACGCCGATCTTGTTGGGATCGATGTGCCAGTCGGAGGCGTGGGAGCGGGCGAGGCCGACGGCGCGCTGAGCGTCTTGAAGGGCGGCGGCGCCGACCGGGTAGGGGCCGGTGCCGGGGACGCGGTACTTCACTAACAGGCAGGTGATGCCGGAAGAGGTGAGCCAGGAGCAGACTTCGGTACCTTCGAGATCGATGGCGAGGATGCGGTAACCGCCGCCGGGGAAGACGAGGACGGCGGCGCCGTTGGCGGGAGCGGTGGGGGCATAAAGAGTGATGGAGGGATCGGAGACGTTGCCGAGGCGGAAGACGGGGCGGCCGGCGACATCGCGGTCGTTCGGCGAGTGGATGTCGGACTCGGGCGGCAGGTTGGGAGCGATGCCCGGTGCGCCGTGGGGCCAGAGGGGAAATGCGGGATGGGAGGCGCCGGGGGGCCAGGAGGATTGGGCGAGGGCGGCGAGCGAGGAAAGTAGAAAGAGAGCAAAGGAGGCGCGCATGGCGGATGAGAGTCCGGGCTCATGATGGCAGAATGCGGAGGGCGGATGCAAGGGCAGTTGATATAATCGCGTGCGGGCAAAAGGAGGCCCTGAGCTCTATGTCGCAGACGACAACCCGGCGATTTTTTCTGGGAGCGGCCACAGCGGCGGCGGCCGTGCGGGTGATGGGGGCGAACGACCGGGTGAACGTGGCGATCGTGGGGCTGGGGGGACGGGGGTCGGCGCATTTGAGCATTTACTCGCGGCTGCCGGAGGCGCGGGTTGTGGGCTTGTGCGACGTGGACGAGGCGGCGCGCGAGCGGGCGCAGGCAACGCTGCTCAAGAACACGGGCGAGAAGGCGAAAGAGTTCGTGGACATGCGCGAGGCGTTCGCCGATTCCGAAGTGCAGGCGGTGTCGATTGCGACGCCGAACCACTGGCACGCGCTGGCGGCGATCTGGGCGATGAAGGCGGGCAAGGACGTCTATGGGGAGAAGCCCGCCTGCTACAACATCTACGAAGGCCAGCGGATGATCCAGGTGGCGCGCGAGACCAAGCGGATGGTGCAGATCGGTTCGCAGCACCGGAGCACGCCGTTCAAGATGCGCGCGATGGCGGCGGTGCAGGGAGGGCTGATCGGGCAGGTGTACCTGGCCAAGGGGCTGTGCTACAAGAGGCGGGCATCGATCGGGCACGCCGACGATTCGCCGGTGCCGCCGGGCGTGAATTGGGACCTGTTTCTCGGGCCGGCGCCGATGCGGCCGTTCAACCGGCTGCGGTTCAAATACAACTGGCACTGGTTCTGGGACACCGGCAACGGAGACATCGGGAACCAGGGAGTGCACGAGATCGGGCTGTGCCGCTGGGCGATGGGCGATCCGGGGATGCCGAAGACGGCGTACGCGCAGGGCGGCAAGTACGCCTATCACGACGACCAGGAGACGCCGAACACTCTGCTGGC
>DAIDHC010000127.1 GCA_027452065.1 Bryobacterales bacterium
GGCCGCGCTGCGCGAGATGGGGGGCATCGAACAGATCAAGGAGGAATGCCGCGATATGCGCCGCGTGAATTACATCGAGAACCTGATACAGGATCTTCGCTACGGGCTGCGGCAGTTGCGCCGCGCTCCGGCCTTCACCGCGGTGGCGCTGCTCACGCTGGCGCTGGGCATCGGGGCCAACACGGCCATCTTCAGCCTGGTGAACGCGGTGGTGCTCCGTCCCCTGCCGTACCCGAACTCCGACCGCCTGGTGTGGATCGCCGAGCGCATCCCGGCGCTCAAGGCCGAGTTGGCCGGCGGCGCCAATTACGTCGACTGGAAAACCCTCAATCACACACTCGACCGCATCACCGCGTACGACGAATCGCCCAGCTTCAACATGAACGGCCGCGGCTCTCCGGTCCGCGTCCACGCCACCGAAGTCTCGGCCAGCTTCTTTTCCACGCTGGGCGCCGGACCGGCGCTCGGCCGCGGCTTCACTCCCGCCGAGGACCAGCCGAACGGCCCCCACGCCGTCATCCTCACGCACGCCTTCTGGCAGCAGTATTTCGGCTCCGACCCCAACGCTCTCGGCCGGACCATCGACCTGAATTCCACGCCCTACACCATCGTCGGCGTGATGCCGGCCTCGTTTCGTTTTCCGGGCGGCTCCGAAGCCCAGATGCTCGTCCCGCTCGCTCTCGACGAAGCCCGCGAGCGGCTCCGGGGCCGGCAGCAGTTGGTGCGCATTATCGGCCGGCTCAAGCCCGGCGTTCCGCTGGCCAGCGCCCGCGCCGATCTCGACACCATCCGCAAGCGCGCCCACCCGCCCGCCGCGGACGGCCCCGGCGCGATGCCGTCTTCGCCCGGGCCGGCGATGATGTTCAGCCGGCGGTTCGACAACGGCGGTCCGCCTCCGCCCGGCGCTCCGGCGCCGAACCTGCGCCCCGGCCCTCCGGCGTCCGGCGAATCAGCGCCGGACGTCTTTCTCGGCCCCGCACCAGCCGGCAGTGCGGCACCGAATGCCCGCTTCGGGTCCGCCGCAGCCGGCGCGCCGGCGCCGCCGCCGGGTCCGGTTGTCCTGCGCGGCCTGGAGCCTCCCGGCGGCGCGCAACCGGGCGCACCCGGCCGCCCGCCCGCATCGCAGCCTCTCATGGTCCGCGGTCCGAACGGCCCGCCGGAGTCCGAGTTGATTGTCGTCCCGCTGGCCGAACACCTCGCCGGCAACCTCCGCCCGGCGACGCTCACGCTGCTCGGCGTGGTCGCCCTGGTGCTGCTGATCGCCTGCGCCAACGTGGCCAACCTCATGCTCACCCGCGCCTCGGCGCGCTCGCGTGAAATGGCCATGCGCGCGGCCTTCGGCGCCGGCCGCGGGCGCCTGGTCCGGCAACTGCTTGCCGAAAGCCTCGCCCTCGCCCTCGGCGGCGGGCTCGCCGGCCTCCTGCTGGCCTCCTGGGGCGTCCATCTCATGAATCGCTTCGTCCCGCCCGCCCTCGCGGGCGCCATGCTCACCGTCAACCCGACACGCCTGGACTGGCACGTCCTGGTGTTCGCGCTCGGCGCCAGCCTGCTCACCGGCCTGCTGTTCGGCCTCGCGCCGGCGCTGTCGGTGAGCGCTCTCGATCTCGCCGAAACCCTCAAGGAAAGCCCCCAAGCCGCTTCCACCGGACCGCGGCGCCCGTGGCTCCGCGGCGCCCTCGCGCTCACCGAGCTTTCGCTCGCCTTCATCCTGCTGGCCGGCGCCGGGCTGCTGATCAAAAGCTTTTACCGCGTGATGTCCGTCGACCCCGGCTTCGTCGCCGAGCGCGTCCTCACCATGAGCCTCAACCTCACCGACAACCGCTACCCGACTCCCGCGCGGACCACGGCATTCTTCAGCGAACTTCTCAGCCGCGCCGCCTCGCTGCCCGGCGTGCGCTCGGCCGCGCTGGCCGACTCGCTCCCGCTGAGCCCCTACCGCATCCGCCTGATGGTGAATCTCCAGGTGACGGGCCGCGCCGGCGGCACGGCCAACGCGAGCAACGTCCTCATGTCGCGCATCAGCGTTTCGCCCGCCTTCTTTTACACCCTCGGCATCCCGGTCATCAAAGGCCGCACTTTCACCGCGCGCGACGACGGCCAGGCCGCCCCGGTGGCCGTGGTCAATGAAGCGCTCGCCCAGCGTTTGTGGCCGGGCGAGAACCCGATCGGCAAACCGCTCCCGCTGATGGGCGACGCGCCCACCGTGGTCGGCGTCGTCGCCAACACCCGCCACGAAGGCCCGGCGCAGGATGTGGAATCGGAAATCTACGTGCCCTTCCTTCAGGAGCCCGGCGGCTCGATGCAGCTTGCCCTCCGCTCGTCTGTCGAGCCCGCCGCCCTTGTGTCCGCCGTCCGCCGCCTGGTCTCCTCGCTCGATCCCCAACAGCCGGTGTTCAATATCGCCACGCTCGATGAAAAGCTTTCCGCCTCGGTGGCTCCGCGCCGCTTCAATATGCTGTTGCTGGTCCTGTTTGCCGCACTGGCGCTGGTTCTGGCCGCCGTCGGAGTTTACGGCGTAATGGCCTACTCGGTTTCCCGCCGCACGCACGAGATCGGCGTCCGCATCGCGCTCGGCGCCCGCCGCGGCGACGTCCTCCACCTGATCGCGGTGCAGGGACTCAAGCTCGTGCTCGCGGCGCTGGTGCTCGGCCTCGCCGGCGCCTTCGCCCTCACGCGGTTTCTGTCCGGGATGCTTTTCGGCGTCGTTGCCGCCGACCCGCTCACCTTCGGCGCCGCCGCGCTCACGCTCGCCGCGGCGGCGCTGCTGGCCTGCTACATTCCCGCGCTTCGCGCCACCAAGGTGGACCCGATCGTCGCTCTGCGCTATGAGTGAGCGGTTGCCGCGCCGGAGCCGCGCCCACCCCCTTCCCGCCGCGCCGCCGCCGGTGCCAAACTAATCTCACAAGGAGAATTCATGAACCGTCGTGAAGCAATCGGCGCTCTTGCCGGCCTCGGCGCCGCCGCCTCGTCGCAAGCCGCCCCCTCGAGCGGCATGATCTACCGCACCCTCGGCAAGACCGGCGAGAAAGTCTCGGCCATCGGCCTCGGCGGATACCATATCGGCCAGCCCAAGGATCCGGAGGAAGGCATCCGCATCGTCCGCTCGGCCGTCGACCGCGGCATGAACTTCATGGACAACTGCTGGGACTACAACGGAGGGGAGAGCGAGCGCCGCATGGGCTTCGCCCTCCGCGACGGCTACCGCGACAAGGTTTTCCTGATGACCAAGTTCGACGGACGCACCCGCGCCTCCACCGCCGCCCAGATCGAGGAGAGCCTCAAGCGCCTCCAGACCACGCACATCGACCTCATGCAGTATCACGAGAACATCCGCCTGGAAGACCCGGACCGCTTCTTCGCCGCCGACGGCCCGCTCGAGGCGCTGATGGCCGCAAAGAAGGCCGGCAAAATCCGCTACATCGGTTTCACCGGCCATAAAGACCCCATCGTCCACCTGCGCATGCTCGAGCTTGCCGAGGCCAATCACTTCCACTTCGACGCCTGCCAGATGCCTCTCAACGTGATGGACGCCCACTTCCGCAGCTTCACTCATATGGTGGTTCCCAAGCTCGTCGAGCAGGGCATCGCCGTTCTCGGCATGAAGCCCATGGGAGACGGCAACGTCCTGAAGAGCGGCGTGGTGACGCCCATCGAGTGCCTGCACTACGCCCTCAGCCTGCCGACGTCGGTGGTCATCAACGGCTGCGAAACCATGGCGTATCTCGATCAGGCCTTCGAGGCCATACGCACGTTCAAGCCGATGACGAAGCCCGAAATCGCCGCCCTGCTGGCGAAAACCAAAGCGCCCGCGCTCACCGGCAAGTACGAGCCGTTCAAGACAACGAGCATGTTCGACGGCACCGCGCACAACCCGGAGTGGATGGGCTGAGCCCTAGCCCTCTAGGTCGGGCACGCCCCGTTCAACGCCGCCTCCAGGTAGGCCAGATAGTCGCTCTCCGCCTGGGCGTGCGCCGCCTGCAGATAGGTGGGGAGCGGCGCGCGAAGCTCGCTGAGCCTCACCGCGCTCAGCGCGCTCTCGAATGCCGGGCGGTTCGGCGACGTGTTGTTGTTCATCGTTTCGAGGACGTTGGAGTACGGCGCCGTGTAGTCGTAAAACTCAACCTGCTGCCCGGACGGATCGATATCGAGCGAGCACGGCTTCCAAAAGCTGTATAAGCCGAGCTTCCCGTTCGCGTCGCGGTAGCCCTCGACGTGCGTCGGGAAATTCGCCGGCTTCGGTCCGGGCGCCGCTTCGTCGATGGCCGCTTCGTCGGTGGTGTGAAGAATGTAGGGCTGCCCGTTGTACTGGCGCACCCATCGCGGCGCCGCCGAAAGGTCCATGAAGTCGGACATCGATTGCCGGCCCGCCAGGTGCTTCAGGCTGGCGTTCGTTCTCCAGGCTTCGCTTCCGGAGGCGAGCGTCAGAAGGAACGGTGTAACGTCGACGCTCGAGCACATCTGCGCCCGCTCGCCCAGATACACGGCGGCGGGCGCGGTCCTCAGCGCCGGCGGCACGTAGACGTGAAACGGAACGTGGATGGATTCGTCGTAGATTCCGGCGCCCTTGTTGCGCAGGCCGTGCGCCCCGCCGTATTCGCCATGGTCGGCGGTGAACACGATGATCGTGTTGTTGGCGTAGGGCGAAGCGCGCAGCGCCGCGATCACCGCGCCGATCTGCGCGTCGACGAACATCTGCATATAGAGGTAGTAGTCCAGCATGGTGGCGAAGGATGCCTGGTCCGGCACCGGCCCCCATTTCTTCGTGTATCCCTCCGAGTAGGCCGTCTGCCAGGTCGGCTTGTAGGTCTGCAGGGCCGTCAGGTCCTCCCAGTTCGACGGACCGTCCGTGAAGTATCCGCTGACCGGAGCAGCCGGCGCGGAGGGCGGTGGAAAACTCCCGTGCGCTCCGTCCTGGCAGTACGGGGCCTGGTCGCTGGCGCCGCAGTAAGCTCCCGGATAAAACGCGATGTCGTGCGGATTAATCAGACTCACCGTCGCGCACCACGGCCCCGGCGGCTTCGGCCCGACAGCGCCGGAGATCCACGATTGAAAGGTCTGCGCGATCGCCGCATCGTTGATCATCGGAGCCACGCCGTTGACGCCTTCGTTCGGCGCTCCGTTAGGCGACGGCAGGTTGAAGCCGGTGAAGCCGTACTGCGACAGGCTCAGCCCCGGCCCCGGCCCGAAGGCCGACAAATGCCACTTGCCGAACCACAGCGTTTCGTAGCCCAGCGCCTGAAAGCCGTAGATTCCCAGCGGATCGCTCAATATCCCGCCGAATGTCGGAAACCCCGGATTCAGAGTGGGCCCGGCGTCGTTGACCTCCGTCAGGAACAGGCAGCTCTGCGGCGCGTATAAGCCGGTCACCAGCGTCGCCCGCGCCGGCGAACAATCGGTTGCCGCGGCGTAGTATTGCGTGAAATTCACCGCGCCATCGCCGAAACCGTTTCGCAGCGCGGTCAGGTTCGGCAGCATCATCTCCATCGGCGGAGCCGTGGCCAATACCGGCGCCGTGTCCACCGCATACCGCAACTGGTCGACGAGCACGACCAGGATGTTCGGCGCCGCCGGCGTCGCTTGAGAAGCGCCACGCGATGCCGCGCGCCCCAATCCCGCCATGGCCGGTAGCGCCGCCGCGGCTACGCCGCCGCCCGTCTGAGCCAGAAACGCTCGTCTGCTGACGCCCCGCCGGCTTCGTTTCGAATCTTCCATATGTCGATCTATCTCCTAGAAAAGAATGCGCTAATTCCTCTAAAGAGTGAGATCAGGCCGGTCCGGCTCTCGCCCCGGCCTCTTTTTTTCGCCCGCCGCCCGGCGCGACTCCCGCGCCCCCGCCCGGAAAGTCCGCCGTCTTCCCCGCCGTTATGTGGGACACTCTCCCTTCAGCGCCGTCGTCAGATACTTCATGTAGTCGCTTTCGGCCTGCGCCCTCGCCGTCTGCAGATATGCGGGCAGCGGCGCCCTCAGCTCGCTCTGCCTCACCGCCGCCAGCGCCTGCTGATACGAGGCGAGCCTCGGCGAGTTGTTGTTGTTCCGCATCTCCAGGGTGTTGTTGTACGGCGCCGTATAGTCGTAGAACTCCACCTGCTGCCCGGCCGTATCCACGCCCATCGTGCACGGAATCCAGTGGCTGTATAAGCCCAGCTTTCCGTTGGCGTCCCGGTAGCCCTCGACATGGTCGGCAATATCCGGCGCGTTGACCTCCGTAGCCGATTCGTCGATGGTCGCCTCATCGGTGGTGTGGAGAACGTAGGGTTGGCCGTTGTACTGCCGCACCCACCGCGGCGACCGCGCCCGCAGCAGAAAATCCGCCATGGATTGCCGTCCGGCCAGGTGCTGCAGATAGGTGTTCTGGCGCCACGCCTCGCTGCCCGAGGCCAGCGTCAGCAGGAACGGCGCCACGTCCACGCTCGAGCACATCGCGGCTCTATCGCCCGCGTAATTCGCCGCCGGCCCGGCTCGCAAAGCCGGGGGCACGTAGACATAAAACGGCACGTGAATCGACTCGTCGTAAATCCCGGCGCCTTTGTTTCTCAGCCCGTGCGCTCCGCCGTACTCGCCGTGATCGGCGGTGAAAATCACGATTGTGTTCCTGGCATACGGCGACGCATTGAGCGCCGCCATCACCGCCCCGATCTGCGCGTCCATGAACGTTTGTACGTATAAGTAGTAGTCGAGCATCGTCGCAAACGAAGCCCGGTCCGGCACCGGACCCCATTTCCTGGCGTAACCGGCCGCGTATACCTGCTGCCGCTTCGGCTTGTAATTGCTCAGCGCTGCCGCGTCCTCCCAGTTCGATGGACCGTCCGCGTAATAGCCGCTCACCGGAGCCGCCGGCGGCGGAGGTGGAGCGAAGCTGCCGTGATTGCCCTGCGCGCAGTAGGGCGCCTGGTCGTTGGCGGAGCAATAGGCGCCGGGATAAAACGCGATGTCGTGCGGATTGATCAACCCCACCGTCGCGCACCACGGCCCCGCCGCGGGCCCCGGTCCCATGGCTCCGGCGATCCACTGCTCCCAGGTCGCCGTAATCGCGGCGTCGTTGATCTCCGGATAGGTACCGTTCACGCCCTCGTTCGGGGAGCCGTTGGGCGAGGGCAGGTTGAACCCGGTGAACCCATATTGATTCAGGCTCAGCCCCGGGCCGGGTCCGAACGCCGACAGGTGCCACTTGCCGAACCACGGCGTTTCGTAGCCCAGATTGCGGAACCCGTAGATTCCCTGCGGATCGGTCAACACGCTGCCGAAGGTCGGGAAGCCCGCGTTCAACTTCGGCCCGCGGTCGTTCACCTCCGTGAGCATGAGGCAGGTCTGTGGCGAATAGAGCCCGGTCACCAGTGTCGCCCGCGACGGCGAACAGTCCGTCGCCGCCGTGTAGTACTGGGTGAAATTCACCGCTCCGTTTCCATATCCGTTTCGCAGCGCCGCCAGGTTCGGGAGCAGGGCGTCCAGCGGCGGCGCCGAGGCCGACACCGGAGCCGTGTTCACGGGAAAGCGCAACTGGTCCACCAGGATTACCAGGATGTTGGGCGCCACGGTCAATCCCGCGCGCGGCGCCTGCGCCGTCTGTCCGCCCGCCGCTCCCGCCATTGCCACTGCCGCCGCGCCGCCGCCGGCGCGCTGCAGAAATTCACGCCGGCTCAGTCCAGACGCCGGCCCTTCACGCTTTTCCATGGCGCTCCTTTCCCTACTGGAGAAATACTCGGGATAATCCCGCGGTTGTTTGCTTCCGCCGGGCGATGGTCATCGCACCGGAAGCGCGCATTTACAGCATTTCGAGCAGGCCCCGGCGTGTGTCGAGGCGCGGACAAGAGAGCGACAATCCGATGAGAAAATCGTCCTCTAATCCAATGGAGCGTCCGAGCGCCGCTCCCGATATAGCCGGCGCCTACTTTTCCCGGCGGCTGCGTCTTGGCCCGCACTTCACCCAAACGTTGGGCCGTCTGCCCCACACTCATCGCCCTCCGGCAGCAAGGCGTGCTGCTTGCGCCGCGCCAAGCGGCGAAACAACCCACGCGGCGGGCGAAATCCCCCATCGCCGCCGCGCACCGCCGAGTGGTGTCCCATTTGCATCCGCCCCATAGCGTGAGACAACGCTTCGAAGGCTCCGCCCATCTCATCCGCCTCGCCGTCGTCGCCGCCGCCTTCGTCCTCCTCTTCTTACTCATCCGGCGCGCGGTGGTGCCGGCCGGGTTCGGCCAGTACGGCCACTTCCGCCCCGCCGCTTTGAAGGAAATCGCCGCCCGCGAGCCCGTCTTCGCCGGC
Organism: Bryobacterales bacterium; assembly: GCA_027452065.1. Classification (GTDB taxonomy): domain Bacteria; phylum Acidobacteriota; class Terriglobia; order Bryobacterales; family Bryobacteraceae; genus JAJYKC01. The sequence goes on from DAIDHC010000127.1 coordinate 8,263, forward strand.
CGCGAGGCCTGCGCCGGCTGCCACGACGAAATCGTTCAAGCCAAGGACAAAGGCCCGCACGCCCACGTCGGCTGTGAAGCTTGCCACGGCGCCCTCGCCGTCCACGCCAACGACCCCTCCGCTCTCAAACCGACGCTCCCCGTACCCCTCCACCTCTGTCCCACCTGCCATGAGGCCGACGCCGCAAAACCAAAATCGTTTCCTCAGGTCGCCTCCCTCACCCATTCCGGAGGCGCCTCCTGCGTCGAATGCCATAACGCGCATCAGCCCAAGCTCTGAAGTTAAGGACATCACCATGGACCCCAACCGCAGGGACCTGCTCACCATCGCCGGAAAGATCTTCATCCTCTCGGCCGCCGCCCGCGCCGCGCTTCCCGGGGTTACCGGCGACGCCGCCGCCGAGTCGCCCTACCGCATGGCCGATCACTGGTGGGCCATGATCATCGACCCCGGCAAGTGCATCGGCTGCGGCAACTGCGCCCGCGCCTGCGCCCGCGAAAACGACGTCCCCGAAGGCTTCTTCCGCACCTGGATCGAGCGCTACCAGGTCCACGACGACGACTTCGAACACCCCCGC
>DAIDHC010000128.1 GCA_027452065.1 Bryobacterales bacterium
GTGCGGACGGTGACGCCGGCGAGGGCGGCGAACTGTTGGATGCGAAGGGGCCGGATCATGGGAACTCGCTACCAGGATAGGGTGAGGCCTGACGTAAGGGGAGGGTCAAGCGAAATTTTTGGGGATGGGAGGAGGGTGGCGAGCTATTCGGCGCGGAGGGCCTGGATGGGGTCGATGGCGCAGGCGCGGCGGGCGGGGAGGTAGCTGGACAAGGCGGCGGCGGAGGCGAGCAGCAGGGGGGCGAGGGTGAAGCAGAGGGGGTCGAGGGGGCTGACGCCGTAGAGGAGGCTGGTGAGGAGGCGAGTGACGGCGAAGGAGGCGGCGAGTCCGAAGGCAAGGCCGACGGCGGCGAGGGAGAGGCCGTGGCGGAGGAAGAGGGATGCGACGCCGGGCGCGGGAGCGCCGAGGGCGATGCGGATGCCGATTTCGCGGGTGCGCTGGCTGACCGAATAGGAGATGACGCCGTAGACGCCGACGATGCCGAGCAGGAGGGCCATGGCGCCGGAGAGGGCGATCATGATGAGGGTGAAAGAGGTGCGGGCGAGGGATTTGCGGCAGAGGTCGGCGACCGTTTGGACCTGGTGGAGGGGGAGATTGGGATTGACACTCCAGACGGCCGAGCGGACCTGGGCGAGGAAGGCGGACGAGCCGGCGCGGGGCGAGCGGAGGATGAAGGCGACGCCGCGCTGGACGCGAACTTTGTCGCCTTCGAAGTTGTCCATTGCGATGGGCCAGTAGACGGTGGCGGGGACGGGCTTCTCGTAGCCATCGGAGTGGATGTCGGCGGCGACGCCGACGATTTCGCGCCAGGGGGTGGTGAAGGACTCGCGGATGCGTTTGTGGAGGGCGTTGGCGGGAGAACCCCAGAAGTCGCGGGCGAGGGTTTCGTTGACGATGGCGATGGGGGTGCGTTGGGCGATGTCGGCCCAAGTGTAGTCGCGGCCGGCGGCGAGGCGGGCGCCGATGGTGGAGAAGAAGCCGGGCGTGATGGTGGTGAAGGCGCGGACGGGTGGGATTTTTCCTTCGACGTAGGGTACGTCTTCGCGGATGACGAGGTCATGCCAGCCGATGCCGCCCATAGGGACGCGATCGGAGATGGCGACGGAGGAGACGGCGGGGATGGCGAGGAGGCGGTCGCGGATGTCCTGTTCCATGCGGAGAACGGCGGCGGGGTCTTTGACCTGGGTTTCGGGGATGTCGACGCGGAAGGCCTGGAGTTCGCCGGGGCCGGTAAACCCGGGGTCGACATTGCGGAGGGCCTGGAAGGTGCGGATCATGAGGCCGCTCGAGATGAGGAGGACGACGGCGAGGGACACCTGGAGGACGACGAGGGCGGCGCGGGCGGAGTTGCGTTCGCGGCTGCCGGCCTGGGTGCGGCTGCCGCCGCGGAGGGCGATGGCGAGATTGGGGCCGGTGAATTTGAAGACGGGGACGAGGCCGAACAGGAGGGCGGAGAGGAGGCTGGCGGCGAGTGCGAACAGGAGGACGGGCGGGTTAAGAGAGATCTGATCGAGGCGGGGGAGCGAGGGGGCCAGCGAGATTAATAAGCGGAGGGCGGCGAAGGCGAAGGCGAGGCCGAGGGCGCCGCCGAGGAGGCCGAGGACGAGGCTTTCCAGGATGAGATGGCGGGCGAGGGCGGCGCGGCCGGCGCCGAGGGCGGCGCGGATGGCGAGTTCCTGGTGGCGGCCCTCGGCGCGGACGAGCAGGAGGTTGGCGACGTTGGCGCAGGCGATTAAGAGAACGAGAGCGAGGGCGCCCATGAGGACCCAGAGGAGCTTGCCGAGGTCGCCGGTGAGTTCGTGTTTGAAGGGGCGGAGGTTGGGGCCGATGCGGGCGTCTTCGAACAGGCGCGCGCTGAAGCCGGGGGGCGCGTTGAAGCGGCGCCAGACGATGGGGAGCATGCGGGCGATGTCGGCGGAGGCCTGCTCGATGGTGGCTCCGGGCTTGAGGCGGGCGACGGCTTCGAAGCTGAAGTTGCCGAGGAAGGTTTTGGCGGGGTCGAACTGGAGGGGGAGATAGAAAGAGGGATCGAGGTCGAGGAAGCGAAAGTTGCGCGGCATGACGCCGATGATTTCGCGGGCATCGCCATCGAGGACGATACGGCGGCCGAGGACCGACGGGGAGGCGCCGAAGTGGGACTGCCAGTAGGCGTAGCTGATGACTGTGGTTTTCGGGGCGCCAGGGGAGTCGTCATGGCGGTTAAAGAGGCGGCCGAGGGCGGGCTGGACGCCGAGCAAGGGCAGGGTGCCGTCGGTGACGTCGAGAGCGGAGATTTGTTCGGGCTGGGCGAGGCCGGTGACGCTGACCGAGTCCTCATTATAGATGCCAATGTCGGTGAAGGAGCGGTTCTCGGAGCGGTAGACGAAGTAGTTGGAGGGGGCGATGTTGAGGTCGGGGATGTTGATGCCGGGGGCGGAGTGCCAGACGGCGACGAGGCGGGAGGGGTCGGAGTAGGGGAGCGGCTGGAGGAGGACGGTGTCGAGGACGCTGAAGACGGCGGTGTTGGCGCCGATGCCGATGGCGAGCGTGAGGAGGGTGACGGCGGTGAAGACGGGGGTGGCGAGGAGGCGGCGGAGGATGTGTTTGAGCTCGGAGAGGAGATGGTCCATAGCGGCGCCTTGTGGCTTCAGTGAGGAATACGGTGGGAAAGGGATTCAGTTCCCGATAATTTCGGCACGCTGCGCAACAGGCCACAACGGCGCGTCCCGGGCGGACCGACGGGAGGGGGCGCGGGGCGAGGGCCGGATGAGACGCGGCGGGCGATAGTGTGGGTTCTTCATTGCACGGGTGGGCGAAGAGTCGGCCTTGGGCGGGCTGGACGGAAACGCTTTGTGGCGCGGGGGGCGGCTGCGGAGGTATTTTGTAGACCGGGCCGGGGACGGCGCCGGGAAGATGGCGGGAGGCGAGGTGAGAGCGATGATGACGCGAAGAGAAGTGTTGGCGATGGCGGCGGCGGGGACGATGGCGGTGAACGGGGCGGGCGCGGCGAACGATCCGCTGCGGCCGGGATTTCATTTCATGCCGCCGGCCAACTGGATGAACGATCCTAACGGGCTGATCCAGCACAAGGGGATCTACCACCTCTTTTATCAGTACAACCCGAATGGGGCGTATTGGGGCGATATGCATTGGGGTCACGCGACGAGCGCGGACATGGTGCATTGGAAGCATCTGCCGGTGGCGCTGGCGCCGGTGAAAGGAGGGCCGGACAAGGACGGGGTGTTTTCGGGCTGCTGCCGGATGAACGGGAAGACACCGACGATTTTTTATACCGGCGTGTCGCCGGAGACGCAGAACATCATCGAGGCCAATGACGATTTGACGGAGTTCAAACGGATCGCGGCGAATCCGGTGATTGCGCATCCGCCGGAGGGGCTCGAGGTGACGGCGTTCCGGGACCCGAACGTTTGGCGGGAGGGCGATGAGTGGATGATGGCGATCGGCTCGGGACGCAAGGGCGGCAACGGGATGGTGCTGCTGTATGCGTCCTCGGATCTGAAGACGTGGCGGTATCTGCATCCGCTGGCCGAGTCGCAGAGCGAGCACGACGGGGTGATCTGGGAGTGTCCGAATTTTTTCCCGCTGGGAGACAAGTGGGTGTTGATGGTGTCGGCGGATCATCCGATCCGGAAGCCGTTTTATTGGACGGGGCGGTACGAGGGGCGGAAGTTCATCGCGGAGAAGATGGGATCGATGGATGACGGAGGGTATTATTACGCGCCGCAGGTTTTTGTGGATGGGAAAGGGCGGACGGTGATGTTCGGGTGGGTGCCGGAGGGGCGGACGGTGGAGGCGCAGAAGGCGTCGGGGTGGGCGGGGGCGCAGGGAGTGCCGCGGGTGCTGGGAATGGGCAAAGACGGAGTGGTGGAGATGCGGCCGATTCCGGAGATGGAGGCGCTGCGGGGAAAGAGGGTGGAGAAGGCGGCGGCGTTGAAGGGGGCGCAGTTGGAGATTAAGGCGGAGTTCGACGGAGGGACGGGGGAGGCGTGCGGGTTGGCGGTGCGGGTGTCGGCGGACGGGAAGACGAGGACGGTGGTGCGGTGGGAGGACGGGGTGTTGATTGTGGACCGGAGCCGGTCGAGCGAAGGGGCGGAGAACGAGCGGGAGGAGAAGAGCGCGGAGCTGAAGCTGGAGCGGGGCGAGAGGCTGCGGCTGCACGTGTTTGTGGACCGGTCGATTGTGGAGGTGTTTGCCAACGGGAGAGTGTGCATGACGAGCAGGATTTATCCTGAGGGGCGGGACTGCGTGGGAGTGGAGGCGATCGGCGCGGAGAGACTGAAGGCGTTCGAGGGATGGGAGATGAAGAAGGCATGAGAGGCGGGACGAGGCGGGAGTGGCTGCGGGCGGCGGCGGCGGGAGCGGCGCTGGCGGAGGGCGCGGGGGCGGCGCCGGAAGGGACAGAGAAGCCCAATATTGTTTTAATCATTTCCGATCAGTTTCGTGCGGATAATCTGGGAGTTCTGGGGCGGAATCCGGAGAAGCTGACGCCGAACCTGGATGCGATGGCGCGGCGAGGGGTGCTGTTCCGGAATGCGATGTGCAATCAGCCGGTGTGCGCGCCGGCGCGGGCGAGCATTTTTACCAGCCAGTATCCGGCGCGGCACGGAGTGTGGAAGAACGGGCCGGGGCTGAGGGAAGACGCGGTGACGCTGGCGACGGAGCTGAGGAAGGCGGGCTACAGCGCGAACTACATCGGCAAGTGGCACCTGGCGCCGAACGGGGCGGGCACGCCGAGCGGGCCGGTGCCGGCGGCGCAGAGGGGCGGGTTTCTGGATTTATGGGAAGCGTCGAACGTGCTCGAGTTCACCTCGCATCCGATGGAAGGGGATTTGTTTGACGGGGACGGGCGGGCGCTGCATTACTCGGGGGTTTACCGGACGGACTTCATGACGCAGAGGGCCGGGCGGTTTTTGAAGAACGCGCGGGGGCCGTTTTTACTGGTGCTGTCGTATCTGGAGGTGCACCACCAGAACGATATCGACAAGTTCGTGGCGCCGGACGGGTACTCGGAGCGGTTCAAGAATTCGTGGGCGCCGCAGGATCTGCGGGCGCTGCCGGGCACGTGGAGGAGCCAGCTTGCCGATTACTACGGGTGCGTTTCCAAGATGGACGAGGTTGTCGGCGACGTGTGGAGGCTGCTCGATGAGAACGGATTCGGGAAGAACACGATTGTGGCTTTTGTGAGCGACCACGGGTGTCATTTCCGGACGCGGAACACGGAGTATAAGAGGAGCCCGCACGACAGCTCGATCCACATTCCGCTGATTCTGGCGGGGCCGGGGTTTGAGGGAGGGAAGGTGGTGGAGGAGCTGGTGAGCCAGGTGGACGTGACGCCGACGCTGCTGGCGGCGGCGGGAGTAAGGGCGCCGGAGACAATGCAGGGGCACAGCGCGAAGGGACTGGTGGAAGGGAAGAGCGAGGGATGGCGGAACGAGGTGTTCTTCCAGATGTCGGAGTTTGTCACGGGGCGGGGGCTGCGGACGCCGGAGTGGACGTATGCGGCGGCGGCTCCGAAGAAGGCGGGGTGGAAGCCGGTTCCGTCGGCGGCGGAGTATGTGGAGTACGCGATGTATGACAACCGGGCGGACCCGTTTCAGCTTGTGAACCTGGCGGGGCGCGAGGAGACGCGGGCGGCGGCGGCGCAGCTTCGCGAGCGGATGAGGGCGCGGATGGCGGAAGCGGGCGACTCGGAGGCGGCGGTGGAGGGGGCGTGGTTTCCGTATTGTTAGCAGGAGAGGAGACGACATGGCGACAGTGGATGAGGTGATTAAACGGATCAAAGCGCTGAGGCCGCCGAGGCTGGCTGCGGGCAGCGAGTTGAACGAAATTGAAGGACCGGTAACCGCGCTCGAGGCGTATGCGGTGATCGAGGCGGCCCGGCTTTTCTGCGATCTGCCGAACGAGTTCAAGGAATATCTGAAGCGCCTGAGCGATTTTACCCGGCGTACCGCGCCGCTGAAGTTCAGCAAGTTGAGCCGAGGGCGGGTGGCAGTGGAAGTGGCGGCGCGAATGTTGAACAACAAGCTGGTGTCGCAGAAGGAATTCGGGATCTGCGGGCCGGCGGCGGTAGCGATGGAGACAGCGCAGACGAGGCCGGGCGAATACCTGAAGATTGCCATGGGGCTGGCCGAAGACGGACGGGCGTCCCTGCGCGACCTGTTGCTCAAGCCGAGCGATCAGATATTGAACTACGATCCGGGCGGGTCGATACCGGAGGCCGACTGGATTGTTTGCGCCAGCATCCGGAACGAGCCGGTGAACCTGGAGAAGGAATTTTCCAAGGAGAGCTACGGGGGATCGAGCACGCAGGAGGTGTTTGACTGGATGGTGAAGGCGGGGTACCGGAAGGTGATCGCGGTGGACCATAACGTGTTCATGCCGGCAGTGTACGTGTATCCACCGGAGTCGCGGCCGCCGGGGATCGATCCTGAAGACAAGAAGCGGTGCTTCGACACGATGAAAGACTTCAAGCAGCGGGGCTGGCTGGTGTTGATGGGGTGCAACATGAGCCTGGAAAGGGGGATCGAGTCGATGAAACAAGTCGCCTTGCAGCACGAGGAGATGGAGGAGTTGATGGGGACGAGCGCGGCGAATTCGATGATGTCGAGGACGGTAGGCGAAGTCCGGCAGAAGCTGGAGGAGCCGAATCCGGGCCGTTTCCAGACGCTGGTGAACGTGGGCAAGATGCTGGTGTCGGGGGCGGCGGGCGAGGGGCACTGGGTGTATCTGGAAAAGCTGGAATCGGGGAGTCTGGATCAATCGATGTTTTCGGTGACGATGTGCTCGCACGGGCAGAGGTTCAGCGCGGTGAAAGTTCCGGCGAACGGGATGATCAATAAATACTCGGGCTTCGTGGCGGTGACGGACCTGGTGTAGAGCGGATCAGCGGGCGGCGACGATCGTGGAGTGAGCCTTCATGCCGAGCCGTCATGTCAAATTAACAGAGGAGTTGGAGCGATTCGTGCCGGAGAAGGTCGAGAGCGGCCGTTACGAAAATGCCAGCGAAGCCGTGCGCGCGGAGCTGCGAGCTTTGGAGCGCGAGGAACTGCAATACCAGGCCAAACTCGCGGCCCTTCGCGCCGCCATCGACGAGGGCGACGTCAGCGGTGTTGCCAAGGGGAACGCGTTCGCGCGCGTCCGGAAAACACTCAAGCTCCGCACAACCCCGCGGTAAGCCGCGGCCAAACTTCGTCTTTCTCGCCGGGCCGAAGCGGATTTGCACCGCATCGCAAGTTCTACTCTTCGCGCCTGGGGTGAACACCAGACCATCCGCTACCTCGACGATCTTGAAGCGTGCTGCCGGATGCTCGCGGGCAATCCTGGATTGGGCCGACGCTGCGATGAAATTCGTTCCGGCCTTCACCGTATGGAGTGCGGCAGGCACGCCGTGTCTTATCGCAAGAGCGCCGGAGGGATTCCGATTTCACGCATCCCGCACCCGCGCATGCCGGCCGAGAGTCGGGATGTCGGCGCCGAAGACGATGGGCCGTAGGAATGAAGAGCGTGCCTGCCGCCGCTATGTTTCCTCATCGTCTGGAACAGCCATGCGAGCAAGAGATTCCTCTTGCGCAGCAGGGAGAGACTGCCTATACTGAGCCTAGATAGCTTGGTATGGGAAAAAACAAGAACGACATTTTGCAGGGGACGCTGACGCTGCTGGTGCTGCGAGTGCTGGAGGCGAGGGGGGCGCTGCATGGGTATGCGCTGACGGGATTGATCCAGGAGGCCTCGGCGGAGTTGCTGCGGGTGGAAGAAGGGTCACTGTATCCGGCGCTGCACAGGATGGAGCAGGAGGGGTGGCTGGAGTCGAGCTGGGACATGACGGAGCGGAGGCGGCAGGCGAAGTTTTACCGGATCACGGAAAAAGGCCGGCGTCAGCTCGAGGAAGAGAAGGAAAGCTGGGAGCGGCTGACCAAGGGCGTGGCGCGGGTAATGAAGTTTGCATGAGGTATCGATATGGCATGGCTAACGCGATTCGCCAACCTGTTGCGCGGACGGAGGGTGGACGAGGAAATTGAGAGGGAGCTGAAGTTTCACCTGGAGGAGAAGCGTGAGGCGTTGGAGGCGAGCGGGATGAGCCCGAAGGATGCGCGGCGCGCTGCGGCCGTGCGGTTCGGCAATTACACGCTGCAGAAAGGGAGAACGCGGGAGATGGACATTGCCGGATGGGTGGAAGCGGGTATTGGGGATGCGCGGTATGGATTGCGGCAACTGAGGCTGAATCCGGGGTTCGCCTCGGTTGCGATTGTGACGCTGGCGCTGGGCATTGGGGCGAACACGGCGATTTTTCAGGTGATTAACGCGATCCGGCTGCGGCCACTTCCGGTGAGGCGGCCGTCGGAGCTGGTGATGGTGGACCGGATGCCGCATTTCATGACGGCGGGCAACTACCGGTCTCGGAATTCGGCGTTCACGTATGCGCAGTACCGGGCAGTGGAAGGGAGTGCGCGGGCGTTTTCCGGAGTGCTGGCGTTCGGCACGACGCGGTTCAACCTCAACGCGGGCGGGGAGGCCAAGTATGCGGCGGGGTTGCATGTAAGCCCGAATTTCCTGAGCGTGCTGGGGGTGGCGCCGATGATGGGGGCGGACTTCGGGGCGGCGTATGAGAGGCCGGACTGCGGGGGCGGAGCGGCGATTGTGAGCTACGCGTTCTGGCAGAGGGAGATGGGGGGAGACCCGAAGGCGATTGGACGGACGATCCGGCTGGACGGGCGTCCGACGCCGGTGATCGGGGTGGCGCCGCCGGATTTTACGGGGCTGGAGCCGGAGCGGCGCTTTGACGTCGCGGTGCCGCTGTGCGAGGACAATCTTTACGCGGCCGATGGCAAGGGCGCCATGTTCTACCGCGACACATGGTGGCTGACGCTGGTGGGGCGGCTGAGGCCGGGCTGGACAATCGAGAGGGCGAAGACGGAGATGGGGCAGATTTCGCCCCAGGTATTTCGGGAGACGATGTCGGAGCGGTATCCGGCGGACGTCGCGAAGGCGTATTTGAAGAACCGGTTCACGCTGGCGGAGGCGGGGGCGGGGATTTCGCCCCTGCGGCGGGAGTACGGGGATCCGTTATGGATCCTGCTGGGGATTTCGGGGCTGGTGCTGTTGATAGCGTGCGCGAACCTGGCGAACCTGCTGCTGGCGCGGGCGGGGGCGCGAGAGCGGGAGATCGGGGTGCGGCTGGCGATTGGGGCGTCGCGGGCGCGTGTCGCGGGGCAGATGCTGGTGGAGAGCCTGCTGGTGGCGGCGGCGGGGGCGATGGCGGGGGCGGCGCTGGCGCAGGGCATCAGCCGGGCGATGGCGTCGTTTCTGGGGACCGAGGACGATCCGCTGGCGCTGCGGCTGGGCCTGGATTGGAGAGTGTTCGCGTTCACCTCGGTGCTGGGGCTGGGGGCGTGCGTACTGTTCGGGCTGGCGCCGGCGCTGCGGGCGTCGGGGTTCGCGCCCGTTGGGGCGCTGCGCGCCGGAGGGCGGGGAACGGCAGGCGGGCGGGAACAGAACCGTCTGCGGAAGGCGTTGGTGGTATCGCAGGCGGCGCTGTCGGTGGTGCTGCTGGCCGGAGGGTTGTTGTTCGGGCGCAGTTTGTGGAAGCTACTGGGGACACCGACCGGGATTCAGTCGAAAGGGCTGATGGTGGCGATCGTCGATGCGGGGATGGCGCAATGGAGTGACGAACGCAAGCAGACGGAGTTTAACGAACTGGGTGCGGGACTGGCGGTGGCGCCGGGAGTGGAGGCGGCCGCAGGCGTGATGTTCGCTCCCTTCAGCGGGAGCGGATGGAACGACCAGGCGCGGGGCGACGGGATGGGGGGTGAGTTGAAGGAGACGTGGTTCAATGCGGCGGGGCCGGGGTACTTCGCGGTGACGGCGACGCCGCTGATTGCCGGGAGGGATTTTGAGCGCGGCGACCGCGCGGGCGCGCCGCGGGTGGCGATTGTGAACCGGAAATTCGCCGAGGATATTTTTGGAGGGGCGAATCCGTTGGGGCGGACCTTCCGGACCCAGGCCTGGGCGGGGGAGCCGGAGAAGGTGTACCGCATTGTGGGGTTGGTGGAGAACACGAAGTACGGAGGGTTGAGAGAGAAATTCCGGCCGATTGCATGGGTGCCGCTGGCGCAAAGGGACAAGGGCAATGTGGGCGACGGGGTGAGCGTGATGCTGCGGGTGCGGGGGCCGATGGGGCCCGCAATGGAGGGGGTGAAGAAGGCGCTGGAGCGGGTGAGCCCGGCGTTGAGCGTGGAGTTCCGCGTTGTTGACGTTCAGATCGGGCGGACGGTGACGCGGGAACGGCTGATGGCGAATCTGTCGGGAGGGTTCGCGGTGCTGGCGGCGGTGCTGTCGACGCTGGGGATCTATGGGTTGATGTCCTACACGGTGGCGCGCAGGAGGAACGAGATCGGGGTGAGGATGGCGCTGGGGGCGGACCGGGCGCGGGTGGTGGCGCTGGTGGCGCGGGAGGCGGGAGTGCTGGTAGCGGCGGGGGTTGTGTTGGGGCTGGCGGGAGCGCTGGCGCTGTCGCGGTACGCGGAGTCGCTGTTATACGGGCTGAAGCCGAACGACCCGTTGACGATGGCGATGGCGGCGGCGCTGGTGGTGGGCGCGGGGTTGGCGGCGACGGTGGCGCCGGCGCGGCGGGCGGCGAGGCTGGATCCGTCCGAAGCGCTGCGGCAAGAATAGACGACCTGCGGCAGGAGTAATGGCGCGGTTCAGGCGGGCGTCTCGGCCGGGCGGCCGATGCGGAGGATGAGCCAGGCGCGGAGATCGATCAACGTGTGCAGGAGCATGGGGAGGGCGAGGCTGCCGGTCCAGAGGAACAGCAGAGACAGGAGAAGGCCGAGAACCGAGGTGGCGAGGACGCCGGAGAGGCCTTGATAGAGATGGGCGAGGCCGAAGAGGACGGAGGCGGCGGCGAGGGCGCCCCAGGCGGGCAGCGGCAGCGGGGCGGAGGCGAGATAGGAGAGCAGGAAGCCGCGGTAGAGGATTTCCTCGCAGATGCCGGCGGAGAGGCAGAGGGCGGGGAAGAGGCGGAACTCGGGCGGGCGCGTGGGAAGGAAGAAATCGAGCGGGGCGAGGCGGCGGGCGATGCTTTGACGGACCTTGGGGCTTCGGGCGGCGGCTAGAGGCAGGACGAGGAGACCGGCAGCGGCGCCGGCGACGAAACCGGCGGCGAGGCCGGAAGCGGCTTTTGCGGGGAGCCAGGAAAGAGCGGCGTGGAGCGCGGGCGGCGGATTGAGGACGGCGGCACCGGAGGCGGCGTGGGCCCAGAGCGCGGCGAGCCAGAGGACGGCCATGGTCTTCGCATAGCTGCGAATTTTGGCGCGGGGGTGGTCGCGGAGGCGCTTGAGGCGGCGGGTTTCGAAGACGTCCCAGACGGGCATGACGGCGGCGAGAAAGAGAAACAGCGCGTGCGCGGGCATGGGAACGACCAGTATCGCCGATCGTGAAGCGGGCGCCGAGGTTGGGCCGGTGGAGGAGATTCCGGTATAATCCCCAATTGCCCGACACAAAAAGTTCCGCATCGACACAGGCCCCGGGGAGGCTGGTACGCTCGCTGAGTTTATGGGAGCTGGTGCTGATCGGCATCATTATGGTGCAGCCGACGGCGCCCATGCCGCCGTTTGGCGCGTTCTTCAACAAAGGGCACGGCCACGTGGTGACGACGGTGCTGATGGCGATGGTGGCGATGCTGTTCACCGCAATCAGCTACGGCCGGATGGCGCGGGTGTATCCGAGCGCGGGGTCGGCTTACGCATACGTGGCGCAGGAGATTCACCCGGGCCTGGGGTTCGCCACCGGGTGGAGCATGCTCATGGACTACCTTCTGAACCCGCTGATCTGCGTGATCTGGGGGAGCAGGGAGGCGCAGATTCACCTGATTCCGGCGATTCCGTACGTGGTGTGGGCGGTGTTTTTTACGCTGCTGTTCACCTGGGCGAACCTGCGGAGGGTGCGGACGACGGCGCGGATCAACGCGATCATGGCGGCGGCAATGGGTGTTGTGATCATCGCGATGCTGGTGTGCACGGCGCGATGGGTGATGGGGCTGCCGGATCTGAACCTGGGCGTGTTCACGCATCCGTTTTACGACCCGCGGTATTTTTCCTGGAAGATGCTCGGGAGCGGGGCTTCGCTGGCGGTGCTGACCTACATCGGTTTTGACGGGCTGTCGACACTGTCGGAGGAGACGAAGAATCCGCGGCGGAATATTTTGCTGGCGATGGTGATCACGTGCCTGGCAATCGGGTTTCTGTCGGCGATCGAGGTGTACGCGGCGCAGCTTGTTTGGCCTGTGGGGAAGGCGTTTCCGAGCGTGGAGACGGCGTACACGGACGTGGCGCGTGTTGTGGGCGGGGGCTCGCTGGCGCTGGCGATGAGCCTGACGCTGCTGCTGGCGAATTTCGGATCGGGGTCGGGAGCGCAGTTGGCCGGGGCGCGGCTGCTGTACGGGATGGGGAGGAGCAAAGCGCTGCCGGAGGGATTTTTCGGGAAGGTGAGCCACAAGACGGGGGTGCCGGCGAACAACGTGATCCTGGTGGGGGCGCTGGCGCTGGCGGGGTCGTTCTTAATCAGCTATGAGGAAGGGGCGGAGCTGTTGAATTTCGGAGCGCTGATCGGATTCGCGGGGGTGAATTTTTCGGCGTTTCTGCATTACTGGGTGCGGGGGGAGAAGCGGCAGTGGACGCACTTTTTCCCGCCGCTGCTGGGGTTTGTGATCTGCGTGGCGCTGTGGCTGAACCTGGACAGGCACGCGCAGTTGCTGGGGGGAACGTGGCTGGCGCTGGGGCTGGCCTACGGGTATTGGAAGACGAACGGGTTCAAAAAGACGTTGAATTTCGAGATACCGCCGGAGGAATAGCGGGGGCGCGGGGCTCAGGCGGTTTCGAGGAAGACGTATTCGTGCTGGCCGTCGCGGATGATGAGGGCGCGTTTGCCGGAGCGCTGGGCCAGGACGAACTCGAAGCCGGTTTCGCCGGGGTCGATGGTGATGAAGGAGGTAGTGCCGTCGTCGTTGGCGCGGCTGGCGACGCGGCTTTTCCACTCGCCGAAATCGAAGACGGTGTCGGAGCCCTGGCGCCGGACGGTGAGATCGCCGAGGGCGGCGTTGTCGTAGTGGGGAGCGAGGCGGGCGGCGGCGGCTGAGGTGGCCGGGACCTGGAGGCGCAGGCGGTCCTTGGCGAGGGCGGCTTTATAGCGGGCGGCGCGGCTGTCGATGTCGGCGGCAGCTTCGGGCTTGCCGTCGAACAGCACTTCGAGCAGGCGGCGCATGAAGGGGCGCAGGAGCATCGAGCCGGTGTCGGAGTTGGTGAGCAGGACGGCGCCGATGCCTTGATCGGGGAGGAACATGAGATCGCTTTTGAAGCCGATGAGGCTGCCGCCGTGGTGGACGACGGTGACGCCCCAGGTGGTGTCGACCATCAGGCCCATGCCGTAATACTCGTCTTCGCCGATGGCGACCTGGGGCTGGCGGCGCATGAGGATGTTTTGCTCGGAGACGATGCGTTTGCCGTCGAGGGCGCCGCGGCCGAGCTCGAGCTGGACATAGCGGCTGAGGTCGTGGGCCGAGGTCCAGACGCCGCCGGCGGGGCGCAGGGGGACGACGGAATAGTTGAGGGCCATTTCGGCGAGGGAGGGGTGGCCGTCGACATCGTCGCCGTGGGGCGAGGCGTGGTCGGAGTGGAGGGCGCGGTCAAAGTCGAAGGTGGTGGAGTTCATGCCGAGCGGGGCGAAGATGCGTTTGCGCATTGCGTCGTCGTAGGCGGGGCCGAGATCGCGGCTGGAGTCGTAGAGATGGGCGCCGATGTAGCCGGCGGCGGCGGCCATGAGATTGGAGTATTGGAAGAGCTCGCCGAAGCGGCTGGTTGGCTTCATGGTGCCCAGGAGGGCGAGCGAGGAAGTTGGGGTGGAGTTTTTGAACTCGAAGAGCCATTCGAGGTCCTGGCGGGGGAGGCCGGTGCAGGCGCAGACGAGGTGTTTGACGAGCACCTGGCGCGTCGTTGCGTCGTCGCCGAGGCGGAAGGAGGGGAAGAGCTGGGTGACGGGCTGGTCCCAGCGGAGCTTGCCTTCGTCGGCCTCGAGGGCGAGCAGAAGGGTGGTCATGCCCTTGGTGTTGGAGGCGGCCATGAAGAGCGTGTTCGCGTCGACTGGCATGGGCTTGCCGAGTTGACGGAGGCCGAGGCCTCCCTCGAAGACGACCTTGCCGTTGTCGATCAAGGCAAGGCCGGCGCCGGGCACGCCGAGTTTGTCCATGGAGGCGGCAAGGAAGGACTTGAGTTGCTCGATGCGGGCGGCGTCGAGGGGATGGGCGGGGCGGTGGGCGAAGGATTCGCGCTGATAGCCTTTGGGGCGGAGGCTGTCGAGGACGAGGGCGAGCTGGGAGGCGCGTTTTTCAAACGTGGGCTCGGTGCCGTCGATGATGACGACGGTCCAGGAGCCGTGAGCGCGGAGGGCGAGCGCCTGGACGACGGCGCGCTCGTTGGGCGAGGTTTCGTAGTCGAAGACGCGGCGCTCGTCCCAGCCGTTGCGGGGCGCGGCGGGGGTGGTGAGTTTGAGAGGGCGGCGGGAGGCGGGGCGATAGGCGGCCCAGGCGGCGGCGACGGCGGCGGCGTCGCCGGAGGCTGTAGTTTCGACGATGGCGATGTGGGAATCCTGCTCGGGGGCGTCGAGGACGAGGATGTTTTCTTGGGAGGCGATGGACCAGCCGGCGGGGGCGGAGAACGTGGCGCCGTTGGGGGTGCTGCGGGGCGAATCGGCGGCGAGGCGCTCGGGGGCCTGGGGCGCGGGGAGGGCGGGAAGAGCGGTGAGCGAGGCGAGGGCGGCGAAACGCAGGAGTAAGGAGAAGGCGCGGGGAGATCGGGACTTCATGGTGGCCGATTATAGCTCCGGCGCGGACGCGGCGGGCGCTCAGCCGGGTGCCCCAGGGGTGAGCGAAAAGCCAGCGCGGGACGGGGGCTCAGGGAAGATCGAGGGCGAGAGGGTCGAGGAACCAGAGGACCTGGGCATCGGGCTCTGTGGGCAGGAGGCCGAAGGAGCCATAGCCGGTGGCGAGGGCAAGGGCGCGCCGCTCGGTGGATGGGTCGCCGGCGCGGACGAGGGCGGCGACGGTATCTCCTTTCCGAAGTTCGGCGAATTCGAGCGGATGGAGGCGCCAGGCCGGGCTGGTGCCGGAGAGCGAGGTGCGGATGACGCCGTCGGGAAGGAAGGGGGAAATGCGGAAGACGGCTTGAGGATGAACCTGGAGGTTGACGACGCGCTGGGTGCGGAGGTGCTGGACCTGGACGCTATCGTGGAGGGCGTCGATGGAGACGACGGAGCCGAGGATGGTGTGGAAGCCGCCGAGGATGACGAGGGCGGCGCGGAGCGTAGATCCGTCGACGCCGCGCAATCCGCGGACATAGATGCGGTCGCCGGTATGGAGTTCATCGAAAGCGGCGGGGGAGGCGGCGGTGACGACGTCGGCGTCGGGGGCGTAGCGGCGGAACAAGGTGGGCTCGGCGGCGTGGACGGCGATGCTGGAGACGGAGCCGTCGAGACGGACGCTGGTGATCTGGATGGTGCGGGAGGCGGCGTCGAGGGAGGTAATGGAGCCGAAGGCGCTATTGCGGTGGAGAGCGGTGAGTATGCGGGCCTGTTGGGCCTGCATGGCGGGGCGGGTGAGGACGTAAATGAGGGAAGCGTGAGAGCGCTCGGGGCCCGAGAACTGGACGCAGAGACGGTCGCCGGTTTGGACGGAGGAGGCCGCGGTGGGTTTCGATGGCTGGCTGCGCGGGTCGGACGGGAGTTCGACGAAACGGGTATCGGGGGAGTAGGGGACGGTCTCGAGAGCGCCGGTATCGTCGCGTTTGAGAAGGAAGGTATGGGCGAGGGCGTCATTGCCGAAAACCTCTCCGGCGGCGGCGCAGACTGTGGGGGGTGCGGGAGAAGGGGCAGTGGAGGGCTGGGCGGCGGGAGGGATTGAGGAGAGCAGAGGGAGGAGAAGGAGATGCGATCTGTAAGGTTTCACAACGAAGGCCTTTCCGGAACGGACGCCCATGTGTGTGCACGCGGGAGGCCAAGCGTTGGAAACGCGAGGTGCGCGAAGGAGGGGTTAGCGAGCCTGATAGTAGGGGACGAGGGTGAAGTTGGCGGGGTCGAGCTCGGAGGAGGAGAAGCTGACGGGGGAGCCGGGTTTGGCGAGATCGCCGTGGAAGAAACCGACGGAGTAGCCGGCGAGGGCGGGAGAGTCGAAGAGTGCTCCGCGGGAGAGGGCCGAAGGGTCGGCGGCGGCGAGGGCCTGGAGGCGGCCGGCGACGGCGTTGAGGAAGAGGCGGGCGTCGTCGTAGGAGTTGAAGACGGCGTCGGAGGGGGTGTCGAGGGGGAAGCGTTTGATCTGGAGGCGGAGGGGCGGCTGGGAGGTGCAGCAGCCGACGGTGTAGGTCTGGACGGGGGCGCGGAGGAGAGTGATGGGATCGAGGGTGCGGACGTCGGCGATGAAGTCGATGTCGGATTTGTCCTCGGTGAGGGCGCGAATGGCGGCGGGAGTGGAGGGGCGGCGGACGACGGCGACGACGACGGGAGTGGCGCGGACTTCGTAATCGGGGCCGAGGAAGCCGGTGTTGCCGCGGAGGGCGCGGAAGCGGGGCGCGCGCTGGGGGACGAGACGGAGGGCGGTGAGACGGAAGTCGGAGTCAAAGGTGGGGGCGAGGGTAAGGATGGGGACGCGGGGGAGATCGAGAGTCAGGATCTGGCGGACGGACGACGGGATCACGTTCTCGGCCGAGCCGCGCTCGGTGAGCTGGAAGACGCGGCCGGAGGAAAGTAGGGCGGAGGAGCGGAAGTTGAGCTGTTGTTTGAGGGCGCGGGCCAGGGCGGTGGACTCGGTGGCGGAGAGAGTGGGGCTGGCGGCGGCGAGGTAGCCGGAGATGCCGAGGTTGGCGGTGACACCGGCGGTTGTCGAGGCGGTGGTGGTGAGAGTGCCGAGGTCGATGTCGCGGAGGACGCTTTCGATCTGGTTGGAGTCGATGAAACTGACGTCAGAGTCGTGGAGAACGAGGTAGACGGCGATGAACTGGAAGCGGTCCCAGTCGCCGGGGAGGTTGAGTTGGTGGAAGACGGTGACCTCGACGCGGGGGTGGAGGGGATCGGCGGCGGGGGCGGGGTCGGAGGAGCCGCGGATGGTTTGGAGGAGAGTGGAAAGGGCGGCGGCGGGTTCGGTTTCGGCGGTCTTGTTGTAAAGAGAGATGAGGGCGGCCTGGGCCTCGGGCGAGGAGGAGAGGAAGGTGGAGCGGGGCGAGGCGGCGGGAGGGGCGGGGCGGGCGGTGAGCGAGTAGGCGCCGAGGGCGTGGGGCGGGCAGGAGGCGCCGGCGGAGCAGAAGAGACTGCTGGAGGGATCGCCGGAGAAAACCTCCGAGTAGCCGGAGAGGATGGCCTGGCGGAGGGCGTCGGCGGCGACAGGGTCGGGCTCGGCGGAGGCGAGATTGACGGCGGAGGGAGGAGCGGGGACGACGGCGGCGGTGCGGAAGCGCTGGGGCAGGGGGGCATGAACATGGCTACAGGCCGCGAGGAGGAGGCCGGCGAGCGGGGGAAGAAATACTTTCATGGTGCTGTGGTAAAGCGTTGAACTTCCAAGCCATCGGAGCAGACATGCCCGGTGGGTGCGTGGGGCGGGCAGACGGGGTAAAAGCGGGATTGGCGAGGCTGGCGGCAGACGTCGTTGATGTTGGAGCTGGGGTTGAGGATGTTGACGCCGGGGCCGGGGAAATCGGGGTCGATTAGGCCGTAAAAGGGGGTGGAGGCAGTGGAGGAACCCATGATCGGCATACAGAAGATAGCACAGCGGGGCGAGGGAAAAAAGCGGCCGCGGTGAGGAGCGGCGGGAGATAAATGAGGCGGCGTCTTGGACATGGGCCTCATTTTCGAAGGCTTCGGTTGATGCGGGGGGCGGCCGGGAACTTTTTTCGCGGGGAAAGACCATTGGCGCGCGCTTGGGCTAAACCCCTAAACCCAACCCGCCGATAAGCCCAACGGAGGGCGAGACCACCAGCATGCCGATGAATGTATTGATCGTGGACGACTCTGCGGCGATCCGCAAGATATTGGAGCGGGTGTTGCGCCATGCGGAGTTTCCCCTGGGTGAGGTTCACGAAGCGGGCGACGGGCGGGAAGCGCTGAGCAAGCTGGAGGCGCAGGAGGTGGGCCTGGTGTTTTCCGACATCAACATGCCGAACATGGACGGGCTGGAGCTGCTGGCGAGCATGAAGGCACACGAGAGCTGGAAGCATCTGCCGGTGATCATGGTGACCACCGAGGGGGGGCAGGAGAAGGTGATGCAGGCGATCCAGTTGGGGGCAAGCGGCTACATCCGGAAGCCCTTTACCGCGGAACAGATCAAGGAAAAGCTGGCGGGGATCGTCTAAGAGCCGCCGGTGGAAAACACGCGCACAGGAGAAAAAGGGTGAACGACCAAGAACTGGCGGCGACGATCCGCGAGGCGGCCGGAAGTGTTTTTTCGCTCATGCTGGGACTACCGCTGGAGAGCGGGCCGGAGTATCGGGCCGAGGCGGGCTCGGAAGGATATGACGGGGTGATCGCGCTGGTGCCGATGGGGGGGAGCTGGACCGGGTCGGGGCGAATCATTTGCGGATCGCGGCTGGCGTGCCGGATTTCATCGGCCATGCTGATGGCCGAGCACGCGGCGGTGAACGAAGAGGTACTGGACGCCATGGGGGAGATGGCGAACATGATCATCGGCAATGTGAAGACGGCGATCGAGGAGAAGTTGGGCACGATGATATTGGGACTGCCGACGGTGATTTACGGCCGGAACTACCGGGCGAGGTCGAGCGGGGTGCGGGATTGGCTGGTGACGCCGTTCCAGTGTGGGGACGAGACGCTGGATGTGCAGTTTTTCCTGGCGCCGTCGCCGCCGCGGACAGAGACGGCGGGCGGACGGACGGCGCCGCTGGCAGTGCCGGTGGACTGAGGCGGAGCAGGTGCGGGCCGGCGCGCTTTTGCCGGCGAACGGGAAACGGTGAGAGCCCAGAGGGCAGAAACGAGACGCGGGGACTGGATGGGATGGAAGACCAAGAGATTATCAACGAGTTTCTGATTGAGAGCACCGAAAATCTGGCGCGGTTGGACGAGGAGCTGGTGGTGCTGGAGCGGCAGCCGAAGGACGCCGAGCTTCTGGCGAGCGTGTTCCGGACGTTTCACACGATCAAGGGGACGTGCGGGTTCCTGGGCTTCGGAAAACTGGAGCGGATCACGCACATTGCCGAGAGCATATTGAGCCAGTTGCGCAACGGGGAGCGGGAGCTGACGCCGGCGCTGATCTCGCTGCTGCTGGAGACGGTGGACGCGGTGAAGGCGGTGCTGAAGTCGATCGAGGCCAGCGGGGAAGAGGGCGAGCAGGACTACGCCGGGCTGTGCGCG
>DAIDHC010000129.1 GCA_027452065.1 Bryobacterales bacterium
GCGTTTGCGGGCGGGGCGGCGAGTTGTTGCCGGCGGTGACAGGTCCGCTATTTCACCAGTTCCATCAGCGATTTTTCTCAGATCCATGGACGACAGAGCCCCCTTGGTTTCGGCGATGAAGTACACATGCTTCACCGCGCCTTCCTGAAATGCGATGGCCCAATCCTGGTTGTAGTCTCCCACGGGTGTCGGGATGAAGAAGGTCCTGGGGAGCTTGGCGTAGACGACGACATCGGTTCATCATGTCCACCACGTTGACGTCAGCGATAGCGAGTTGCGCTGCCGTTTACGCGAAGGCGGATGAGGTGGTGTAACAGATGGTGCGGCGCGGTATCGGGCATTTCCGCGGGCCGGAGCACGGCACCCGGGATCGTTCATCGTGGATGACGGCGTAAACGGGAAGTTGGAGTTGGGAAAGAACGGTGGAAAGGCGGCCAGAGCATGCTGTCTCGCCCGTTCGGCGAAGCAAGTGCGCCTGATCACTTCGGGGCCGGTTCGTCCGTGGTGGCCGAAGGGCCCGTTGGCTTGCCGCTTTCGAGCACTATCCAAGGTGCGTCCCTCGAGTTCGCATCGAGTGCCTGTACCATGGCCAGCGGACTGTTTCCGGCATAAACCAGAACCATACGGGTTGCGTCCCAGGGGATCCTGGCTGCGAAAACCAACGCGTTGCGCTCCGAGGCGTAGGTCTTGGTTTCGATTTTGAAAACGGCCGCCTGGTAGTCGAGGGCAAGTTTGGCCGTCCACGCCGCCAAAGCTGAATTTGTCTCCGGCCGGCCCACAAAAATCACATCTTTGTGGGCGAGCAGATCGCCGGCTGCTTCAAAGTCCTTATAGACGGAAACATCGCGCTGTGAAAGATCGCGGAAACGCGCTTGAATTTGTTCGGCCGCGTAACGGTTCGAGCCCGCCTCGCCCAGCGTCCCGTAGACAATCACCGGTTGCGAAGCATTGCGGTAGACGTCGGCCGGCAGCCAGAGAGGACCGTCTCCCGGATCGGGCACTTTATAAGTAGCGCCCGCGGAATCCAAGAACGATTGCGCGGTCACGGATTTGGTGGTGTTGGCCGCGAAGAAGGTTTTCATTATCCTCAAGAACGCTTCATCGCCGGCCTTTCGGCGCAGCGCATCCAGGAACAATATGCCCTTTGCCTCCTCGAGACGGAAGCGGTCGCGCGCGTCGTCCGGCGCCAGGCTGAGTCTGCGATACTCGATGCGCACGCCGTCGATGGCCTTGTCGACGTCAGGGGCTTGCAGCAACCTATAGTAGGCGGCCGACCCGGCGGCAAACCACGTGTCGAGGCCGGAGGCAGGAAGAATCCACCCCTTCCAGAGTTGATCTTTGCGATCTTTCCAGCTCACCACTTTCGGCTTCTTGGGGGAGTCTTGAGGCTTCTTCTGAGCTTCGGCAAGGCGCGATTTTTCGTTTTCCGCGATGGAAGACTGCAGGTCTGCCGAGGGGTTGGCGGCGAACAGATGGTAGCCCGAAGGGTAAAGGCCCTGGTTTGGTCCGGCGCCGCCGGGGCGTGCCCAGACGCTCTGATTCGGCCGGCCAAAAGCCGCCCAGACCATCATGTGATTCGCCATGTCCGCGCTCGCCACTTTGGCGTCCATGGTAGAGACGCTCACGAGGGGCGCGCTGTCGAATGCCAGGAATGCGAACTGTTCGTCGATCCGGCCTTTGTACTTGTCGTAGAGCCTTTGCCATGCGAGATCACGGACGCCGGGAACGAAAGGGACATATTCCGGCGCACCCTGGGGATCGGGCAGGTATTCCAGCTTCACCGCCAGATCTTTGGCGTTATTATCGCCCCAGTAAAAGCCGGTGGTGCCGCCGAACCATTCGTTGTTCGAGCTGCGCCACAACCTGGTATGGCTGGTGCCGAGTTCGTACATCGCGATCTCATCGTTTTTCGCGTCGCCGATCAGCCATTCATTGGTGTAGAGTCCGTTGTTGCGAGTACCAAGTTGCTTCACGACTTCGTCGACGCTACCGCCGTACTGGATCGCCATGCGCGCGCGGAAGGCGACGGGCGTGCCCCGCGGGTTGAACGGTGTCTGGCGGATGGTTGTCTCGGTCAACACGACGCCCGCGTCGTTCTGATACCAGTCCGTACCGCTTTCGATACCGCCCGGATAGCTCTGCATCAGCACACGGTGGCCAGCCTCGGGCTTGATGTCGAGCATGAGGTTGGTTTGCTCGGCCAGCGTCTGGGGCCACCAGGTGACGTGTCCGATTATCATTTTCCCGTCGCGCGTCGCCGATCCGGTAGCAGCGAAGGCGCTGCAATGCTCGGTCGCCTTCGATGGGGCGGCATAGGCAGGGGCGGTGAAACCGGCGCCTTCCATCCCAGTTGGCGTCATACGCATTGCGGATTCCAGTTCGTTCATTTCGACTTCCGTGTTGGCGAGAACGATGTCCACCAGGTCCAGCTTGCGGCCGAGCCATTTGGCTCCAGCGGCGTTCGCACCATCGGCAATCCCGCGCATCTCCTGGAGAATTTCCCGGTCGAAGCCGCGCAGGAACAGCGCGTCGGCCATGGTGCGGTACGTGTCCCAAGTCTGCGCATCGGCTTTGCCGCCGAGGTCGAAGGCGCAGCGCGTGAGATATTCCGGGATTTCTTTTGACATCAGGTAGCCATGCTGGTAACCGCGGTCGTATGGCTTGCCCTCGATGTGAAGGTAGATCCATCCGGAGGCCGGATAGCGGTAGGCGGGGCCAAAGGTGCGAACGGCATCGCGGGCGGGCCAGCTTTGGGCGGCGGAAGCTTGATCGAGACTCACGCCTTCGAACCAGGCCTTGCCGTGGAGCGTGCCGCCGCTGCCGGCACTGAGCAGCACCCGGTCCCGGGCGCGGCTGGCGACGAAACGCAGGGATAGAAAGGTCCAGTCCCGGGTTCCGCCTACCGAGGCTGCATGGACATCGAACGGCATGGAGGCCATGGAGAGGGTGGCGCCGAGTGCGATGCGCGACCGGTCAAGATCCCGCACCGTGAGGTCTTCTGTATGCACCCACCCCGTGAGTTCGTAGGTCTTGCCGATGGTCAGGGAAATGGGAGCGGATCGAACCAGAGCGTCCGGACTGGTCCCTGCTTCGACGCGCAAAGACGTCTTATTGTCATGGAGCTGTGATGCGTCCGGCGAGGCTGATCCGCGCACCGCAGTCCATTCGGATTGTTCGACGGGGAACGTTTGCAGCGGCGCGGCAACATCGACGCCGGCCAGAGCCAAGAGACAAAGAATGAGGCGCATCACTATCATCCTCCTTCATCAGCCCATTCTGACCACCAATTTCCTTGTCAGTATAACCGGGCCGTGCCCTCTTGATGTACCGCCCGGCGGTTCCTCACCGGGTTCTGCCGCTTACCTGGCTTTGCCGGCGCGGCTATCGGGGATCCGGAGAAACATGGGCGTGCCGCCGAAGCCAGGCAAGCTTTGAAGAATCGGGTGCGGCGGTTTGGCCGCAGTTGCCGGGTATGGCATCAGCCAGGCTTGTTCACCAGCTTTCGGGTTGCGGAACATGAGCGGCCGCTTGCCGTCCGGCGTCGCTCGCCGTCCGGCGAGGACTTCAGGGCGGGGTTGGTGACGATCTGCCGGGAAAACGGGGAGGGCTCATACTTTTTCGGCGCTGAGCCGGCCGGCGAACGTATCCATACGCCGAACGTACCGACATCGCCCTTGTGCAGCCATCCCGCCGGGGTACCAGCTCTGGAGACAGAGGCGGTAGAAGCCCTGTCGGTGGCCGCTAATGGCTCGGGTTCGCCGCCCAACGGCGGGATCGACCCTAATCCGGGTGGGGCATGGGTGGCGCGAAACACAATCCGGCCGGCTGAGGTCCACTCGGGATTGCGGCTTCGGCCATGTGGGTGAACGGGGGGGACGCCGACGAATCCAGATCGCGCACATAGACGTGAGGCCGGTCGGCTTGTTTCTGCGAGGCCGTGAAGGCGAGGGTGCGGGTATTCACCTTGCCGTTTTCCCGGTAGGACTCACGGAACCGGATGGCGGGCGGGGAGTTGCGGTTGGGGACGGTCGCCACGTACGTGCCGATGCAAATGCCCACGCCATTCACAACAACCGAAATAGAAGCTGCGACTCCGGACCAGTGGCCTCTCAACTTTTCTCAGCCGGGTGAAAAGGGGATTGGCGGCTATCCGTAGACCTCGCGCCGGTGCGCGACCCGAGTGATGGTGACGAGCTTCGCCTCGTCGTCGATGATGTACAGCACGCGCCAGTCGCCGACACGGACGCGCCAGTGATCCTTGTAGCCTTTCAGCTTTTTGCAGCCGGGGGACCGGGGATTGGCAGCGAGCGTGAGAATTTTCCGGTCGATGCGGATGAATAGCGCATCATCGAGCGCATCCAATTCCTTTTGCGCCGACTGCTTGATTTCGAGGGAGTACTTAACCACGGGGGCGGGCGCGTTTCAGGCGGGTGGCGCGGTACTGTTCGTAAGGAGTGCCTTTTTCCTTCCGGCGCGATTCGGACACGAGTCCGTCCCAGAAGTCTTCCCAGATGGCACCGTGTTTTTTGAGGTCGATCAGGACGCCGACCTTGCGGCCCTTCTCGTCAGTGACAAACTGGATTCCGCTCATGGTTTCATTGTCCTCCAGGTCGCGGAGGCGGCGTGTGGCGCCGCCGATAGACCGGCGCTCGGGTTCGGTTGGGCGGGGGCGGCGAAATGTTGGCGGGTGTGGTGAATGTGGCGGCGGGGGGTTGGCGGGTTGAGGGGAAAGGGTTGGAAAGAGGGCGGCGGGCGGGCGGCACGGGGATTGCTTGCGAGGAGGGGCAGGCCAATTTCATGGAGTTGACGAGATGAATATTTCCGGGATTTCGGGCGGGGCGGCGCCGATGGTGATGTCGGGGGCGAGCGCGAGCATGCCGCCGCAGCAGAAGATGACGAACCTGTACCAGCAGATCGACACGGGTGGCAGCGGGTCGATCACCAAGAGCCAGCTTGAGAACGCGTTCCAGACGCTGAATCCGCCGGCGGTGTTTCGGCAAGCGGGAGTGGACGCGGTGTACAACCAGCTTGACCCGAACGGGACGGGGAGCGTGTCGAAGGCCGACTTCGTGAGCGGGATGAAGAGCATGATGGTGTCGCTGCGGGCGAGCACGAATACGCTGAACTCGCTGGGAGGTTAGGAGGGCGGGTTGGCGGGCATGGCGGGGATGAGGGTGCCTCCGGCGCGGCCCTGGTCGTCCATATAGAGGCAGCGGGCGCCGAGGGAGGCGAGCCAGGGGATGCCGTCGAGCTGCTTGAGCAGGGCGATGGAGGCGAGGCTGCCGGCGACGAGGCAGCTTTCGGCGTGGACGCTGACGCCGGCGAGGCCGCGGACGGGCCAGCCGGTGCGGGGGTTGAGGAGATGGCAGTAGCGGACGCCGTCGAGCTCGAAGAAGCGCTCGTAGTCGCCGCTGGTGGCAAGACTGCCTGAGGTGAGCTCGACAACGGCGAAGGCGGAATCGGGACGGCGGGGATGCTGAATGCCGATGCGCCAGAGCGAGGCGTCGGGATTGGGGCCGATGACGCGGACGTCGCCGCCGAGCTCGACAATGCCGTTACAGATGCCGAGGGCGAGGCAGACCTCGGCGGCGCGGTCGGCGGCGTATTCCTTGACGATGCCTCCAAAATC
The DNA here is from genome assembly GCA_027452065.1 of Bryobacterales bacterium. Classification (GTDB taxonomy): domain Bacteria; phylum Acidobacteriota; class Terriglobia; order Bryobacterales; family Bryobacteraceae; genus JAJYKC01. Next base: position 5,630 of record DAIDHC010000129.1, read on the forward strand.
GATCTCCATTCCGGGGAGAGGGAAGCGAAGAAGGGGTGGGAACCATTCGAGCTTGTCGAGGCCGATGAAGGGGAGGAGGCGGTCGATTTCGGATTGAGCGGGGAGGCGGGGGTGAGAAAAATTCCAGGCTTTGCGGAGGAGCCCGCTGGTGATATCGAAGAGGCCGCCGCTTTTGCGGTGGCAGACGAAAGCGTATTCGAGCAGAGCGGCGGTTTCTTCGTCGAGCGTGACTTCGCCGCCGCGGGCGGCGGCGGCGTTGATGCGGCTGAGCTCGCTGGCGGGGAGGTAGCGGGAGTAGCGGCGTTCAAGGCGTTCGACTTCATCGGCGGCGGCCTGGGCGGCGTGGGCGGCGGCGGATTCGGAGGCGGCGTAGAGATGGATGCGGCAGGGGCTGCCCATGGCGGTGAAGGAGAAGCTGTGGAGTAGCATGGGTGCGCGCGGCGCGGCCTCGATGAGCAGACGCGGAGGGGCGGCGGAGGGTTGCCGGCGAGGTGCGGGCGGGGCGCGGGGGAATTTGTGTAAAGTGGGCGCGGGAGGCGGTATGAAAACTAACGGGATGACGCGGCGGGGGTTTTGGGGTGTTGTGGCGGCGGGGGCGGCGGGGGCGGCGGCGGTTGGCGCGCAGGGGCAGGACGGGGGGTGGGTGGAGCTTTTTAACGGGAAAGACCTGGAGGGGTGGAAGCAGCAGACACCGTCGGGGTCGTGGACGGTGCGGGACGGGCTGCTGACGGCCGACGGGCCGATGTGCCATCTGTTTTACACGGGTCCGTTGAAGGGGGCGGATTTCCGGAACTTCGAGCTCGAGGCGGAGGTGATGACGCGGCCGGGGTGCAACTCGGGGATTTATTTTCACACGCGGTGGCAGGAGACCAACTGGCCGCAGAAGGGCTGCGAGGTGCAGATCAACAACACGCAGGCGCGGGAGAAAAAGAAGACCGGGTCGCTGTACAACCTGCGGATGAACTATAAGCAGTACGCTCCGGACAACGAGTGGTTCAAGATGCACATCGCGGTGCGGGGCAAGAACGCGCAGGTGCGGCTGAACGGGATGCTGATGGTGGATTATCACGAGCCGACGCCGCCGGTGATACCGCCGCCGCCGGGGATGGAGAGGGAGCGATTCATCGACCACGGGACGTTCGCGCTGCAGTGCCACGATCCGGGGTCGAAGGCGATGTTCAAAAGCGTGCGGGTGAGGCCGCTGGCGGACGATGCCGGGGCGGGCGGACCGGTGTACGAGGCGGATGCGACGTTCAAAACGATTCTGGCGGACGGGGCGCGGGGGATTCCGATGCTCGATTTGCACGTGCATCCGAAGGGCGGGCTGACGGTGGAGGCGGCGGTGAAGAAGATGATGCGGGACGGGATTCAGTACGGGCTGGCGATGAACGGCGGGCAGGGGCAGCCGGTGACGGGGGACGAGGGGGCGCGGGCGTTCGCGGCGAGCTTGAAAGGGCTGCCGGTGTTTATCGGGATGCAGGCCGAGGGGCGGGAGTGGACGGGGATGTTTTCGCGGAGCGCGGTGGAGCAGTTCGACTACGTGTTCACGGACGCGATGACGTGGACGGACCGGAGGGGGAAGAGGATGCGGACGTGGATACCGGAGGAGGTGGGGACGATCGGGGACGCGGAGGAGTTTATGGACACGCTGGTGGAGAGGGCGGTGGGGATTCTGGAGAAGGAGCCGGTGGACATTTACGCGAACCCGACGTATGTGCCGGAGCAGTTGCAGGGGCGGTATGAGGAGCTGTGGACGAAGGAGCGGCGGGGGAGGGTGATTGAGGCGGCGGCGAAGAATCACGTAGCGGTTGAGCTGAACAACCGGTACCGGATTCCGGGGGCGGCGTTCATTAAGGAAGCGCGGGATGCGGGGTGCAAGTTCACGATGGGGAGCAACAACAAGGGCGCGGAGGATCTGGGGCGGAGCGAGTATGGGCTCCAGATGATCGAGGAGTGCGGATTGAAGAGCGGGGACTTTTTCGTGCCGCTGGAAGTGGGGGCGACGAGGGCGGTGGACAGGAAAGGGGACGTGTTGAAGAAGGGGTGAGGGAGGTCAGGGGGTGGCGCGCTGATAGACGCGGACGTAATCGATGAGCATTGGCCGGGGGAAATGGGTGGAGGAGTTGGGATCGCCGACGGGCGCGGGGCTGCCGCCGACGGCGAGGTTGAGGAGAAGGAACGAGGGATTGTTGTCGAAGACCCATTGGCCGCCGGGAGGGAGCGAGGCGGGGGTTGTTTTGAGATAGGAATTTCCGTCGACGAAGAACTCGATGGAGCCTGGCTCCCAATCGACGGAGAAGACGTGGAAGCCGGCGGAGATTTTTTGGGCGCCGGGCAAGGTGTAGACGGCGGTGACGCCGACGCCGGGATAGCCGGGGCCGTGGATGGTGCCGTGGTTGCGGGAGGCGTCGTTGGCCTGGGCGCCGAAATTTTCGGCGATGTCGATTTCGCCGCAGGCGGGCCAGCCTTTGGTGGAGACGTTGGCGCCGAGCGTCCAGAAGGCGGGCCAGATGCCCTGGGCGTAAGGGAGGCGGATGCGGGCTTCGACGCGGCCGTAGGTGAAGGTGAAAGTGCTTTGGGTTTTGAGGCGGGCGGAGGTGAAGCGGCCGTTTTCGTTGCGGGCCTGGATGACGAGATGGCCGCGGCCGTCGTGAAAGGCGTTGGCGGTGGAGTTGGTGTAGAACTCGAGTTCGTGGTTGCCCCAGCCGGGGTTATCGGGGGCGCCGCTGCCGAGGTCGTAGCTCCAGCGGGCCGGGTCCGGAGGCGAGCCGGCGGGGCCGGAGAATTCGTCGGACCAGAGGAGTTTCCAGCCGGCGGTGGATTGGGCGGGGGCGAGAGAGTGGGCGAGCAGGGCGGCGACGGCGAGGGCGCGGATGAACGAGGAGGGCATAGGGGACTCGGTTGGGATTCCTTGTATTATTTTGCCGGTTGGGGCGGCGGGGCGGTGCGTTCGCGGATGCCTTCGCCGACGGGGCCGGAGTGGTGGAGGGTGGAGTTGAGCCACTCCACCATCTGGCGCTCCCAGTCGGGGACGTTAGGGAGGGTGTGCCAGGCGCCGGTGCCGTGATGGCCGCCGGGGATGCGGATGATCTGGCAGGAGACGCCGTTGTTGCGGAGGGCGGTTTGCAGGTTGGTGGCTTCGGTGAAGGGGATGTATTCGTCCTGGTCGCCGAGGATGAGGAGGAAGGGAGGGGCGGAGGAGGAGACGTAGGTGATGGGGGAGGCTTGGCGGAGGGCTTCGGCTTCGCCTTTTTCGCGGATGAGGGGATCGAGGAGGGCGTGGACGTCGCGGTTGAGGGGGACGGTGGCGAAGCTGGATTGAGCGAATAAGGTGACGACGGCCTGGACGCGGGAGGATTCGCGGTCGACGGGGTCGGGGGCGGAGGGGTTGGCGGGAGCGCCGCGGAGGCCGGCCATGTTGGAGAGGAAGCCGCCGGCGGAGCCGCCGACGAGGGCGATGCGGGCGGGGTCGGCGTTCCAGCGGGAGGCGTTGTGGCGGAGGAAGCGGATGGAGCGCTGGGTGTCGAGGACCATATACGGGTAGGGGTATCGGGGGGCGAGGCGGTAATTGATGGAGAAGACGGCGTAGCCGGCGGGGGCGAGGAAATCGGCGCAGTAGGCTTCCGAGCCGCTGCGGCTGTCGCCGCGCTGGTAGCCGCCGCCGTGGATGACGATGGCGATGGGGTGGGGGCCGGGGCCGGCGGGGGCGTAGTAATCCATGGTGAGATTCTGGCCGTCGGCGACGCCGTAGAGGATATCGGCCGTTGTCGGAGTGCGGGCGGCGAGGGCGAGAGGGAGGAGGGAGAGGGCGGCGATACGGGGGAGCATGGGGGGATTATGGCACGGAGGGAGCGATTGCCAGAGGGGCGCGGGGGTGGTTTAATTTCAGCATGACCAAGCGGGCTGGGATGGCGGCGGTGATTTGCGGGCTGGTGTCGGCGGCGGCGGGCGGGGCGCAGACGCCGAAGGGCGCGCTGCTGGTGCTTTCGAAGGGGAAGCACACGCTGAGCGTTGTGGACCCGGGGACGCTGAAAGTGGTGGGGACGGCGCCGGTGGGAGAAGATCCGCACGAAGTGATCGCGTCTTCCGATGGCAGGACGGCGTATGTGTCGAATTACGGGGGCGGGCGGTACAACACGCTGGCGGTGATCGAGCTGACGGGACCGAAGGCGCTGGCGCCGATTGACCTGGGGCCGCTGCGGGGGCCGCACGGGCTGGTGTTTACGGGCGGGAAGACTTGGTTCACGGCAGAGGCGGCGAAGGTGATCGGGCGGTACGATCCGGCGACGGGGAAGGTGGACTGGGTGATGGGGACGGGGCAGGACCGGACGCACATGCTGTACGTGTTTCCGGGGGAGGAAAAAATTGTGACGACGAACGTGGCGTCGGCGACGGTGACGGTGCTGGAGAAGCAGGCGGCGCCGGCGGGGCG
>DAIDHC010000130.1 GCA_027452065.1 Bryobacterales bacterium
TTCGCCCGCGCGCGCGAATGTCTGGCGCCGTTCGGTTATCGCTCCGGCCCGCTGGTCGACCTGATGAACTATCTCGATGTCCAAAAGCATAGTCGTCATCGGTAGCGGCTTTGGCGGGCTCGCCGCCGCCATCCGCCTCCAAGCCCGTGGGTACCGCGTTCGCCTTCTCGAAGCCCGCGACCAGCCCGGTGGGCGGGCTTACGTCTACCATCAGGACGGCTTCACTTTCGACGCCGGTCCCACCGTCATCACCGCACCTTTTCTGATCGACGATGTCTTCCGCGCCGCCGGCCGCGAGACTTCCGAGTTTCTCGATATCGTTCCTGTGGACCCGTTCTATCGAATCGAGTTCCACGACGGCCGGGCGTTCGAGTACAACGGCAACGCCGCCGAAACCGAGCGCCGCGTCTCCGCGTTCGCCCCGGGCGATCTCGACGGATATCGCCGCATGCTACGCGACGCCGAGGCCATTTTTGCCAAGGGGTTCGTCGAGCTATCAACCAAACCATTCCTGCATTTTTCCGACATGCTCCGAGTCGCGCCTGATCTGATACGCCTGCAGTCCTATCGCACCGTGTACGGCTTCGCTTCGCGCTACGTCCGCGATCCCATGCTTCGCCGCGTCTTCAGCTTCCATCCGCTGCTGGTCGGCGGCAATCCCTTCCAGACCACTTCCATCTACGCCCTCATTCATCACCTCGAGCGCCAATGGGGCGTCCACTACTGCATGGGCGGTACCGGAGCCATCGTCGCTGCATTCGTCCGGCTTTTCCAGGAACTCGGCGGCTGCCTCCTTCTCAACACCCCCGCCCGGCGCATCCGTGTAGCGGCAGGGGCCGTTTCAGGCGTCGAAGATACGCACGGCCGTCTTCACGCGGCCGACGCCGTCCTCAGCAACGCCGACGTCGCCAACACCTACCGTAAGCTCATCGCTCCTATTCATCGCCGTAAATTCACCGATCGCCGCCTCCATCGCATGCGCTACAGCATGTCACTGTTCGTCATCTATTTCGGCACCCGCCGCCAATACCCCAAAATCCGTCACCACACGATCGTTCTTGGCCCCCGATACCGCCAACTTCTTCGCGATATCTTCACGACAAAGCGTCTCTCCTCCGATTTCTCTCTTTACCTTCACCGCCCTTCCGCCACCGACCCTTCCATGGCTCCTGCCGGCTGTGACTGCTTCTACGCCCTCATACCCGTCCCCAATCAACTCAGCGGCATCGACTGGGTGCGCCAGGCTGCTCCGTTCCGCGACCGCATCATGAAATTCCTCGACAACAACTATCTTCCCGGACTTCTCGACAGTTTGGTCACTGAACGCGTCTTCACTCCACTCGACTTCGAGACCACCCTCGACAGTTTCCGCGGCTCCGGCTTCTCCTTCGAGCCCATCCTTACCCAGTCGGCGTGGTTCCGGCCGCACAACGAATCCGAGGACATCCGCCATCTGTACTTTGCCGGCGCGGGTACGCATCCCGGGGCCGGCCTGCCCGGAGTACTCTGCTCGGCTAAAATCGCGGAGAATTTGATTTGCCAGCGTCTTCCTCTGTAATCCTTGACGGCCTCTATCGAGAAGCGGCTCTCGCGACCTCCCGGGGCACGCGCAGCTTCTATTTCGCTTCCCGCTTCTTCCCTCGCCCCATGGCCCGCTCGGCCCACGCCGTTTACTGGTTCTGCCGTTTTACCGATGACCTCGTCGACGAAGCTCCAAACCCGACACAAGCCGAAATCGACCTGGAAGCATGGTCAGTGTTGCTGGAGTCCGCTCTGGCCGGCGGCGTCGCTGCCCATCCCGTCCTGCGCGTCTTTCTCGACACCGTTGAGCGCCACTCCATTCCTCACGAGTACCCGCGCGAACTCGTCAATGGCATGCGCATGGACCTCCGGATCACCCGCTATGCCACGTTCGACGACCTGCGCCTGTTTTGCTACCGCGTGGCCTCCGTCGTCGGCCTGATGATGTCCCATGTCATCGGTTTCGATGCCGACTGCCGCGACGAGGTTCTCGCTCGCGCAGCCGATCTCGGCGTCGCCATGCAGCTCACCAACATCCTTCGCGACATCGGCGAGGATCTGCGCCGCGGCCGCGTGTATCTTCCCCAGGAAGACCTGCTCCGCTTTTCCGTGCCTGAGTCCGCGCTCCTGTCGCGGACCGGCGGCGACGCCTTCATCGAGCTCATGCGCTTTGAAGCTGCGCGCGCCCGCTGCTTTTACGATTCGTCCCAGCCCGGGATCGCGCTCCTCAATCCATCCGGCAGGTTCGCCGTCGCCATCGCCTCCGACGTTTACCGCGCCATCCTGGACCGCATCGAAGCCGCGCGCTACGACGTCTTCACCCGCCGCGCCTACGTTCCACCGCTTCAAAAATACGGAATCACTGCCCGGCATCTCGCGCGCCGCGCTCTGCATTCCCGCTAGGTGCCCATGCCGATTCGATCCATTCAGCGCGCCTCCCTGGCCACTCTCGCCGGGCTCATTCCCCATTACGCCTGCTTTTACACCTTCCAGACGCCTCTGCTCACCGGCGCTATCGCGGAGTGGATCATGGCCCGGACGCCTTCTCGCCTTGCCGTCGCGCTCCTGATCTTTCTCGGCCCATGGGCCAAGCCGTTTGCCCTTACGGGAGCGTTGGCTTCGCTCGGCTTTGTTTTTCTTGTGGCCCAGGTTCCCATTCGCCGCCGCGAGATCTCCGTTCCGCTTTTAGTTGCCGCCGCCGCAGTGCTGATGTGCGCGCTTCTTCCGTATCGTTCGCTTCTCGGGAACGTCTCATTCTGGATTCCCGGCCTTGGCTCTCTCGCGCTTCTGCTGCACCGGCCTGGCTCCGCCGTGCTCTCCCGATCCCGCCGACTGTTCCTGGCCTCCACCATGCCCGCCGGCGCCGCCGTCGTCGCCCTCGAAGGCTATCTGCGCGACGCCTCGCTCGCCCGCCGTGCCGTCCAGCCCGTCGCTCTGTTTGCCTATTCCCCGCCGGACCCGCCGTTCGCTCGGGGTCTGGTGCGGCGTGCCGTGACGCCCGTTGCCGAGTTCTACGGCATGAGCAAGAACGCCGTCGACCCTGCGCCGGACCCTTCCGGATGGCAGCTCCTCATAACCGCCCATGGCCGTACGCTTCGCCAATTCTCGTTCGCCGAGCTCCTCTCGCTTCCTCGCATCGAACGCTACGCGACCCTCCGCTGCGTCAGCAATACGCTGCAGTCCGATCTGATGGGAACGGCGCTTTGGAGCGCAATTTTTCTTCACCAGCTCGTGGACCGCCGGTTTATTCCCTCCGATACCATCGAGGTCGCGTTCCTGGGCGCCGACGGCCACGCCGACAGTCTCACACTCGACTACGCATTCTCGTCCGAGCCCTTACTCGCTCTCGGGATGAACGGCAAGACGCTTATCCGTGTCCATGGCTTTCCGATTCGTCTGCTCGCCCCTCGTTACTACGGCTTCAAGAATGTAAAGTGGTTGTCGGAGATCCGCTTCGTCAATCGGCCTTTTTTCGGTACCTGGCCGAAGCTTGGCTACACCAACGAACCCTTGATCCACACCACCTCGCACATCGATCATATTGCAGCCGGAAACGGCCGCCTTCGCGTGGGCGGCGTGTCCTTCGCCGGCATCCGCGGCATCCGTCAGGTCGAAGTGCGCACGGGATCGGGCCTTTGGACGCCGGCCGTTTTGGAGCCGCCGCTGTCGCCCTTCACCTGGACGCGCTGGCAGGCCGCTCTCCCCGACGACGGCGCCCCTATCGCGCAAGCCCGCGCCCTCGACGGCCTGGGCCGCTGGCAGGAGCCAGCACCCGGCCCCCTGTTCCCCGACGGCGTCACCGGCCCCACCATCCGGAGTATCCCTCGTTGAGCGCGATAGCCGCCATCGCAGTCGCCTTTGGTATCCTTGTTTTCTTTTGGCGCTCTCGAGGTAATTTTCAGGCCCTTCCTTCGTTGCCCGAAGCCAAAGCCGGCACGCCCGCTGACCTCACCGTCATCATCCCGGCGCGCAACGAGGCCTCTTCCATCGCTCGCGCCGTCGCCAGCTTCCCCGCCCTGCCCGTCATCGTCGTCGACGACCACTCCACCGATGCCACCGCCTCGCACTCCACCCGGGCCGGCGCCCACGTCCTTCCCGCTCCGCCGCTCCCGGCCGGCCATCTCGGCAAGCCCAACGCCTGCCAGGCCGGGGCAGATGCGGCCACCACGTCCTGGCTACTTTTCGTAGATGCCGACGCCTGGTTCGAGCCGGCCTTCGTCCCCTCGCTGCTGGCCTACGCCGCGCGCGAGAATCTGGAAGCCGTCTCAGTCTTCCCCCAGCAGCACTGCGTATCGCTCGCCGAACGAGTGCTGCTCCCCTACGCCTTCGCTCTCTATTTCACCGGAGTCGACGCACGCTCGGTCAACTCGCCTCGCTCCCGCGAGGCGCTTGCCAATGGCCAGTGCTTCCTGTTTCACCGCCGGGCCTACGATGCCATCGGCGGCCACAGCGCCGTGGCATCCAGCATCATCGAGGACATCGAACTGGCCCGCCTGCTCAAGACCCATGGCATCCGCTTTCGCGTGCTCCGCACATCCTCGCTCGCCCACGTCCGCATGTACACCGGCCTCTCCGATATCTGGCGCGGTTTTCAGAAGAATTCCTTCCGCTTCCTTCTTGTCAACCCGGCCACCGCTGTCCAGGTCGTGCTCGCCTCAATTTTCGCTACCTCCTGGCTTCCGGTCCTGGCCTGGGCTGTGAGCCAAAGCGAATGGAAGGCGGCCGCCACTCTGTTTGCCTCAATTTTCGCTGCACTTTTTCCCGTTTACGGGCGCCGCGTGCTCTATGCCCCCGCCGCCGTATACCTGTTTCAGGCCATCGCTTTGTCGTCTTTTTTCACTACTCTTACCGGCCGAAAGGTGCTTTGGAAAGGGCGCCGTGTCTGAGCTTCGGTACCCTGTCCCCTGGGACATCATCTTCCGCCTGACGCCCTACATCGCTCGCGGCAATCCCGCGCCAACACCCGCACTATTGCACTCGTTGCTCGAGCGCATGGAGTCGCGGCCGCTCTATTCCGGGCTGGAACACATTCCCGCAGCGCCCCCTTTCGTGCTCGCGGCCAACCACTACCAGCGCCGCCACCTGTGGATCGCCCACGCCGCCGCGGCGCTCGCCGAACCTTTGCGCCTTCGCTTCTCCACGACGCCTGTGCGTTGGATCGTCACCGCCAACTGGCCGCCCCTTACCCTTGGACGGTTGCGCATTCCTTCTCCGGGCGATTGGCTGCTTCCGCGCGTGGCCGGCGCGCTCGGATACTACGACGTTCCCTTCGCCGCCTCCCGGCCGGGGCGCACCGCCTCTTCCCTCCGCCGCCTGCTCCGCGATGCTCCGTCGTCCATCGTGGGCATCTTTCCGGAGGGCGCTCGCGCGACCGCCGGGCCGCTGAGCTTACCGCTACCCGGTCTGGATCGGCTTTTTCTGCATCTGGCCCGCGCCGGCCTGTCGGTCCTCCCGGCACGGGTTTCCGAATCCGGCCCGGGGTTTCTCATCCGCTTCGGCGCTCCGCTGCCGCCGCCGCTGCTCATCGACTCCCCAGGCCCCTCCGCGCTTGTCATGCACGCCATCAAGAGCGCCTGACCGTTTGTCTCACCGCCCGCTGCGAATCACAAACCGGCCGATGGTTTGGGTGTCGGGAAAGCCAGAATAGAGCGCCAGCCTCGCCGTATCCCCCGCGCAGTCGAGACACACCACGGCACAAGGAGAGGCGGCAACCGGAGGCTGATAGCGTGCCGAGGCATTCTGGACGCCGGTATGCACAAACATTACACTGGGCCGTTTCAGCCGCAGCAACGCTTGCAGAGGGTATTCGAGCTGCAGGTCATGGATGTCGATGCCCACCACTTCGCACTCACTCGCGGCCAGCGCTGCGACAGAATCCCGGTAGGCCGCGGCGTTGTTCCACTGCCCCATGTCGGAGAAGTACTGTTCCACTCGCGGCGTCCGCAATACGCTCCGCGGACCGCGCAGCGGCCGCACCCAGTTGTCCAGCACCGGGTGCCTCGCCCCGTCCACCAGTAACAGGCAGAATGCGGCCTGCGCCCCCCACCACACCCATCGCGCGCGGCCGCGGCCTGTTTCGCCGAATACTGCCGCCAGCGGCGCGCCCAATACGAAGAGCGGCAGGAATAGGCGCGCCTGGAACGGCTGCCACTTGAGATACGCGCAAAACGCGACGAAGCCGCCGACAAGGGCGAGCGCGTACCAGGGCATCTCGCATTCGCGCCTACGCGCGGCGCGCCACCACAGCAGCATCGCCGCAATCGTGAGAATTCCCAGATGGCAGCGATTCGGCGCGTCGGCCTCGTGGTTCGAATTTCTGGGAGCCGCGAAAACAGTCCACCGCCACGTCGTCGCCGGGTCGTTGACATCCATACCCAGCCTTCGATGCAGATCCTCCACTGTGGTCCCGATCCAATCATTCCATCTCCGGCTTCGTCCGCCGAGCTGCTCAGATGCGTTTCGCATCACATTCGACAGCGTCTCCTTCCAGCCAAAGCGTTCATTGCGCCAGCGGAAGAATCCGTTCCCCTGCGCTGAATCAAACCCCAGGATCGATCCGCTTAGCCGGTAATTACGCGCGTAATGCGGCGCATTGACGGCCGCCGCGCACAACATCGCTATCGCGATTCCCGGAAGCAGACGCCTCCTCCTGCCCCGTGCCCGCCCGCCGATCGCCGCTGCCAGAACCCAGGGCGCGAACAGATACGCGGTCGCTTTCGTCAGCAGTGCCAAGCCTAGTGCCGCTCCCATGAGTGCCGCTTCGGCTCTCCTTCCGCTCCGCGCAAAGCGCAACGCAAAGTAAACCGCCGTCACCAGCCACATCGCCAGCACGTAATCGTTCTTGGCGCCGCTGCCGGCCAGTATTCCTGCGGGCAGCGTGGCGCAGAACAAAGCCGCCATGGCCTGAGCCCGAACTCCCGCACCCCACTCCGCCGCGATGCGCGCAACGCCCACCACACTGACGAGCGACGCCAGCCACTGCCCGAAATTGGCCAAGCCGTCACCGCCCGCCAGCACATACGTGTGCAGCATCAAATACTCCGCCAGCGGCTGCAGCATGATCTGGTTCAGGTAGGGCGTCGGGAAGAAGCGCACGCTGCCTTGCTCGGCCCAGTAGACCACCCTCGGAAGGTGATACGCCATCGCATCGGCGCTATTGGGCGGGCTGAACGCCGCGGTCACCGCCGTCAACACCAGAATCACGGACGCCGTGCCCGCGCATACCATTGAGAGCGGATCGAGTTTCGGCCATCGCATCGCGCCTGTTGCAACGCGCCGACGCAGCAGCGCCATGCCCACCGCCATCAAGCCCACGCCCGCCCAGCACACGGTGAGCGGCCCGCGCTTCACCATCCCGAATGCGCTCAGCGCCTCGGTCAATGCCCACAGTAGCGTGCCGAACCAGACACCCGCGCGTAGCGTGCGGTCACCCGGCCCATCTTCAGCCGGCATCGCGAGCCAGAGCGCTGCCATTGCCGCTCCGGGCAGCAATCCCATCAGCACAAGCGCCATGGTTCTGCCATCGCTCCCATCACAACTATCGCCTCAAGGATCGCCATTGTTTCCGTTACGCCTTCATACTCCGCAGCACCGTTGCACCTGTCGGATATCAACTAGCATCTAATAGTTAATTCCTTTCTATCCATAGAATTACGAACATTGACGCGAAGGATTTTTGTAACCCTTCTCCACCCCACGGGCGTCTCATAGACAGGTTCACCGAAAAAGACTTTTCCAGGTGAAACCGCACGAAACCTTGGTCGGACGGCAGACTAGCTGCACCGCCTGACCGAACCTAAGGAGTGAATGAAACATGACTCGTGTATCTATTCTTGCTACCCTCTCCGTCTCTTTGCTGGGAGGCTGGTTGGCCACACCGGCAAAGGCCGACGAATTCAATAAAGAAACCTTGATCAAAATTGATCAGCCGGTTCGGGTTGATAAAACCGTTCTTCTTCCCGGTTCCTACATTTTCCAACTCGCCAACTCCGACGCGAGCCGCGACATCGTTCAGATCTTCAACGCCGCCGACGATCACCTCATCACAACGGTGATCGGTTTCCGCGCCGAGCAGGTGGAGCCGGTTGATCACACAAAACTGGACTTCTATCAGGTGCCTGCCGGCGAAACCGCGGCACTCCGGAAGTGGATCTTCGCCGGCGAGAACGATGGGATCGAATTCAGAACCAATGAGACCATTGTTCCCGCCCTTGCCCGGACCAACCCGGCTGCCTCCTCCAGTTCGAGCGCCGGCGGCATGAAGTAAGTTCCTCCCACTTCCGCCGTCGTCGCTCTCGCGCCGCGGCCGCTCCTCCCGAATGTATCCCCTCCGGAGGCGCAGCCGCGGCGTGTCCATGTCCCACGGTCATATTCGTTCGGCTTCCCCCCTCACCGCCTCGACCTTCCGGCGCGCAGCCCGCCTTACCGATGTTCTACCTTGGGAGGCGGTATGCCCGAAGCCCCCGATCCGTCTCTTCTTGTTCCCGATCTCCCCACGAGGGAAAATGCGTTGCCCCGCAGCGCCGTCGCGCGATGGCTCTTTAGCGGCGGGTCGCTCTCCGGAGAAGCGCACGATGGGCGCACATATCCCTGGTATCAGGTGATCTGGCTCACCGGCGTTGACTATTTTTCCTCTCTCGCCTACCAGGCCGGTATCGCTCTGATCGCCGCCGGCGCCCTTGCCCCTCCGGCCACGGTCATCCTCGTCATGGTCACGCTCTTCGGCGCACTCCCCGTTTATTCCGAGGTCGCCCGCCGCTCCTTCGCCGGCCAGGGTTCCATCGCAATGCTGGAAAATCTCTTCTCGGGTTGGCGCTCGAAAATCTTCGTCCTGGTGCTGCTCGGCTTCGCGGCCACCGACTTCATCATTACCATCACCCTTTCGGCCGCCGACGCCGCAGTCCACGCCATCGCGAATCCTTACCTCGGCCCTTTCCTGCACACGAAGCAGTTGAACCTGACCCTGTTCCTGCTCGTGCTTCTGGCGGCGATCTTCCTGGCCGGCTTTCAGGAAGCCATCCAAGTCGCTACCTTTCTCGCCGTCCCTTTTCTCGCGCTCAACGCGGTGGTTCTCGCCGCCGGCGTCGTCCGTATCGCTCTGCACCCCTCGATGGTCTCCGCGTGGCGGGCGTCCCTCACGCTCCACACCGATTGGACTGGAGTGATTCTGGCCTCCGCCATCATCTTCCCGAAGCTCGCCCTCGGACTAAGCGGTTTTGAAACCGGCGTTGCCGTCATGCCTCTGGTCGACGGCCCCGGTGACTCGAGCCAAGCCGACGCCTTGCCGGTGGCTCGCATCCGCAATACCCGCAAACTCCTGCTTGCCGCCGCCGCCATCATGGCCGCGTTCCTGCTCGCGTCCAGTTTTGTTACCACCATCCTCATCCCCGAGTCGGCCTACCGGGCCGGCGGCCCAGCGAGCGGACGCGCAATCGCCTTCCTTGCTCATTCTTTACTCGGCAACGCGTTCGGGGGCCTTTACGACGTCTCGACCATCGCCATTCTCTGGTTCGCCGGAGCCTCCGCCATGGCCGGTCTCATCAATCTTCTACCACGCTATCTTCCCCGCTTCGGCATGGCGCCGCGCTGGGTCAGTTTCCGCCGTCCCATGGTCCTGGTTTTGTTTGCCGCCAGCCTTGCCGTCACCCTCATCTTCCACGCCAGCGTCGAGGCCCAGGGCTCGGCCTACGCCACCGGTGTCCTCGTCCTGATCCTCTCGGCCGCCGTCGCCGTCACCATCGGCCTGTGGCGCGAATTCTTTTCCTCGCCGGTCCAGCATCGTGGTGTCCTTCCGCGCATCGTTTATTTCTTCGCCGTCAGCCTCCTGTTTGTCTATACGCTCATCACCAATGTCATCGAGCGTCCCGACGGCGTCGTCATCTCGTCGGTGTTCATTTTCGTCATCCTCACCCTCAGCGCCATCAGCCGCTACCAGCGCTCCCGCGAGCTTCGCGTCGCCAGCCTCACCTTTGCCAACCCCGAGTCCGCCCAGCTCTGGAGTGAAATCGCGGGAAAACGCGTCAACCTCGTCCCTCTCCACGGCTCCGATTTTCAGGCACGCCGCGAAAAGTCGGCCGCGCTCCAGCACCACTACCGGCTCTCCGGCCCTCTCGCCTTCCTCCACGTGGATCTTCTGGACAACCGCAGCGAATTCGTCGCACCGCTCCGCCTCACCATTTCCCGGGAGGGCGAGGACTACTTCCTCCGCGCTTCTGGAGCTGTCGCCGTCGCCAACACCATCGCCTACTTGAGCGAATTGATCGACCCGATCAGCATCGTCCTCAGCCTTACCCGCGGTAATCTCATGCTTCAGTCCCTCCGCTACCTGCTCTGGGGCGAGGGCGAGATCGGGCTCATGGTTTACACCATCCTCGTCCGCTATTGGGAATGGACCGGCAGCCGCCCGGGCAGGCCGATCCTCTATCTGATGAGCACGTGAGCTACACTTCGTTCGGAGCCTCCATGAAACTCGTCCTTCTTGTCCTGCTGGCCGCCGTTCTGCACGCCCAGGCCCCCGCAGTCTCCGACGACACCGCCATCCGCGACCTCGTCCGCCGCTACCTCAACGCACGCGAGCAGAGCAGTCCGGCCGCCGTCCAGGCTCTCTTCACTCCCGATGCCGATCAACTCGTCTCCACCGGCGAGTGGCGTAAGGGCCGCGATCATCTCGTCGAGGGAGTGCTCCGAAGCTCCCAAGCCAACGAGGGCCGCCGCACTATCACGGTCGAGTCCGTGCGTCTCATCGCTCCGGCCGTGGCGCTTGCCGACGGCCGCTACGAGATCGCCCCACCCTCCGGCGCGCCACCCCGAAAAATGTGGACCACCTTCGTTGTCGTCAAAGAATCGAACGAATGGCGCATCGCCGCCATCCGCAACATGCTTCCGGCGCCGCCTTCGCGATAGACACAATCCCGCTCGAGAACCCTGCAGGAACCCCGATCGCATCTCCCCGGCGACCTCGGGTCGCGCGCCCTCGCGGGCGGCGTTGGCCTCCCGCGCCCCATCGAGCGCCGCTTCCACGTGGGTCAGGATGTTCGCCTTGCCCGTGTGCTCGACTAAATCGGCCGGCTTGAGCAACCGTCCCCACGGCCATGCTCGATCCGAAACTTAGAATCGAACAAAGTAGGCGGCCAGGCCGCTACGCTCTCGCCACCGTGGGCTCGGGATTCGCCGCGGTTCGCTTGCTTCCGTAAAGGGTGTACACCACGAGGCCGATGGCCAGCCAGACGAAGAATCGGATCCAGGTCAACAATGGCAGCCCCATCATCAAAAGCAAGCAACAAGCGATGGAGAGCAAAGGAACCCACGGCACCAGCGGCACGCGGAAGGTACGCACACGCTCCGGTTGCTTCTTCCGTAAAACGATCACACCCGCCGACACCAACATGAAGGCGAAAAGCGTCCCGATGTTGGACAGCTCGGCGAAGGTATCGATGTCCCAGATGCCGGCCGGTATTCCCACCACAAAGCCGGCGATCCAGGTGCTCAAGTGCGGTGTCTGGTACGTGCGGTGTACGCGGCAGAAAACATCCGGCAGCAGCCGGTCGCGCGCCATGGCGAACCAGACCCGCGCCTGGCCGTACTGATACACCAGCAGCGAGGAAAGCATACCCATCAGGGCGCCGGCGGTCACCACCAGCCGCAGCCGGTTATAGCCCAGGGCCTTCAGCGCGTCGGCCACGGGCGAGTCCGTGTTCAGAGTCTGGTAGTGCGCAATGCCGGTCAGCACCAGCGACACCGATCCGTACAGAATGGTGCAGACGATCAGGGTCGCGATGATGCCGACGGGCATATCGCGCTGGGGCTTGCGGCACTCTTCAGCCGCTGTCGACACCGAATCGAAGCCGATGTAGGTGAAGAAAACGATCGACGCCCCGGTGAGCACGCCCGAGAATCCGTGCGGCGCGAAAGGATGCCAGTTGGAAGTATGAATCGCTGGCGCGGCGCCAACGCAAAAAATCACAATGGCTACGATCTTGATCGCCACCATCGTCGTGTTCGTCTCCGCACTCTCCTTGACGCCACGCACCAGGATCCAGGTCACCAGCATGGTGATCAACAAGGCCGGCACATTGAAGATGCCGCTCGGCTGCCCCGGCGCCGGAAACATCGGATAGGCGATCGCCGCCGGCAGATGCACCCCGAAGATGTTGTCGCCCAGATCCTGCAGGTACGCCGAGAAACCCACCGCTACCGACATGTTCGATACAGCGTACTCCAGAATCAGATCCCAACCGATGATCCAGGCGAAGATCTCGCCCAGAATCGCATAGGCGTATGTGTACGCGCTGCCGGCGATGGGAATCATCGACGCCAGCTCGGCATAGCAGAGTGCGGCGAAGAAGCAGGCTATGGCCACCAGGACGAACGACAGCGTAATGGCGGGTCCGGCTCCGGGCCGTCCCAGCGTCGTCCCGCCGTGGATACCGTGCATCGCCAGGTCGAGGATCGTGGCGTGAAACACCGACTCGATCTTCTCCACCTTGCCGGCCGCCGCCGTTCCGGTCAGCGTGAAGATTCCAGAGCCGATTACCGCGCCCACGCCGAGCGCAGTCAGACTCCACGGACCCAGCGTCTTTCGGAGCCGTCTCGACGGATCCTCGGAAGCCTCGATCAGCTCGTCGATGCTCTTGGTTCGTAGAAGTCGGCTGGCCACGTTTTCCTCTACCCACCGCTGCGCACACGGGCCTCAGGAGGCGCGGCCAGAAGGGCCGGCCGCGCCTTCCCTGATCCGGCCTAACGTTTCCTCTGTCCTTTGGCCAGCTTCTTCACTTTTCTCTTTTGCGAGCCGCGCGCCACTCCGGCCGCGCGCTTCGCTTTCGGCGCCGCCTTTTTCCGCGCGGTGCGCTTCAGCTTCTTGCGTTCGTCTTTGTCTGCTACCTGCTTCGTGTTCATTCGTCTACCTTGATTCCTGCGTATTTCTCAATGAGTTTTTTTAAACCGTATCTCGAAAAGTTTACTGTAAGTTTGGCATCCTCGCCATCACCCTCGCGCCGGAGCACCGTTCCTCGCCCATATTTCGGGTGATCGATGGTCGAGCCAGGCCCGAGAGTTTTCTTCGCACGCCCCGCGGCCGGGCTAGCCTTCGCAGGTGCTCCGGCGGCTCGAATCGGCGTGACCGTCACCGCGCCTGCCGGCTGACGGATCCCGCTCCCGGTAACGGGCGCCGCCGCTCCGCCCGCCGCTCCACCCGCCTCCGGACGGGTTCCCAATCCTTGCGGCGCCGGCATGCCTCGCTCGGAAAAGAACTGCGCGATGTTGGCCACCGAATTGTACGTCTTCCCGGTGAACACATTCCGCTGCGCCGTCTCCCTCACCTCATGGCGCTCCGAGTACAACTCCACTTGCGAGCCGCCGGCATCCTCACGGAGATTCTCGGTCAGCTTTGCCGGCACTTCCGCCAGAAATCTCGACGGCCGCGTCGGCTCCGACATCCCTCCGCCATAGCGCCGCCGCGAACGCGCCCACGTCATATAGAGCCGCTCCTGCGCCCGAGTCATCCCCACATAACACAGCCGCCGCTCCTCCTCCATACCCGACGGCGAGTTCAGCGACCGCGTGTGGGGAAACAACCCCTCCTCCATCCCCGCCAGGAACACCACCGGAAACTCCAGCCCCTTCGCATTGTGGATGGTGAGCAACGACACCGCGGCCGTCTCGTCCAACCCGTCGGCGTCTGCCACCAGCGCGGCATGGTCCAGGAACCCGGTCATCCCTTCTCCGCGTTCGCCCGCCTCCTCGGCCGCGCTGATCAGTTCATCCAGGTTCCCCAGCCTCGACTCCCCCTCCGGCCCCTGGTCGTCCTCGAGCATTTTGCGATATCCGGTTCTTGACAACACCTCACGCAGCGTCTCGGCCACCGAATGGATCCGCCCGTACTCCCCCAACTCGTCAATCAGCTTTCGAAACCCGCTCAGCGCGGCCTCCGCCCGAGCCCCCACCGCCCGTTCCGCCACCATCGCCCCGAGCGCTTCCCAAAGCCCCATGCCCCTCTCCGCCGCGAGGCGTTCCATCTGCTCCACCGTCGTCTTCCCGATGCCGCGGGCCGGCGTGTTGATCACCCGCAGCAGCGCGACGTTGTCCTGGTGGCTGGCCAGCAGTTTGAGATAGCTCAGCACGTCCTTCACTTCGGCCCGCTGGTAAAAGCTGAACCCGCCCACCACCAGATACTTCCGTCCGTAGCGGCGCAGCGCCTCCTCGATCTGGCGCGACTGAAAGTTGGTGCGGTAGAGCACCGCCACGCGGCGCCGCGGGTCTTCCCGCAACAGCCGCTCAATGGTGTCGGCGATAAAGAGCGCCTCGTTTTCGGCGTCCAGCCCCGCGTAAAGCCCGATCCCGGTCCCCTCGCCGGCCTCCGTCCAGAGCCACTTGCCCTTACGCTCGGTGTTATGCGCAACCAGGGCGCTCGCCGCCTCCAGAATCGTCTTTGTCGAGCGGTAGTTCTGCTCCAGCCGGATCACTGTCGCCCCGGGATAATCCCGCTCGAAGTCAAGAATGTTGCGGATGTCGGCCCCGCGCCACCCGTAGATGGACTGGTCCTCGTCTCCCACCACCGCCACGTTACGGTTCTCTCCGGTCAGAAGCCTCATCAGCTCATACTGCGCCCGGTTGGTGTCCTGATACTCGTCGATCATCAGAAACTCATACCGCCGTTGGTACCGCTCCCGCAGCGGGTCGTCGTGCGTCAACAATCGCACCGTCTCCAGCAGCAGGTCGTCGAAGTCCAGCGCGTTCGACTGCCGCAGCCCGCCCTCGTAACGGTCATAGATCTGCGCCAACCGCGCCAGCCGCTGGTCCGTCGCCTCCGTGTAAGCGTCCTCCGGTCTCTTCTTCTTGCTCTTCTGCTGGCCGATCCAGCCGAGCGCCGCCCGGTATTGGACCGCCTCCTCGCTCAGCCCTAGTGCCCGATAGACTTGCTTCAACAGGGCAAGCTGATCGTCGTCGTCGTAGATGCTGAACTCCGGCGTGAACCCCGGCCGGATCTCCCCCAGCGCGGCCCCGTCCCGCCGCAGCAGCCGTACGCAGAATGAGTGGAAAGTCGATACCAGAGGGCTGGCCTGCGGTGACGGATCGCCCAGCAGCCTCCGGACGCGCTGCCGCATCTCCTCGGCCGCTTTGTTGGTGAAGGTGACCGCCAGGATCGAAGGCCCGGGTACCCCGTGCGCTACCACCAAGTGTGCCATGCGGTGCGTGATCACCCGGGTCTTGCCGCTGCCGGCCCCGGCCAGGAGCAGCAGAGGCCCGTCCAGGTGGGCCACAGCAGCTCGCTGTTGGGGATTTAGATTTTCGAGAAAATCCATGAAAACAAGAGTATTAGCGATTCTAACACAGCCGCCGCTGATACCGCCGGTTCAACCTTTCGGTCTAGGCTTTACCCACATCTGCGGGTATTGTATTCAATCGGTAGTACTGGTACTACTAGTTCTATGCCCAGACTTACCTCCCCCTCCCAGACGATTAGCCGGCTAGAGGAGCTCCGCCAACAACGGAAGGCGGTAGATTGTCTTATTCGTGCTCTGGATCGCTACCAGCGTTTGAGCGGTAAACGGCCCGCACAGGCGGCCAAGTCCAGTCACGTCTCCGCCGCTTGGCCGAGTCGTCTGGCATCCTGACAAATTCCGACTGGCGAGATGACCATTTCCGGTCCGGATGCGGCGTGTGCTCTAACGCCGCAACACGTGGGCACTACCCCTTTCCAGGCCGGAGGGATAGAATCACTCCACCATGGACGATCCACCCTCCCCCCCGCTGGCGGCCGAACCGAAACATTAGTAACCTGATTGCATGCCGGGACGCCTCTCCACTGAGTGGATTCGTTCAGCTCACCGGCTTCAACTTTGCTGAATGCTGATTGATTTCGGTCTGATTCAGCGGGCGCAGGCGGGTGACGATGCGGCCTTCAATCAGATTGTAGCCGCTTACCGAAAACGGATTCTCGGGACCATTGGCCGCTTGATCGGCCGGCCCGAGGATGTGGAAGATGTTGCCCAAGAGGCGTTTTTACGGCTTTATTTTTCGCTCGATCAACTGCGAACGCCGGACGTTTTCGAGCCATGGCTCTACCGCTTGACGGTCAATGCCTCCTACGATTACCTGCGGCGCCAGCGGCGGCGCAAGGAATCCCGGATGGCCGATCTGTCCGAACAGCAAGTCATGATGGCGGACGCCTCGGCCAGTGGCCAGCAGAGCACGGAGCAATCCCGGCAGAATCAAGCCCGGGAGCTTGCGCAATCGCTGCTCGCGGCGGTATCCAACGAGGATCGAATCCTGCTCACGTTGAAGGAAGTGGAAGGCCTGTCGCTCAAAGAATTGAGCGTTATCTACCAGGTCAAGGAGAACGTTCTCAAGGTGCGGTTGTTTCGCGCCCGCCAGCGCGTGCTCAAGGCGTTCGAAAAACAGGAAAGCTCGCCGTCGCAGACCCCCGGCCGCGACCGTCGGGATTAGCCGACAATGCAGTACACTCTTCTAGGTTGAACTTTGTATGAGCCGTTTTGATCATCAATACGAGAATGTGTTTCGGGCTTACCGTCACGCAAGCCCGGATCCGGAGCCCAGCCCCGATTTCATGCCCGGCCTGTGGCGCAAGATCGACGCCCGCCGCCGCAGCCGTTTTCAACTTCTCCACCTGAGCCGCCTCTTCCTCAGCGGGGCGGCTGCCGTGTGGCTGCTCATCGCGGGCGTCCTTCTGATTCCCGCCGGGCAGTCTCCGTCCATGCACCAGAGCTATGTCGATGTCCTGGCCCACACCGAGGAAGCTGAGGCCTGGAGCTACGCCGAAGTCCTCCACGGAGAAATTGGCGAGAGCGGGCAGCGATGAAGCGCCTCCAGTTCCCCGTCGCCGCTTACGTGGCATTGGTTTTTCTGAGCGGGGTTCTTGTCGGCGCGTTCGGCTTGCGCCTCTACATGGTCAGGTCCGTCAAGGCCTCCGTCGCCGCACGCCAGCCGACGGCCGAAGAGTTCCGCCGCCAATACCTGAACGAGATGCAAACCCGGCTCGGCCTCAGCGGCGATCAGGTCGGCAAAATCAACTCGGTGCTTGACAACACCAAAGTCTGCTTCCACCGTATCCACCAGAAGATCGAGCCCGAGATCAAGGCCTTGAAGGAGCAGCAGGTCGCCGAGATCCGCGCCATCTTGACCCCTGCCCAGCAACCGAAGTACGACCAATGGCGCGCCGAGCGGGAACGGCAAGGCAAGTAAGGCCGCCGAACCGTCTCGCGCCCCCTGCCGCGCAGCCGAGATGCCGGCTTAGTTTACCGAGGCAGGCTTTCGGGCCGCCTTCTGGTTCTGCAATTCCTTCGACTTCAGAACTTTCTTCTGGAACCGGTCAACGCGCCCTTCCGTGTCCACCAACTTCTGGCGGCCAGTGAAGAACGGATGGCAGTTTGAACAGATTTCCACTCTCAGATCGCCCTTGTGCGTCGAGCGGGTCTTGAACGTGTTCCCGCAGGCGCACACCACGTTCACTTCCTCATAAGCAGGATGAATGCCGGCTTTCATGCTGAATCCTTTCCCTTTGGGTGAAACTTCCAGCATACCACGCACTTGTCATAGGCCCGAAAATGAAACCCCGCGTGCCGGAATGCGGCACGCGGGGTTTGTTCGCCGTAGGACGGCGGGTTTCCTCACTTCGCGCGGTAGGCAGCCGATCCACAGGAGCGGCGGCCTCGCCACTGAACGAAGCCTGAACGTCAGGAGCGGTCGGACTAAGAGTCGGCCACCTCGCGCGTGGACAACAGGAAGGAACAACTACTACCAGTACTCATTTAGACTGGACCACCTCCTTTCTCAGTGATGCCACCATAATAAGGCGACTTGGCCGCGATGTCAAACTCTGTTCGCGTTACCATCCGAGCCCGCCCGCAGGCCGCACTCGAGCGGTAGAATACCTGAGTGAGCGCCGCGCAGCCCGCCCCCGTCGTATCGACTGTTGAGCCTGTCGGCACCCCCCGCGGCGTGCGCCGCGCCCTGTCCGGCTTCTTTCTCTCCGGCGTTCTTATGTCCTTCCTGGGCGCCGTTCTTCCCGCCTGGCAGGCTCACCTGACCCAGGACTTCACGGACGTCGGTAAGTACTTTCTCGCTCTCGGCCTGGGCATCTTTTCCGGGCTCCGCCTCGCGCGCAGGCTGCTTCCCGGGCGCGGCGTCACGTTCTGTCTTGTTTCCGCCTCCGCCCTGGCTTCAGCCGCGTTTCTCTTCCTCGCGTTCATGGCCCCGCCCGCCCTCGAGATCTGGCGTCTCGCCGGCATCCTGGCCACCGGCGTCAGCGCCGCTGTGCTCAATTCCGCCCTGTTTCACGCTCTGGCGCCGCTCTATGAGCGCGACCGCGCCGCCACCCTCAATCTCGCCGCCGCCATGTTCGGCCTCGGCTGCCTGGTAACTGCGCTCCTGGTGGCCCAAACATTTTATGCTCTTCGCGTCTTTGGCATTCTTCTCCTGCTCGCCGCCCTGCCCCTGGTCTTTGTCTGGCTTTACGCCCGTGTAAAATATCCTGCCGCCCAACTCGCTGCCCCGCCCCGCCGCCAGACTCTTCGCGACTTCCAGACTCCGCTCGCGCTGCTCCTCAGCCTCCTCCTGTTTTTCCAGTTCGGCAGCGAGTGGTCCATAGCCGGCTGGCTTCCCCTGTTCCTCATCCGCCGTCTGGGCTCCAGTCCGGCCACGGCCATCCTCCTGCTGGCCGGCTACTGGACAACCTTGTTCGGCGGCCGCATTGCCGCCCAAGCCATCATGTCTCGTGCCACCCATGCCCGCCTTCTCCTCGGCTCGGTCCTGGTCGAACTCCTCGGCTACCTGCTGCTATGTGCCACCAACAACCTCTTCGGAGCCTCGGTCGGCATCCTGTGTCTTTCGGCCGGCTACTCGGTCACTTATCCCCTGGTCGTTGAAAAAATCGGCCCTCGCTTCCCCCACTATCACCCCGTGTTTTTCCACGGCCTCTTTTCCGTCGCCTTCACCGCGGCCTTACTTGCTCCCTGGCTGCTCGGTTATCTTGCCCAAGCCTGGGGAATCGTATCGGTTATGCTTCTTCCCCTGGCGGGAACGCTCGCCGTCTTCGCTCTGATCCTCCTCATCCTTCTCGAAAGCTACCTGTCCGGCTGGCGCAGCCACTCCCGCCCCGCCTGAGCCCGCGGTGGGACTTCCGTCCACGCTTCCCCCTGCTTGGGCGCGCCAGCGGCTCCCTGCTAAAATGGAAGCGGGATCGGACTCATTCAGGGAGAAATCAACCGTGCCTATTTACGAATACCTTTGCCAGGACTGTGGAAACAAGTTCGAAAAGCTGGTGCGCCGCAGTGAAGACGCCGTGGCCTGCCCCTCGTGCGGTAAGAACCATCTCAAAACCGAGTTGAGCACCTTCGCCGCCCACGCCAACGGATCGCCTTCCCGGTCCGAGATGCCGGCCTGCCCGGGCGGCATGTGTCGCACACCCAATCTCTGCGGCCGCAACTAGCTGCGCCGGCCGCTCAGAACACCCGCCGCTTCAGCCGCTCCAGCGTGAACTTCGCCGTCTCCGCCACGGCCATCACTGTCATCACTCCAGCCTGCACCGGGTCGGTGACCACCAGGTCGGCAGCCTCGGGTACGCTTCCGGCCATATTCAGGCTCACCACCAGCAATCCCTGAGCGCGCACCTCCCGGACCGCTCTTTCAATTTCTCCGCCCATCAGCGACCCGGCCAGCACCAGCGCTCGTGCCCGGGGCAGCCGCCCAACAGCACGAACCGCCGCCGCTAACGGCTGTTCGCCCACCAGCGGAATCGTGTCCACCGATATGTGCTCTCCCCGGATGTTATGCCTGTCCGCCTCCGAAATCGCCCCGATCGCCACCTGGCCGACCTGCGCCCCGCCGCCCACAATGATGATCCGTTTGCCGTAAATCTTGTCCAGCGTATCCACCTGTTTCAACTGGCGAACAATCGGCAACTGCGTCAAGTCCTCCACCAAATCCGCCGCCACACCCTTTGCAAGCCGGATCTCGAAATAGATCCTCGCCTCGGTCGCCCCGTCCTCGATGATCTCCACCGACGCGATGTCGCCCGCGTGGCGCGCAATCACCCCCGTAAGCTGGTGCAGCACGCCGGGACCGGACTCGGTCACCAGTTCCAGGCCGGTCAGATCTCTGTTCTCCATGTTCTGACGCTGCCTCAGGCGACCGTCAGAGGCAACAGACCCCGCACAAACGCCAGGCTCGAATCGACCAATTCCCACGAGCCGGCCCAGAAGCAAAGGTCGACACACCACCAGTCGATTCCCGGAACCGCCAGCAGTTGCGGAGTCAGCGCGCCGAAATCGATGAAACCCTCGCCGAACGGCCGGTGCGTGCTGGTTTCGTCATGATGCAGCGTGCCGTCGGAGTCGATCAGGTGGATCGCCCCGATCCGTCCGTTCAGCTTCTCCAGAAACTCGCTCACCCCCCCGGGCAGGGTCTCAGCGGCCCCCCGCTGCCGGGCCCCCACCACCGCGCACATGTAGGCGTGGCAGACGTCGAACATCACCTGGAAGTTTGCATGCGCCACCCGCTCGTGCAGCGCCACCACCTCCGATGGCTTGTTGAATACGAAACCCGGCTCAAACTCCCACACCAGGCGTATCCCGGCCTCAGCGGCCCGAGATGCCGCCGAATTCCAGATTCCGGCCAGCCGTCCGAATGCCGATTCGTAATCATCGGCCGGGACCGCGTCCGGCGCGGCGATCGAGTCCACACGGATCGTCGGTATTCCCACCTCGGCGCAAAGCTCCAGGTTGCGATCAAACAGATCCAGGTATTTGCGTTCGTTCCCCTTCACCACCGGATTCGCCGCCGTCAGGTCCGCCGCATAACCGGAGACGCCCAGCTTCAGCCCTTCCAGAAATCGCTTCAGCCCCGCCCGCGACGCCGCCGAGGGATAGGCATCAAGCGTCACATGCGGAGGGAACCCGCAGATCTCGATTCCGTCATAGCCCGCTTCGGCGAGCCGCCGTGCTGTCCGCTCGAACGGCACCGGATTGTCCGCGTACGGTCCAAAGGCGAATGCCCAGCTTCCCAGCGAGATTTTCATGCTTCCCGTTCTCCTGTGTTCAAATTCACGTCCACCCACTTTCCCGTACCCGCCGATTCGAGCACCGCGTCCAGAACCCGCTGGCAACGGAGTCCATCGTCGAAGTCGGGTCGCATCGCTGTATCCCCATCGATCGCCGCCAGCAGGTCCGCGGCCTGGTTGGTGAATGTGTGCTCGTAGCCGATCGCGCATCCGGGCACCCACCAGTTCTTCATGTAGGGATGGCATTCCTCCCACACCGGGATTTCCCGCCAGCCCTGGACGTGCTTGGCCTCGCGCGAGTCGAAATACCAGAGTCGCGTCATGTCCTCGAGATTGAAATACAGACTGCCCAGCTCACCGTTGATCTCGAACGTGTTGCCGTTCTTTCGCCCGTTGGCGAACCGGGTCGCCTCGAAATGCCCCAGTGCGCCGCCGGAGTAGCGGCACAGAAAAACGCAGGCGTCTTCGATTTCCACCTTCGCCCGCCCTCCCTCGGGCCGCTCACGCTCGTTAATGAAAATCCGGCTTGCCGCCGACACCGAGGCCATGTCCTGGTCCATCAGAAAATTCGACAGATCGACAATGTGGCTCAAGAGATCCCCGGTCACACCCGAGCCTGCCGTCTCCCTGTCCATCCGCCACAGAAGCGGCACCGAGGCGTCCAGAGTCCAGTCCTGGAGATAAAGCGCCCGGAAATGAAACACTTTTCCGATCCGTCCCTCGGCGATCAGTTGCCGCGCGAACGCCACCGCGGGCACCCGGCGGTAGTTGAACCATACCGTGTTCAGCCGCCCGCTTTTCCGGGCCGCCGCCGCCATCGCCTCCGCCTCGCGCCCGTCCCGAGCGAGCGGCTTCTCGCAGGCGACGATCTTACCCGCCTCCAGCGCCGCCACCGCGATCTCCCGATGCGTATCGTTGGGCGAGCAGATGTCGACGATCGTTACGTCGGGGGCTTCGATCACCTTCCGCCAGTCCGTCACCGCCCGTTCCCACCCCCACCGCTCGGCCATCCGGGCCGTCTTCTCTCCGTCCCGCCCGCACACCACTTTCAGATCCGGCTTCAGCGGCGCATCGAAAAACGGCCCCACCTGGCGCCAGGCGTTGCTGTGCGCCTTGCCCATGAACTTGTAACCGATCATTCCGACGCCAATCCTGCCGCTCATCTTCCACCTCGTGTGAACTCCGGCCCGCGCCGTGGCGCACCCTCACTCGTCTTCGTCTTCACGCGATTCTCGTTCCTCCGTTACCGCTCACTTCGGGGATTATAGCGCCCGGCCACTCAGCCGCGGCGGGCCGCCGGAAGATCTTCCGACGGCTGGCTCATCGTGTCCCGGGCTTCCTTCCGCAGTTCGTTCATCTTCAGACCCGTAATCGCCAGCGCCACGAAGCCGGTCACCAGCAGCGGCAATGTAATGACGCACCACAGCAGAATCGAGAACCGCTTTGCGAGCGCCCGAGGTACATGATAGAGGAGCAGCGTCACCACCGTCAGCGCGTTGAAAGCCCCCAGGCTTCCCGGGGCCTGGGGAACCACCGCCCCCAAACGCAGAATCACCATCATCACGAACGCCGCCGTCAAATCCAGTTCCGCCAGCGGACGGTACGCCCGGAACAGCGCATAGATCGGAATCACCTGCACCAGCAGAAATGGCAAGCTCGCGAAAAACGCAAAGTACAGATATCGCGAATGTCCAATCAGGTGCAAGTCTTTGATGAGAATGTGAACCCAACTCAGCCACCGCGCCTTGAGCAGCGCGTCCAGCGTCTGCTCCTTCCAGTACATCGCCACCGCCAGGAACGCCGCGCACACAATCAGCACGAAACCCAGCGCGTAACCGCCGTCCACGACGAATCGCGGCATTCGCGGCGCCACCCGTATGCTCACAAACAGGCACCCGATCAGCCACACGCCATCGAAGATCCGCTCGATCAGCGCCGAGGCCAGCGTGACCGAAAGTGGCAGCCGGTTCCACCGCGCCTGCAGAAAGCAGCGGATCAACTCACCCGCTCTCAGCGGCAGCACTTCATTGGCGAACAGCCCTACGTAAATCGCTCGCAGCGTGTGGCCCAGCGACAGCGGTGCTACCGGCGCCAGCACGAAATTCCAGCGAACCGCCTGCGGAATGTACGCCACCACTCCGGCAACCGCGGAAACCGAAACCCAGCGCCAGTCCAGGTGCGCCACCTCCGTCCGCAACTCTCCCAGGTTCGCTCCATGGAGCACCCACACCAGGCACGCAATCGAGCAAACGTTTACGAGGATGATAAGCAGCGTTTGCGGACGCCTGCTTCCCACGGCGGTGCCGCTCGTTGATGGCATTCTTTCCAATCATCATGATATGCCAGCCCGCCGATACCCGACACGCCGCTCGCGCCCGTCGTCACGCGATCGACACGATCTCGCATCGCAGAGGCCAATCACGTGCGCCGTGGAAATCGCGTCCGCAGACTAAAAACGAAATTCCTCGATCAGCCGCGAACCGCCGTTGAAATCGCTATACCGGATCCATTTCGGATGGACCACGATGTGAACGATCCCCGGCCATGACAGACGCTCCCGCCCGTCCGGAAATCGGGTAAAGTAAATCTCGCGATAGCGCTCCCGCGCATCCCCGTCCGGCTCTTCGGCCTCGCCTTCGTACTGTACCGTCACCTCGCCCGTCCAGCCCGCCACCAGCGAGACCTTAGTGTGGCCGGCGAGGTTGGCGTATTTCCGCGACGACTTCACCGTGTCGAAGATAACATCGAGTCCCGGCGTCACTGCGAACGCCACCAGTGCCGTCTGTGGAACCAGCGACCGCGAAAGAGTCCCGAGAACCGCCAGGTCCTGCGCGTTCAGAAATTCGTAAACATCCAGCTTCGTCACCCGTTGTTCCCCGTCTGGCATCACCCGGCCCAGGCCGGCAGCCCAAAATTGCCTCTATTATATTCCCGCCGCCTTCACGTCTTTCCGCCCCCACGAATCGCGCGACAATGAGGTCCATGCGCATCCTCGGGTTGGCATTGCTGCTATCCGCGGTACTCGCCGCCGCGCCCGCGCCTCGCATTCGTCGAGTGTCGTTTTCCTACGAAGCCACCATTCAGACTCCTCCTGTCGGGACGCGGTCTCTTGAGGTATGGGTTCCCGTGCCACACAAAGACTCCTGGCAGGAAGTCTCTCATCTGGGCTACGAAGCTCCGGCGGGCGCCGCGGTGCTCTCCGCTCCCGCAATTGCTCCGGCTTCCCGTCCTGATCTCAGCCAATACCTTGGCCCGGACAGTCTCGTACCGCTCGACCGTCAGATCCAAGCCTGGACCCTGAACGTAATCCGACGCGCCGGCGCCCGCACCGATATCGAGAGGGCCCGAGCGATCTTCGATCACGTCGTCGCCACCATGACCTATGACAAGTCCGGAGTCGGCTGGGAACGGGGCGCTATCTGTTACGCCTGCACGCGCCGCCGCGGTAATTGCACCGACTTTCACGCTATGTTCATCGGCTTCTGCCGCGCCGAGGGCACCCCGGCACGCTTCGCTATCGGTTTCCCCATACCGCCGGAACACGGACACGGAACAATTGCCGGCTACCACTGCTGGGCCGAGTTTTATGCTCGCGGCATCGGCTGGGTTCCCGTCGACGCCTCCGAAGCTGCCATCGAGCCCGCGCACCACGCCTACTACTTCGGCGCTCATGATGAAAACCGATTCGAGTTTTCCCGAGGCCGCGACCTTCACCTCACGCCGCCGCAGGCCGGGCCCGCCCTGAACTACTTCATCCATCCCTACGCCGAGGCCGATGGCCGGCCCTATGCCGGTGTCGCCACCGTTTTCCGCTACCTCGGCTCTTCCGACGGAGGCCTCTCATAGCGGCCGGCCTCCCGCCACATCCCAGCATGTCGACCGGGCCTCAGTCCGGGCCGCGCCCGTGGCACGCCTTTCTCCGTACGCTTCTACGCTTTGAGCGCGACAAAATCACCCCCTGGCTCGCCCTCCGCAACACCGCCGGTGTCGTGTTTCCGCTGGCCGCCGGCGCTGTCCTCGGTCAACTCGGCGCCGGCCTGGCGGTCGCCACCGGCGCCCTTACGGTCTCGTTTTCCGACAGCCACGATGCCTATCGCAGCCGCGCGCGCAAGATGCTCGCGGCCAGCGTTATGGTCGGTCTTGCCGTCGCCGCCGGCGCCGCCTCCGGCCAGATTCGTGTTCTCCCGGTTGTCCTTGCGGGTGCCTGGGCCTTCGCCGCGGGCATGCTTGTCGCCCTCAGCAACGCTGCCGCGGACCTCGGCGTCCTTAGCCTGTTCACTCTGATCGTCTACGCCGCGCGCCCGCTTCCGTGGCACGAAGCCCTCCTCGCCGGTATGTTCGCCGCTGCGGGCGGCGCTCTTCAGACCGGCCTCGCCCTCGCCTTCTGGCCTCTCCGCCGCTACGCCGCACAGTGCCGCGCCCTAGCCGAGCTTTACTCCGGTCTTGCACTCGCCGCTTCCACACCCGTCCGCGCGAGCCAAGCCCCGCCGGCCAGCCTGCAAAGCACCCAGGCCCAGGAAGCACTCTCGTCGCTTGACCGCGATCACTCACTGCACGGCGAGCGTTTTCGCCTGCTGCTCAGCCAAGCCGAGCGCATTCGCCTCGTCCTTATGATGCTCGGCCGCCTCCGCGTTCGCCTTTCCTGTGAGCCCGCCGGCCTGCCCTGCGCGAAGCTGCTCGACGGCGGCCTCACGCTTGCCGCGCCTCTTCTCCAATCCCTCGCCTCCGCCCTGCAACCCGGCGCTGCCGCGCCCGTCCTTTCCCATTCGCTATCCCAACTCCAGAGCCTCGCCGACCAGGTCCGCGTCCTCGCCGCCGATGCGCCGCCCTCCCTCGCCGCCATGGCCACCGATGCGCGCTTCCAACTCGACGCCCTCGCCGGCCAGCTCCGCTCCGCCATCGACCTCGCCGTGTCCGCCTCCCCCGAAGGGCTACTCGCCTTCGACCGCCGCGAATCCCGCCGCCCCTGGCGGCTCCGCCTTTCCGGCACTTTCGCTATCCTCCGCGCCAACCTCAGCCTCAATTCCGCCGCCTGCCGCCATGCCATCCGCCTCGCCGTCTGTGTCACCCTCGGCTCCGCACTCGGCCACTCCCTCGGCTGGCACCGCTCCTACTGGCTTCCCATGACCGTGGCCATTGTTTTGAAACCCGACTTCACCGCCACTTTCAGCCGCGGCGTCCTCCGCCTGTCCGGCACTTTCGCCGGACTTCTTCTCTCCACCGCTCTCTTTCATCTCCTCCCTTCCGGCCTCGCCTCTGAGATCCTCCTCATCGGTGCCTTTACCTTCCTGCTGCGCTGCTTCGGCTCGGCCAACTACGGCATCTTCGTCACCGCCGTAACCGCCGTAATTGTGCTGCTGGTGGCCGTCACCGGCGTCTCTCCGGGCGACGTCATCGCAGCTCGCGGCCTCAATAGCGCTGTCGGCGGAGTCCTCGCCCTGCTTGCCTTCTGGCTCTGGCCGACACGCGAGCGAAGCCGCATCCCGGATATCCTCGCCGCGATGCTAGATGCATACCGCGCCTACTTTCAGGCGATCGCCCAATCGTATATGGAATCCAATTCCCCTGCCTCCCAGCCCCTCGACCAGCGTCGCCTCGGTGCCCGCCGCGAACGCTCCAACCTCGAGGCTTCGCTCGACCGGCTTATGGCCGAGCCCGGCGTCACCGCGGAAACGCGCCACGCGCTGGGCGGCATCCTGGCCAACTCACACCGCCTCGTTCACGCGATCATGGCCCTGGAGGCCGGCCTCTGGAGCAGCAACCCGGTTCCCGCCCGGCCGGCGTTCCGCCAGTTTGCCCACCACGTCGAACTCACGCTGCATTCCCTCGCCGCCGCCCTCCGTGGTTCGCCGCTGCGCCGCAGCGACCTGCCCGACCTTCGGGAGGATCATCGTCGCCTCGTCCAAACCGGCGACTCCCTCACTGAGCGCTACGCACTGGTCAACGTCGAAACAGACCGCATCACCAATAGCCTCAACACGCTCGTCGAGGACCTGTTGACGTGGCTCCGCGAGACCAGCTAAGCCTGCTTCCCGCCGCCGCTAAGGAGAAGGCGGATGAAAGTCGATCCCCCGCTCCGCGTTCAGCCGCTGCGACAACGCTGTGTCCAGACTCGTCAGAGCCGCGTCGTGAATCGTGTGGTCGGTTCCCACATAATGCAGCGCCCCATCCTCGTACCAGTAAGCGACCGCCGCCTGCACGGCACCGCCCTTGAACGCGATCAGATACAAATTTGGTCCACCCGACGCGGGCCGGCTCGCGGCCGCCGTCTCCACAGGCCGCGGCGTCGTGTAATCGCTGCTGGCGGGCGGCGCCGTGTAGCTGGTTACCTGCGGCTCTTGCGCCACCGGTGTCACCTCTCCCCGCGGCCCGGTCACAATCGTCTGGTTGATCACCACGGGCGGCGCCGACGGCGCGATCACCATCGGCTGCATCATGGGCGGTGGCGGCAGGTAGTTCGGCAGCAGCAGATACGGATAGATTCCGCCGATCCCATTGAAGTTCCCGAAGCCACCGCCGCCCCGCGTCGCCGGTAGCGGATAACCCTGGATCGAATTCAGCAACTGCGTGCCGAATCCAACGTTCGTGATTGCTCCCGGCAGCCGCTGGCCCGGCGAGTTCAACTGCGCCAACGAGGGAATCGCGGGTAACAGCACCACCGCAATCTTCCAAAGCGCCCGCCCGTGCGACATCGCCATCACCCTCCCTATTTACTATTAGACGCTTTTGTTGGTCCCGCCGGTTTCCCCGTTCCCTCCAAGCCAAACGAGGCGCCGCGATATAATCGTGCATTGCCCGCCACGCGACACTCCGTCTGCGCCCTCGACTGCCCCGACGCCTGTTCCCTTCTCATCGACGTCGAGGACGGCAAGGGCTCTCGTCTCCGGGGCGACCCTGACCACCCCGTGACACGCGGCTTTCTCTGCGCCAAAGTCGCCCGCTATCTGGAACGCGAATACTCAGCCGATCGCCTTCTCTATCCCCAACGCCGCGTCGGCGCCAAAGGTGAAGGCCGCTTTACCCGCATTTCCTGGGATGAAGCGCTCGACCGAATCGCCGAAGCCCTCCACTCCGCTTCCCGCGCCTTCGGTCCCGAGTCCGTTCTCCCTTACAGCTACGGCGGCACTATGGGCTATCTCCAGGGAGCCGGCATGGACCGTCGCTTTTTCCACCGCCTCGGCGCCTCCCGTCTCGACCGCACCATCTGCGCTTCGGCCGGCGCCGCCGCACTTACTTCTACCCTCGGCGTCAAGTACGGCACTGAACCCGAACAATTCGCCCATTCCCGCCTCATCATCGCCTGGGGCGCCAACATCCACGGCACCAACGTTCACCTCTGGCCGTTCATTGTCGACGCCCGCCGCCGCGGCGCCCGCCTCTACGTCATCGATCCTGTCCGCACGCGCACCGCAGGCCTCGCCGACCGCCACTTCGCCATCTACCCCGGCAGTGACCTCGCCCTCGCGCTTGGCCTGGCCCACGTCATCTTCGCCGAGCGCCTCGAAGACGCCGGCTACCTCGAACAATATGTCGAAGGGGTGTCCGGCTTCCGCCAGCTTGCCGCGTCGTATCCACCCGAGCGGGTCGAGTCCCTCACCGGCATTCCCCGCCAGGACATCGTCGATCTCGCTCGCGAATACGCCACACTCCAGCCCGCCGTCATCCGCCTCAACTACGGCCTCCAGCGCAGTGAGCGCGGTGGCGCCGCCGTCCGCGCCATTGCCGCCCTCCCGGCTCTCACCGGCTCCTGGCGCACTCCCGGCGGAGGTCTCCACCTGTCCACTTCCGGTGCTTTCCGTCTCGACACCAATGGTCTCGAGATGCCCGAGCTGCAGTTCCAGTCCCCGCTCGGACGCCCGGCGCGCCTCGTGAACATGGTCCAACTCGGCCGCGCCCTCACATCTCTCGACTCCCCTCCCATCTCCACGCTCGTTGTCTATAACTCCAATCCCGCCGCCGTCGCACCCAACCTCAACCTCGTCCGCCGGGGCCTTCACCGCGACGACCTGTTCACTGTCGTCCTGGACCAATTCCAGACCGACACCGCCGACTTTGCCGACATCCTGCTTCCCGCCACCACATTCCTCGAGCACACCGACCTCTACTACTCCTACGGCCACTACCACCTTCAGCTTGCCCGCCCCGTCGTTCCGGCTCCCGGCGAGGCCCGCTCCAATACCGACATCTTCCGGCTTTTAGCCCGCCGCATGGGTTTCTCAGAACCCTGCTTTGAGGAATCCGAAGACTCCATGATCGCCAGGCTCCTGGCCTCGGACCACCCGTTCCTGTCCGGCATCACCATCGAGCGGCTCGATGCCGAACACTCCGTGCGCCTCAATGTCTCTCCGCCGGGCGAGCCGTTCCTGCCGTTCGCCCACGGCGGCTTCGGCACCCCGTCCGGCAAGTGCGAACTCGGCGCCGAAACGCTCTCCTATTCCCCACCCTCGGAATCTCGTCTCGGCGACGCCGCCCTCGTTCGCTCGTTCCCCCTCGAGCTCATTTCTTCGAAGAACGACGACAGCATGAATTCCACCTTCGGCTACCGGCCTGAGCTCGACCGGCAAACCACCGTCCTCCACATGCACCCCGACGACGCCCTCCCGCGCTCCATCCGCGACGGCGATCTCGTCCGCGTATTCAACTCCCGCGGCTCCTGCCGCCTCACCGCATCGGTGCCCGGCCCGCCCGCCGCGCCGGCCGTCCGTTCCGGCGTTGTCCGGGCGCCATCCACTCGCTGGCCCAAGCTCGCTCCACATCGCGAACACGTCAACGCCCTCACGTCCGACAACCTCACCGACATCGGCGGCGGCGCCGTATTCTATAGTTGTTTGGTTGAGGTGGAGAAATGTGGCGACTGAAGCTGATCTTCGTCCTCGTCGCGATTGCTCTGCTGTTGGCCAACTGCAAGCGCCCTCGGCAGGCCCGCGCCGGCTCCGCTTCCTCCGATCGACTCCTGTCCGTTCTGAACGTCGCCGACGATAGCGCCGCTGTCCAACTCGTTCACGGCTTCTACGATCCCGAGGGCAACGCCTGGCGTTGGACCGGTCCCCGCTTCTCGGTAGTCCTCGCGCCGCCGCCCGGCGCCAACTCCCGAGGAGCCTTGCTAGTATTGAAGGTCACCGTGCCCCAGAATTCCCTGGACTCCATCGGTCCCATTACCCTCAGCGCCAGCCTCCCCGGCCTCCCACTCTCTCCTCAAACCTACGCCCAGCCCGGCGAGTTCTCCTATTCCCGCGACATCCCGGCCTCCTCTCTAGCCGCCGATGCCGTCAACATCGACTTTCAACTCGACAAAACCCTCCCGCCCTCCGGCGCCGATTCCCGCCACCTCGGTATTGTCGTTACCTCCGTCGCTCTCGAGTCCCGGTAAATGGTTTCGGACCCCTCCGACACTCCGTCCGGCTCCTCACCAGCCGGCCTACGCGCTCAAATTGCGTGGTTCGCCCTGCCCATGCTGTTCTGCCTCTGGCTCAACTGGCTGGGCCTCAAGACATGGTTTACCGCCGACGACTTCGCCTGGCTCGGTCTTCGTCCCCGCGTTCACGATCTTTCCAGCCTCTGCTGGGCGCTGTTTCATCCCTTCGCGCAGGGCACCGTCCGCACGCTCAGCGAGCGCGCCTATTTCCTCGTCTTTTACTCCCTGTTCGGTCTCAACGTCATCCCCTTCCGCATCGCTGCCTTCCTGACCCAGTTCGCGGCCATCGGATTCCTCATGGCCGTTCTCCGCCGTCTGTCCGGCTCCGCCCTGGCGGCTTTCCTTGCTCCTCTGCTCTGGTGTTGCGCCGCGCCCATGGCCCTGGCCATGGGCTGGAGTTCCGCCTATAACGAGATTCTTTGCGCGCTGCTCCTGTTCGCCGCGTTCTACTTCCTCCTCCGGCACATCGACTCGGGCCGGCGCCGCGACCTGATCGCCGTCTGGGCCTGTTATCTGCTCGGCTTCGGCGCCCTCGAGCACATCGTCGTTTTCCCAATTCTCGCCTCCGCGTACG
This sequence comes from Bryobacterales bacterium, assembly GCA_027452065.1. GTDB lineage: Bacteria > Acidobacteriota > Terriglobia > Bryobacterales > Bryobacteraceae > JAJYKC01. The sequence continues at coordinate 31,024 of DAIDHC010000130.1, forward strand.
CCCTCTTGTTCGCGCGCCCTTACTTCCGCAAGACCCTCCTCCTTTTCTTGCCCGCTCTCCTGTTCGCCGGCATCCACGTCTTCCTCATCCCCCCTTCCACAGATCCCCTCTACCAGCTCTCCTTCGACGCCCGCATCTTTGACACCCTCCGCACTTACTGGTTTCTCTCCACCGCCGCCTTCCGCCCCATCGACAACTGGACCCGCTTCCCTCATCCCTTCGGGCTCGCCCTCAGCCTCGCTCTCGCCTTCGCTCTTTTCGGATACGCCGCCGCTCGCGCCGCACGCCGCGATTATCGCGGACTTTTCTACCTCATCTGGTATTTCGCCCTCCTCGCGCCCGTCCTGCCCCTTCGCAATCATATCCAGGACTATTACCTCACCCTCCCCCTGACCGGCCTCGCCATGCTGGGCGCCTCCGCGCTGGCCCACGCCCTCAAGTCCCGGCGCCCCGCCCTCGCCACCGCCGCGATTGTCCTCGCTCTCGCTTACACCACCGTCTCCGCCTCCGGGCTTCGTTTTAACCTCCGCTGGAACTACGAGCACGCCCGCTCGCTTCAAAGTCTCATCGAAGCCATCTACGACGCCCACCTCGCCCATCCGGGAAAAATCATCCTTCTCGACAACGTCACCAATGGGCTCTTCTGGGCCGGCCTCGGCGATCACCCCTTCCGGCTTCTGGATATTCCCGGCGTCTACCTCGCCCCAGGCTCGGAGGTCGATATCCAACCGCATCTTGAATGGGGCGGCATTTCCGATTACGTCATCGGCCCCAGCCAGGCTATGGAGGCTCTCGACCAGAATCGCGCCCTCGTCCTGGTCGTCGGAGTCCATGGCGTCATTGATGTCACCGGCTCCTATCGCAAGGTACTCGCCGCGGAGATGGCCAATCTGAGCCCGATGATCGTCGACCTCGCCGACCCCGCGTTCGCATCGCGGCTTGGCCCGGAGTGGTACTCGATCGACAAGGGATTTCGCTGGATGCCCCGTTCGGCAACCGTCACGCTCGGCGCACCGACAAGCCCGGGCATGGAAATCGTCGTTACGGGCTTTTGTCCCGCCGCCGCCGTCGCCGCCGGGCCCGTCCATCTCTCAGTTTCAGCCGCCGGCCGCAACCTCGGCTCCTCCGCCATCACAGCGCCGGACTCTCCCTTTGTCGTCGCCTTCCCCCTTCCGCCATCGCTCGCGCCCACTGGAATGATGTCCGTCACGCTATCGCTCGACCGCGTCTTCTCCATCCCCTCGGACAGGCGCAGGCTCGGCCTCGCCATCCGCCGCATCGAGATCAAACGCCCCGACTGACCAGGCCAGCCTTCACTTGCCGCCGCTGAAGATCGCCTTGGCAATCATCCCGTGAACTCCCACCTTTCCGTCCACAAGCTGGGTGATCGAAAAGTCCCCCGCGATGCTGGTCAGCATGTAGGCGTCGTCCCGGCTCAGCCCTTTCTCATGCACCAGAAAGTCGATCATTTCGCGCGCCGCCGTCCTGGCCGCCACGGCCAGATCCTCGTCCGTGCCCATCACCATGTAGTGCGTCGGTGTCTCGGCCCGCGGCCATTTCAGATGCATGTCTTTCCGCACCACAAAGCGAAACGTCCCGTCGAGCGGCGCCTCCATCGCCGTAATGTCCACTTCGCCGTTCCCCATGCCCGCGTGCCCGTCGCCGATTTCGAACAACGCCCCGCGCGCGTGCACCGGTATGTACAGCACCGTTCCGGCCACCAGTTCCTTGTTGTCCATGTTCCCCGCATGAATCCACGGCGGCGCGCTGCTGATCCGCCCCGCTTCCACCGGCGGGGCAACACCCATGCTGCCGAAAAAAGGCCGCAGCGGAACCTCGATGCCCGGAGCAAATAACCCCACCATCCGCTGCCGGTCCAGCCGGATCAGCTTCGAGCGCGAGTAGGGAAAATCGTCCTGCAGAAACCCCGACGTCGCCCGAAACCCGTTGTACGCCCATCCCACAGGCAGCCGGATCGCCTCGATGTCCACTTCTAATACATCACCCGGCTCGGCACCTTCCACAAAAATTGGCCCCGTCAAAATATGCCCGCCGGGTCCGCGCTCCTTCACCTGGCTCTCGATGTCCCGCAGCGCGGCCGGAATCTCGCCCGCCGCGAGCCCCATCTTTTCGAGCCTCTCCGGGCTCCCGGAAACCGTCCCGATGTTCACCCGGTCTCCCGAGCGAATCGTCAGCACCGGCGTCGCCGTCGCCGAATAATAACCGATCACCACCGTCTTCGGAGTTGCCGCCAGTTCATAATCGGCCGCCGCCGCGCTCACCATCGCCAGCGCCGCCAGAACAAATGAAAAACTTGTCCGCTTCACCATGGTAGGGATCAGCCTACGACGTCCCTCCCTTACGGCATCCCGAGTGCCTGCCCGATGGCCTTCTCCGCCAGCGGCCCCATTACCTCATATCCGGCGTCGTTCGGATGCAGCCCGTCGAAGGTCAACTCCTGCTTCAGCATCCCCTTGCCGTCCAGCATCGCCGAGTAGTAATCCAGGTACACCGCTCCGTTCCGCTCCCCGTAGTCCTTCAGCCACCGGTTCAGCCGCACGATCGTCTCCGGCGGCCGCCGCTCCGTCTGCGGCTTGATGTAATCGCAAACCGGCATTACCGACGACAGCACCACGCGGATCCCGTTGGCCCGCGCCAGCTCCGCCATCGACATGAAGTTGTCCTCGATCTGCTCGAGCGTCATCGGCCCCGTGTTGCCGGCGATATCGTTCGTCCCCGCTAGAATCACCACCACCTTCGGCTTCAGCGCGATCACGTCCGGCCGGAAACGGACCAGCATCTGCGGCGTCGTCTGCCCGCTGATCCCCCGGTTCACATACGGCTTGCCGGGGAAGAACTTTCCGTAGTGCCGGCCCCACCCGTCCGTAATCGAATCCCCCATGAAGACGACCCGGCTCTCCCCGGCCGCGGGCGCGCCCACTTTGATGTTGTCCTCGGCATAGCGCCCCAGGTCCGCCCAATCCTTCAGGATCTTTTCGTCGCGCGCCAGCCTCGCCTGCAGCTTGTCGATATCTTCAGCCGCCGGCGCTGCCGTCTGCGGCGCCTGTCCCAGCGCTCCCGCGCAGGCCAGGCCCACCGCGAGCGCGAACCGGCCCGCTCCCGGATTCCACCTCCGCTGCCTCATCGTTGCCTCCCTCGAATTCTTTCCCGGATCACTGGCAGTATAGCCCTTCATTCCGCGCCGCAGTGGACCCGGGCTTTATCATGGTAGTTAAACCCTGCCTCATGACCAAAAATTCACTCGACAAAAGCAAAATCAAGATTCTCCTGCTCGAGGGCATTCATCCCACCGCCGTCGAGGCCTTTCGCGCCGACGGCTACACCGACATCGAATACCACCCCAAGTCCCTCGCCCGGCCCAGCCTTCTGAAGTCCATTTCCGAGGCCTACTTCATTGGCATCCGCTCCGCCTCCCATCTCACCGCCGAAGTCCTCGAGGCCGCTCCGAAGCTCACCGGCATCGGCTGCTTCTGCATCGGCACCAATCAGGTCGACCTCGAAGCCGCCCGCGAGCGCGGTATCCCGGTCTTTAACGCCCCGTTCTCCAACACCCGCAGCGTCGCCGAACTTGTCCTGGCTGAAGCCATTCTGCTGATGCGCGGCATCCCGCAGCGCAACGCCGCCGCCCATCGCGGGGGTTGGCTCAAAACCGCCACCGGCTCGCATGAAGTCCGCGGCAAGACCCTCGGCATCGTCGGCTACGGCCACATCGGCACCCAGGTCGGCGTCCTCGCCGAATCCCTCGGCATGAATGTCGTCTACTTCGACATCGAAACCAAGCTCGCTCTTGGCAACGCCCGCCCCATGCCCACCCTCGATGCGCTGCTCGAAGCCTCCGACGTGGTCACCCTCCACGTTCCCGAAACCCCGCAAACCCATCTCATGATCGGCGCCCCCCAGTTCGCCCGTATGAAGACCGGCGCCGGCCTCATCAACGCCGCGCGCGGCTCGGTGGTCGATATCGAAGCCCTCCGCTGCGCTCTCGATACCAAGCATCTCGCCGGAGCCGCCATCGACGTCTTCCCTTCGGAACCCAAAGGCGCAGGCGACGAGTTTCACTCGCCCTTGCGCGGGCTCGACAACGTGATCCTCACGCCCCACGTCGGCGGCAGCACCGAAGAGGCTCAGCAGAACATCGGCATCGAAGTCTCGGCAAAGCTCATCAAGTACTCCAACAACGGCAGCACGCTGTTCGCCGTCAACTTCCCCGAAGTCTCCCTCCCCGAGCACCCGGGCAAACACCGCCTCCTCCACATCCACCGCAATCAGCCGGGCATGCTCTCCAAAATCAACTCGATTTTCAGCGAGCTCAAAATCAACATCGCCGGCCAGTACCTGCAGACTGACGCCCGCATCGGCTATGTGGTCATCGATATCGAGACCGGCCAGCACGACCAGGCGATGATGGCCAAGCGCCGTCTCGATAAAATCGCCGGCACCATCCGCACCCGCGTGCTCTACTGACTTACGCCATCCCCCGCAGCTTCCGGTACGCCTCCAGGCACTTCTTCGCCGTCTCCAGTTCCGGATAACGGCTGCCTTCCTGCTCGATCAGGTAATATTCCGCTCCGCCCACGCTCTCGGCGGCCGCGAAGATCTTCATCCACGGAGCCACGCCCTCGCCAAACAGCGCCTTGTATCCCACCGATGCATTCGGCGACCATTCTTTCAAGTGCAGCGCGTTGATGCGCCCCGGATTCTGCTCGATCCACGCCACCGGATCCGAGCCCGCCTCAATGCATGTCCCCACGTCAAGCTGCAGCATCACGCTCTTGCGCGTGTTCGCCGCCAGAACTTCGATCGGCCGCTTGCCCTCAATCGGGCGGAATTCGAGCTGATGGTTGTGATATCCGGTCCGCAATCCCTCGCCCGCCAGCGCCGCCGCCGCCGAGTCCAGCGTCCCGGCCACTTTCTTCCATCCGTCGAGCGTCTTCACATTGCCCGCGCTCGCCCACACCACGAACCCGCTGCCCAGAATGTGATTCAGCTCCGCCGCCTGCTTCAGCCCATCCGCGGTGAACGACTGCGGCCCGTTGTGCGTCGAAAAACACCGGATGCCCAAGTCGTCCAACTGCTTCCGCACCTCCCGCGCATAGTCCGGCTTCCAGGAAAAATACGGAGCAAAAAACTCCAGCCCCTGGTAGCCCATCCCTGCCACCGCCTTCACCGTCCCCGGCAGGTCCTTCTCCAACTGGTGCCGCACGGAAAACATCTCCAGCCCCACCGGTAGCTGCTTCGCCTGTCCTCGCGACGCCACCGCACCCGCCGCTCCCGCCGCCAGCGCGCAAAACGCCCGCCGTGAAATCCTCTCGTCGCCGCTCATCCGCATTGGTTTCATGACATGCGCAACATACCACAACGCCCACCGTCCTGCTATCCTCTCCTGAAACGTCCATGCGCTTTCTCGCCGCCGCTCTCCTCCTCGCCGCCGCTCAACTTCCCGCCCAGGACCGCGTCGCATCTCTGCTCGAAGAGCTTGCCAACGCCCCCGGCCCGCCCGGCTTCGAGGAGCCCGTCCGCCAGATCATGGTCCGCGAGATGAAGCCTCTGTCCGCCTCCCTCACCTACGACGGCCTCGGCTCCATCATCGCCACGCAGGGCTCGCAGGGCCCTCGCATCATGGTGGATGCTCACATGGACGAGCTCGGCGGCGTCGTCCGCCGCATCGCGCCGAACGGGTTTGTCACCATGCAGATGCTCGGCGGCTGGCTCGACCAGGCCCTCGTCGACCAGCGATGGATCATCCTCGGCTCCAAAGGCCCCGTCCGCGCCGTCACGGGCATCCGCGATATCCACGTCGTCCCCCCCGACGAGCGCACCCGCGTTTATCCCCGCGACACCCTGATGCTCGACATCGGCGCCTCCTCGGCCGCCCAGGCCGCCGCCCTCGGCCTCGAACCCGGCGACCCCGTCGTCCCCGACGCCCCCTTCGCCATCCTCAACGGCACTTCCAACTACCTCGGTAAGGCCTGGGACGACCGCATTGGCTGCGCCGCTCTGCTCGAAGCCATGCGCCGCCTCGCCTCCGCCCCGCACGCCAACCAGCTCTTCTTCGCCATCACTACCCAGGAGGAGATCGGCCTCCGCGGCGCCCACACCGCGAGCCAGATTGTGAAACCCGATCTCGGCATCGCTCTCGAAGCCGGCGTCACCGGCGATGGCCCCGGCGCCCGCCCCGAGGAGTCCCAGGTCCGCCTCGGCGCCGGCCCCGGGCTTTTCCTCTACGACGCCTCCGCCCTCCCCAACCGCAAGCTCGTCGCCTTCGTCAAATCCACTGCCGCCGCCCACTCCATCCCCCTCCAGTTCGACCTCGTCACCGGCTATGGCGACGATTCGGCCGAAATCCAGAAAAGCAACGGCGGCGTCCCCACGGTCAACCTCGTCGTCCCCGTCCGCTACACCCACGCCCACAATGGCATCGTCAACCGGTCCGACTTCGACCGCATGGTCGACCTCCTCACCGCTCTCCTCGCCTCTCTCGATGAGCCCACAGTCCGCCGCATCCGCGACTTCACGCCCTGATCGCTTACAGGCTCCGCCGGTCTCCAACCGGCGCCTCGCGACTCCGCTTGCCATTCGGCCCTGTCCTCGATATCGGTATCCGACATCGAGCCCGTCTGCGGCCGGAACCGGCGCAGTGTTAGGCTCAGCTGCAGATGCCCGTGAGCCGCACCCGGTTCCCAAGGCGGCCCCACGTCGTTATGTATACTCAGCGCCGCCGCTCCTCCGTGCGCAATTCCAAGGCCTCGAAACAGCCGAACTGCGCAGACCGAGGAACAAACACAATATGCGCCGGATAGCACTTCTTCTTTTAATAGGTCTTTTCGCCGTGCCGGCAGCGCCCGCCGCGACTACTCCACTGCAACTCACATATCTCGACATCGGCAGTCAATCGCAGGCCAAGCTCTTGGCCGCCGATGGCGCCGGCAATCTGTTTGTCGTCTCGACGGTCGTCCTGCCGTCCGGCCGTCCCCAGATTGGAGTGATCAAAACTGACCCTCGCGGAAATGCCCTGGCCAGTTTCTACTTTGGAGGCAGCTCCGTTACCTTTCCCGACACCCCCTCCGGCGCCGCGGTAGATCCTCAGGGCAACATCGTCATCGTGGGTACCACGGAGTCGCCCGACTTCCCCCTCGTTTCTCCGTTGTTCTCACGAACGACTGCCCTCGCGGGATTCGTGGTCAAGATCGACTCCGCGCTCCAGCACATTATCTTCTCGACGCGCCTGGGCGGCAGCATGGGGGGAGGAGTGAACCAGGGCGGCACGTCGGTGAACGCCGCCGCCGTTGATGAATCGGGAAATATTTACGTTACGGGAACGACAAGCGCAACTGATTTTCCCGTCACGGCCGGCGCGTTTCAAGTGGAACCGCCGCAGAACAGTCCATTCGGCACGGCGGCATACGCGTTTCTGACCGAGATTTCCGCCGCCGGCGACCGCGCGATCTACTCGACTTACTTCGGCGGCAGTAATACGAACTGCAGCGGCGGGAGCGGCTGCATCGGCGCTTTCGGCGCAACCAGCGGAACCGCAATCGCCACACTGTCCGGCGGCGCCGCCGTCATTGCCGGCAACACAACCGCCACGAACCTTCCGGTCACACCCGGCGCGCTCGGCGAGCAGTGCTCCTGCGGCGCCACTTCACAAGCCGGCTTCGTTGCCGAGTTCGCCCCCGGAGGCGCGAAGCTCCAGTGGTCGACCTACGTGCCCCTCGTCGAGATCCAGCCGCCCTATCACTCCGACATCTCGATTCTCTCGATGACCGTCGACGCTGCCGGCAATGTCATCATCGGCGGCGCAGCCCCTCCCGGATTCCCGGTCACGTCGGGCGCCCTGCAGCCGGCATATCCCGGAGGAAACCCGTTCGTCGCTCCGCCCTACGCTGGATTTCTCGCCAAACTCGATCCCTCCGGCGCGCAATATGTTTTCTCAACCTACCTCGGAGGCGATGTCTCATTTCCGCCGGGAAGCGCGAACGGCGTCAAGTCGGTAGCCGTGGACGCCCAGAATGGCGTCTGGGCGACGGGCGGATCGCTCGTTTCCGAACTCCCCTTGCCCACGGGCACGCCCGGGATCGGGCAATCCTACGTCGTCGGATTGTCCGCCGACGGCACAACTCTCACCAACTCCTTCACGGCGCCGACGGCTGCGGCGGGGCAGGCGATTGCCGTAACCGCTCAGGGCGCCGTCGCCGCGCTCGGGAGCGCTGGCTCGCTGCTGATCGGCATTCCCTCTCAAGGCCCTTCACTTGTCGGCGTCGTCAATTCCGCGGCATTCCAGGTTCGAGGTCGGGTCGCGCCATATGAGCTGATCTCGCTCTACGGCATTGGTCTCCGCCCTGCCCTTCCCCTCCTGGGCGGCCAAGTCGTAAACGGTGCGCTTACGACATCGCTGGGCGGCGTGCAGGTGACGTTCGACGGAATCGCGGCGCCGCTACTGTTTGCCGGACCAACGCAGATCAACGCGATCGTCCCCAGTTCGGTCGCCGGGCACGACAGCACCGAGGTCGAGATCGTGACGCCCGGCGGCACGAGCGGCCCTGTAACCCTGTTCCTCGCGCCATCGCAGCCCGAAGTCTTCTCTACAGCACCGGGCCTGGGCTCATCCGTCAAAGCTGCCATCGCTGTGAACCAGGACGGGACTCCGAACTCCGCCGCTCATCCCGCGGCTCCGGGCTCGATCGTGACCGTCTGGGCCACGGGCGGTGGCCTCCCCGATGCCTCGGAGAGCGACGGTGAGATCGTCGGCAGCGGGCTGGCCTCGCCGCTGCTTCCCGTCGCCATCCTGGCGAGCCCGAATGAAGCGGACGGCACCTTGCAGTCGCTGGAAGTGCTGTATGCGGGCGACGCTCCCGGCATGGTGGCCGGCGTCCTGCAAGTTAATTTCCGCCTCCCGGAGCAGATTCAACCCGGAACCACCCAGTTGCCCTGCGCGCTTGAGATCGGAGGCGCCATCAGCGAGCAGTTCGGAATCTACGTTCGTCCGTGAGCGCCCATCCGGGTTTCCCCTGCCTGCCGCACGGTAAAATGCAACTGGGTGCCCGCTCGACCTCTTATGAATCCTCGCCCGCCCCAGCCGCCGGGCGCGCAAACATTTTCATGACCCCATTCCTTCTCGCCGCCGCCGCTCTCCCCTTCATCTACTACGCCCTCGTCCTCTTCAGCACCTGGCGCTTCTTCTCGCGCGCCATCCCCTCCGCCGCCGCGCCGTTCGCTCCCCCCGTCAGCAATCTCAAGCCGGTCCGCGGCCTCGACCCAGGGGCGTACGAAAACTTCGCCAGTCTCTGCCGCCAGGACTACCCCGAGTACGAAATCTTGTTCTGCGCCGGCTCCCCCAACGATCCCATCGTCCCCGTCATTGAGCGCCTTATCCGCGACTTCCCCGATCGCTCCATCCGCCTCCTCTACGCTACTGCCACCGACGGCGCCAACGACAAAGTCGCCAAACTCGCCCTCCTCGCCGCCGAGGCCCGCTACGACGTCTTCGTGCTGAGCGACAGCGACGTCCGCGTTGAGCCCGATTACCTCAAAACCATCGTCGCCCCGCTCGCTGAACCTTCCAACGGCGCCGTCACCTGCTTCTACATTCCCTCCGGCCACGGCTCTCTCGCCGACCGTCTTCACGCCGCCGGCATGCTCTCGGATTTCTACGCCGGCATCCTCGTCGCCCGCCAACTCGACGGCGTCAAGTTCGCCCTCGGCACCACCATCGCCACCACGCGCCGCAACATCGACGCCTTCGGTGGATTCGACGAACTGAAGAACCGCCCCGCCGACGATCTTCTCGTCGGCCGCCTCATCGCCGAGAGCGGCTTTAACGTCGAGATCCTCCCCTACGCCATTTCCACAATCGAAGACTACCCCACGCTCCGCGACCTTTTTCTGAAGCGCCTGCGCTGGATGGTCGTCATGCGTCACATGCGCCCCTGGGGCCACTTCGGCCTGCTGTTCACCTTTGGCCTGCCCTGGTCCCTGGCTGCCTTCGCGTTCCATCCGGCCGCCGCCCTCGCCGCGGGCCTGTTTCTCCCCTATCTCGCCTGCCGCGCTCTGTTCACCTGGATGATCGGCTCCTGGGGCCTCCGCCAGCCCCGCATCGGGCGCACCATCCTGCTCATCCCCGTCTGGGACGCCCTCGCGTTCGCCATCTGGCTGGCCAGCTTCGCGCGCAACAGTCTCCGCTGGCGGCAGGGCGAATACTCGCTCCGCGGCGGCAAGCTTGTCGCCGTCGGTCAGAGCCCGGCCCGCGACTGACTTAGCGCGCCACCAGCACTACCCCGCACAACACCAGCAGCGTCCCCGCCGCCCGCTTCGTCCCGATCCGCTCCTTCAACACCAGCTTCGCCATCACCGTCTCCACCACGAAACTCGCCGCCGATGCCGGCACCGCGAAACTCAACGGCTCCCTCTGCACCAGCGCCATGAAGGAGAAAAACGACACCGCCATGCACCCGATCGCCAGAATCAGATACCGCCGCGCCGCGATCTCCCGGAGCAGCCTCCCCAATCCCCGCAGTCCCACCGATTGCGCGCCCGCCCGCTTCATCTCGTGGCTCTGCAGCACGTCGCTCATCACCGTCGCCCCGATGATCAGCCCCAGCAGAACCCACTTCATCGCGCTTCTCCCCCGCCGGTCGTGGTCTGCTCGGTCGAGCTCACCATCGCCGCGCCGATCACAATGAACACCGTTCCCGCCCACCGCGCCCCGCTCACCGTCTCGTGCAGCACAAACCGTCCCATCGCCGTCGCCAGCACATACCCGATCGCCGTCACCGGCAGCACATAGCTCAAGTCCGCCCTGCTGAGCAGCGCCATCCTCGTCAACAGCGCCAGGATCAGCATCGCCACGCCCAGCGCCGCGAACGGGTTGGCCATCGCCAGCACATATCCCAACGGATTCGCCGACAGCGCCTCCGCCTGGTGCTTCATCCCCCAGGCCAGCGAGAGGTTCCCCACTGCCTTCAACCCGATGAACAGCAGCACCAGTGCGAATACCGCCACCCCGCGCCCCGCCCTCCGCGCCTCGGGCGCCTCAAGCTCCATCGATACGCCGTTTTCCTGCATTCACCCTCTAGCGTAGCGGAACCCGCCTCGGCCCCGCGCCGCACCCTCACTCACCCACCTCCCACACCCTTCAAATACTTGTCCAGAAACTGCAGCACCGCCCCGTATCCCTCAATCTGGTTCTTCCTCTTCTTGAACCCGTGCCCCTCATCCGGAAACACCACGTACTCCACGATGCCCCCCTTCTTCTTCACCGCCGCCACCATGTCGTCCGACTCCGCCTTGATCACCCGCGGATCGTTCGCCCCCTGCAATATCATCAACGGCCGCTCGATCCGATCCACGTGGAATAGCGGCGACACCTCCATCAGCATCTCCCGGTCCTTCTTCGGATCACCGATCTCCTGGTACAGCGCCTCCCGCTGTGCCTCCCACCAGGGCGGAATCGATTCGAGCGTCCGCACCCAGTTCGAAATGCCGAACAGATCCACACCCACCGTGAACGCCTTGGGCTGCAGCGTGAGCGCCGCCAGCGTCATGTACCCTCCGTAGCTGCCGCCCATAATCCCGATCCGCTCCGGATCCACCCATCCCAGCCCCGCCAGGTACTTCTTCGCCTCCACGCAATCCCACAGCGGCTCGTGCCCGTGCTTGCGGTCGTCGGCCATGTAAAACTTTTGCCCATAGCCCGAGCTTCCCCGGTTGTTCACCCCCAGAATCGCGTAGCCGTGATTCACGTAATACTGAATCACCGCCGAATACCCCGTCGTCGTCTGCCCGCCCGGCCCGCCGTGCACCCACACCAGCGCCGGCGCCTTGTGCTCTCCCTCTGCCTCCTGCGGCCGGTACAGGATCGCCGGTATCTCCATCCTGTCGAACGACGGATAACGCACCACCTTCGAATCCACCAGGTCGGCCGGGTCGATCGCCGGATTCATGTTGTCGGTCAGCTTCCGCGCCTCGCCTTGGGCAAAGTCGTAAACATACAAATTCCCCGGCGACCGGTCCCCGTTGAAGTAAAACGCCATCATCTTCTCGCTGCGCGAAAACCGCACTGACGTGATCTGCCCCTCCGGCATCGCCGGCAGATCCACCTTCTTGCCGCCCGGCTCTTCATACAACTCCACCTTCGTCCGGGCGTCCTCGTTCACGCCCACGGCCATGTACTTGCCGTTGTGCGAGAACCGCGCGAACTCCACGTCCCACTTTCTCTCAATCACCTTCTCCCGCCGCCCCGTCGCCAGTTCCAGCCGCGCCAGGTACAGAAAATCCGATCCGTCGTTGCTCAGGTAGTACAGGTATTTCGACTGCGGGTCGAACGTCTCCGGCCGGTTCAATACCGAACCCGTATGCGGCGTCACCGCCTTCATCTCGTGCGTCTTCGTGTCGAAGAGAAATATATCGGAATCCGATGTTGTTTTCGGTTTGCTGAACGCCAGGTACCGCCCGTCGCCCGAAATGCCGCCAAAGTTGTACCCCGTCGAATCCTCATACACCCGCTCCGGCTCCAGCTTGTCCGCCTCCATCCGGAACACGTCGAAATACTTGGGGTCCCGCGCGTTGCTTAGGTAATAAAACGCCCGCTCATCGCGGCTCCAATCGACGAACTCCGCCTTCGTGGATGCCCCCGGCGTCAGGTCCCGCTCGCTGCCGTCCGGGCTGAGCAGATAAATGTGAGACCGCTCGTTACCGCCCTGGTCCCGGCTGAACAGCACACGCCCGTCCCGCGGAAAATACGTCAGCGCGAACGTGGTGTCCCGCGGCGAATGCGTCACCGCCTCCATCGCCCCGCCTTCCACCGGAATGCGATACGCGTTGTAGATCCCCGTCTTGTTCGCCGACACCAGGATCGCCTTCTCGTCGGAGGAAAACGACGCCCCGGTCATGCTCACCGTATCGAGAAATTGCGCGATCGTATACTGCTTCGGCGTCCGCGCCGCAGCCGTCCCCGCGGCCATCCCCAACGCCGCCATCACCGCCAGCCATTTCCGCATCATGCGGTCAATTCTCCTCCACCTTCCCGCGCGCGTCAATCCTCCCTCGTTTTACAGGCCTCTCTTCAACCCCCTCTTGTAAACTGAATCTTGCCGTTGGACTTCACCACCCCCCTCCAGTACGTCAGAGGCGTCGGCCCCGCGCGCGCCGAAATCCTCGCCGCCAAAGGTCTGCACATCGTCGACGATCTTCTCGCCTACGCCCCCTTTCGCTACGAGGATCGCGCCAATCTCAAGCCCATCTCCGCTCTCGCTCCCGGGGAAACCGCCACCGTCCTGGTCCAGGTCCACTCCGCCCGCCTCGCCTCCTACCGCCGCCCCAGCCTCGGCCTTTTCGAAGCCGTCTTCACCGACGGAAGCCCCCATCGCCTTCGCGCCCGCTGGTTCCACGGCGCCTACCTCGCCGACCGCTTCGCCGAGGGCCAGCGAGTCGCTCTTTACGGCAAAATCGAGCTCGATTCCTATACCGGAGATCTGCTCATGCTCCACCCCGAGGTCGAGTGGCTCGGCGAAGACGACTCCGCCGACGACGCCCTGCACACCGGCCGCATCGTCCCCATCTACGAGGCCGCCGGCAAAATCTCCACCCGCTCTCTCCGCACCCTCATGCACCGCGTCCTTCTTGAGCTGCCGGAGCCGCCCGACCCCCTGCCCGTATTCCTCCGCCAGCGCCTCAAGCTCCCCGACCGCCTCGCCGCCCTCCGCCTCGCCCACTTCCCTCCCCCCGGCGAGGACATCCGCCTCCTCAACGCCTTCCGCACCCACGCGCAGCTCCGCCTCATCTTCGAGGAATTCTTCTGGCTCGAATGCGGCCTTGCCCTCAAGCGCTCCCGCGCCCGCCTCCAGCCCGGTATCTCCTTCGTCCTCGACGCCCGCGTCCGCGAGCGCATCAAACAAATGCTCCCCTTCAAGCCGACCATCGCCCAGAAGCGCGTCCTCGGCGAAATCGCCCGCGACATGGCCCAGCCTCATCCCATGAACCGCCTCCTGCAGGGCGATGTCGGCAGCGGCAAAACTTTAGTCGCCGCAGAAGCCGCCATCATTGCCGTTGAAAACGGCTTCCAGACCGCCGTCCTCGCCCCCACCGAGGTCCTCGCCGCCCAGCACTTTGTCTATTTCAAAAACCTCTTCCATCCCCTCGGCTACACCGTCGCCTTCCTCTCCGGCTCCCAGCCGGCCCGCGAGAAGGATGCCGTCAAAAGCTCCATCGCCTCCGGCCGCGCGCAAATCTGCGTCGGCACCCACGCCCTGCTCGAAGAAAACGTTGAAATTCCCGCCCTCGGCCTCGCCATCGTCGACGAACAACATCGCTTCGGGGTCATGCAGCGCCTCCGCCTCTTTGAAAAAGGCCGCCGCGACGGCCGTTTCCCCGACGTCCTCGTCATGACCGCCACGCCCATCCCCCGCACCCTCGCCCTCACCCTTTATGGAGACCTCGACGTCTCCTCCATCGACGAACTCCCCCCGGGGCGCAAACCGATCGTCACCCGCCACGTCACCGAGGACCAGATCGAGCAGGTCTACAGCTTCCTCCAGAAGCAGGTCGAGGCCGGCCGCCAGGCCTATGTCGTCTATCCGGTCATCGACGAAAGCGAAACCCAGGCCGTGAAAGCCGCCCGCAAAATGCACGAGCACCTTTCCCAAACCGTCTTCCCCCGCGTCGCCGTCGGCCTCCTCCACGGCAAGCTCAAGCCGCCGGAAAAGGAAGCTGCCATCCAGGACTTCAAGTCCGGCCGCACCCGCATCCTGGTGTCCACCACCGTCGTCGAAGTCGGCGTCGATGTCCCCAACGCCACCGTCATGGTCGTCGAGCAGGCCGAGCGCTTCGGTCTTGCGCAACTCCATCAGCTCCGCGGACGCGTCGGCCGCGGTCCCGCGCAAAGCTACTGCCTGCTGGTCACCGCCAAGCTCAACGACGCCGCCCGCGAGCGCATCCGCACACTGGTCGATTCCACCGACGGCTTTCACATTGCCGAAATGGACATGAAGCTCCGCGGCCCAGGCGAATTCTTCGGCACGCGCCAGGCCGGCATCCCCGCCCTGCGCATCGCCAGCATCGTCCGCGACCGCGAGCTTCTCGAGCTCGCCCGCAGCGAAGCCCTCGCCTTCATAGAAAACCCGCCGTCGGAAGAAGATCTCCGCCGCGCCGTCGCCCACATCCGTACCCATTGGCAGCGCCGCTACGGCCTGGTCAACGTCGCCTGAACCCGGACACCGCCATGCGCATCATCGGAGGTGAATTCCGCAGCCGAAAATTAAAATCTCTCCCCGGCTCCGCCACCCGCCCCACGCCCGACCGCCTGCGCCAGGCTCTGTTCGATGTCCTCGCCCCCGTCATCGAAGGCTCCGTCTTTATTGACGCCTACGCTGGCACCGGAGCCGTCGGCATCGAAGCCCTTAGCCGCGGCGCCGTCCGCGCCGTCTTTCTCGAACACAGCCCCCGCGCCGCCGCCCTCATTCACGAAAACCTGCGCTCGCTCGGCCTGGAATCCCGCGCCGTCCTGCGCCGCACCCCCGCCGCCTCCGCCCTCCGCTCGCTCCCCGAGGCCGCCATCCCCGGCGCCATCGTCTTCCTCGACCCGCCCTACACCCACCCTCTCGAATACGACGCCGCCCTCGATGCCCTGGCCGGATGGAGCCAACCCCGGGTCATCGCCCAGCACGATTCCCACGCCCTTCTTCCTGACACCCGCGGCCCCCTCCGCCGCCTCCGCGTCCTCACCCACGGCAGCAACTCCCTCAGCTTCTACGAACCGGCCTGACCGCCCGTCGCCCGCTCCTCTAACGCTCCATGAAGTAATAGGCGATCATGTGGCACACGATCATGTGCGCATCCTCGATCCGCCCCATGTGCGGCGAGGAGGTGTGAATGTTCAGCGCCACCCGCCCTGCCAGCTTTCCCCCATCCCGCCCCGTCAGCCCGATCGTCCGGCATCCGATCGACGTCGCGTATTCAGCCGCCTCGATCACGTTCGCTGAGTTCCCCGACCCGCTGATGCACATCACCAGATCACCGGCCTGCGCGAAATTCTTCAACTGCTCCACGAACACGCATCCGTAGCCCACATCGTTTGAGTAAGCCGTGATCGTCGGCAGCGAATCCGTCAGCGCCTGGATCCGGAACCGCCGCTGCTTGCCGTAGCTCGCACCCTTCACCATGTCGCAAACGAAATGCGACGCCGAAGACGCGCTCCCCCCGTTGCCGCAGACGAAAATCGCCTTGCCTGCGTCCCGGGTCTCCTCAAACCACCGGATCGCCTCTTCCACCCTCTCCAGCTCCAGCCCCGCCAGAGTCTCCACCAGCCGTCCTTTATATTCCTCTGTGAACGTCATGCCGTCAGCAGATCCAGCGCCCTCGCCAGATACTCCTTCATCTCCGTCCTTTTCACCACCGCGTCTAGGAATCCATGCTCCAGCAGAAATTCGCTCCGCTGGAACTCATCCGGCAGTTTCTGCCGGATCGTCTGCTCAATCACTCTCGGTCCCGCGAAGCCGATCAATGCCCCCGGCTCGGCGATGTTCAAATCTCCCAGCATCGCGAAACTCGCCGTCACCCCGCCCGTCGTCGGATCCGTCAACACGCTGATGAACGGCACCTTCGCCTCGTCCATCTTCATCAGCGCCGCCGATATCTTGGCCAACTGCATCAGGCTCACTGCACCTTCCTGCATTCTCGCCCCGCCCGAGGCCGATACAATCACCAGCGGCGCCCGCTCCCGGATCGAGCGTTCGATAGCCCGCGTGATCTGCTCGCCCATCGCCGCGCCCATGCTGCCCCCGATGAACTTCAACTCCAGGGCGCAGATGTTCACCCGCCTGCCGTTCAGTGTCCCCGAAGCCGAGATCATCGCGTCCGGCAATGCCGTCGCCTGGCGCATCGAGTGCAGCCTCTCCGCATACGGCTTGGAGTCCACAAATTGTAGTGGGTCGCTCGAGCTCAGCCCCGCGTCGTGAACCTCATACCGCCCGTCGTCGAACAGCAGGCCCAGCCTCGTCCGCGCGTCGATCCGGAAATGATACTCGCACTTCGGACATACCTGCTGCGAATCCTCCAGCGTCTTGCGCCAGATGATCTGCCCGCAGTGCTCGCACTTCTCCCACAGCCCCTCCGTCTTGACCCGGCGGTCGACCCCCTCCGGAGCCCCCTCCATCGCCGGTTTTTCCCGGTTAAACCATGCCACTCCATTAGTCTAGCGCAGCGCTCGCACTAGCCCTGTCTTTACCGCGGATACGGATGCCCCCTCAACATTGTGAACGCCCGGTAAATCTGCTCGGCCACCATCGCCCGCGCCATCTCGTGCGGAAACGTCATCGGTGACAACGACAACAGCACCCCGCCCCCGTCCCGCTTCCAAGCCTCCGGCAGCCCGTCGGCTCCTCCCACCACAAACACCACCTCCCGCCCCTCATTCTCCAGACGCCCGATCCAGTCCGCCAGTTGCCCCGAATTCATCCCCCGCCCCGCCGGGTCCAGATAAATACGAGCCGCAGAAGAGTGCTTCTCCTGGGGTTCAAATTTCGCCGGATTCACTTCCCGCATCTCGCACGGCGCATAATGCCCGATGCGCTCGACGTACTCGGCCGCCAGCGCGTTGGCTTCCCGATTCCTCGGTTTACCGATGTAATACAGGAAGATTTTCATCGCCACGCGAACTCCCCTGGCCCCAGCCACGCTCCTCCGCGTGCTGTTATCATGTGGCGTATACCCGGGCGCGTCAAGTGCCCGGGCCTAAAAGGGCCGCATCGGAAACCGGGTCGTAGGGAAGCTGAAGGTCCGGCTCCGATGCGGTCTGCCCAGGATGGGCTTGGATCCGGCCACGGCGTCGTGGGCGCCAAAAACCCGCTTCGGTTTTCTTCCTGGCAAGGCCCGCGTCCTGTACTCCTTTACCAGAAATACCCACTCTACGCCGATTCCCTAGATCCGGGGCGAGATCAAGTCCGTCACAAATCGCGTTCGCATCGAATTGTTGGCTCCGTCACTCAAAAAGAACCCTCTGTTGCAACCTGCTAACGAAAGAAGAGCGGTCTTCAATAAAACTCGAAACACCGGCTCCCGCAAGCACGCCGTTCCTATGGCCACTCGCCTCCGCTTCGCCCGTTGCAATCAGAGGGCAGGTTTAAAGGTGACTCCATCAATTCACCCTTGCCCCTGCATGTGTGTCCCCGAAACTGTTCCGCCCGATAGCCTAATGTTATCAACGCTTTGCAGATTGCGACCCGCGCCTCGCGGGGCCATCGGGCCGCCCCGCTGTGTCAGTGTGACACATCGCTCCGTCCCCGCCCTCAGTCTTGCCTGAGCGTCTGCACTGGATCCAGCCGCACCGCCCGCCGCGCCGGAGCTGCCGCCGCCGCCAGCGCCACAGCCGCCAGCCCCCCGCATACCGCCGCGATCGATACCGGGTCCACGGGACCTACGCCATACAGCATCCCCCTCAACGCCCAACCGGCCCCCGAAGCCAACGCCGCGCCCGCCACCACCCCCGCGCCCACCTGGCGCAGCCCTTGTCCCATCACCAGCCTCAGAATTCTCCCCCCGCTCGCCCCCAGCGCCATCCTCACCCCGATCTCATGCCTCCGCCGCGTCACATTGTAAGCCGCCACCCCGTACATTCCCACCCCCGCCACCGCCATCGCCAGCG
>DAIDHC010000131.1 GCA_027452065.1 Bryobacterales bacterium
GTCAGCATCCACGGCGGCCCCGCCAGCGCCCGCAAACCCGCCTGGCCCCGCTCCTTCTTCGACCTCTCCCTCCTGTCCGCCCGCGGCTACTTCGTCCTCTTCCCCAACCCCCGCGGCTCCTACGGCCAGGGCGAAGCCTTCACCCGCGCCAATGCCCGCGACTTCGGCTACGGCGACCTCCGCGATATCCTCGCCGGCCTTGACTCCGTCCTCGCCTCCTACCCCATCGACCCCTCCCGCATCGGCCTTGGCGGCTGGAGCTACGGCGGCTACATGACCATGTGGGCCGTCACCCAAACCCACCGCTTCCGCGCCGCCGTCGCCGGCGCCGGCATCGCCAACTGGCAAAGCTACTACGGCCAGAACTCCATCGACCAGTGGATGATCCCCTACTTCGGCGCCTCCGTCTACGACAACCCCGCCGCCTACGCCCGCAGCTCCCCCATCACCTACATCAAGCAGGTCACAACCCCGACCCTGATCGTCGTCGGCGACCGCGACGGCGAATGCCCCGCTCCCCAGTCCTTCGAGTTCTGGCACGCCCTCAAAACCCTCAACGTCCCCACGCAATTGATCGTTTATCCCGGTGAAGGCCACCAGTTCCACAACCCCGACCACCTCCGCGACCTCCTCACCCGCACCATCCAGTGGTTCGATGACCATTTGAAGTAACCCCTGCAGAAATGGCCGCCTCCGGCCGATGTACTCAACGAGGTGATCTCCCCGGCGGCCATCCCGCGTCCGCAGCCGGCCCGCCAGCCCGGGCCGCGCCGCCTCGCCTGGCTGGCGCCTTCTTTTTCCGACGGCTTCCTCGCCGGCCTCTTCGCCTGGCTCTTCCTGGCCGGCCCCTATGGCTGGAAAGGCCTGCTCATGGACGGCGATACCGGCTGGCACATCCGCGCCGGCCAGTACATCCTCGCCCACCGCTCGGTCCCTTCCATCGATCTTTTTTCCTTCTCCCGCCCCGGCGCGTCCTGGTTCGCCTGGGAGTGGCTCTCCGATGTACTGTTCGCGGCGTTGTACTCCTGGAACGGCCTCAAATCCATCGTCCTGCTCGCCGCCGCGCTCATCCTCGCCCTCGCCGCCCTGCTCCTGTTCGCCCAGCTCCGCCGCGGCGTCAACCCTCTGCTCGCCCTCGCCTTCACCCTCCTCGCCGTCACCAGCGCCAGCGTTCACTTCCTCGCCCGCCCCCACCTGTTCACCCTCCTTCTCATGACCGTTGCCCTCGGAATGATCGAATCGGACCGCCGCCATCCCTCGGCCCGCATCTGGTTGCTCGTCCCTCTCACCGCCCTCTGGACCAATCTCCACGGCGGCGTCTTCGCCCTCTTCCCCGTCCTCGCCGTCCTCTGCGCCGGCTCGGCTCTCGAATGGCGTCTCGGCCGCCTCCCCTTTCCTGCCGTCCTCCGCGCCGCCGGGCTCACGCTCGCTTGCGCCGCCGCCACTCTTCTCAATCCCTACGGTTGGCGCCTCCACCGCCATGTCTGGGAATATCTTCAGTCCGGCTGGATCCAGTCCGCCGTCCAGGAGTTTGAGGCCCCGTCATTCCGCGCCGCCAACGAGCGCTACTTCGAATTCCTTCTCCTGCTCTCGCTCGCCGCCGCCGGCTGGATGCTTTTCCGCTCCCGCCTTGTCGAACCCCTTCTCCTGGTTGTCTTCGCCCACTTCGCCCTGTCCTCGGCCCGCCACATTCCTCTGTTTGCCGCCGCCGCCTGCCTGATCGTTCCCCCCGAGCTCGACCGTCTTTGGGTCGAAGCCTCCGTGCGCCTTCCCCGCTCCAGCGTTCTCTCCATCCTGCGCCGCGTCGGCGCCGATCTCAGGCCCGATTTCGCCCGCCTCAGCCCCTGGCTCCCCCTGCTGCTCGTCGTTCTTCTCGCCGGCCTTCCTCCCAAAACTTTTCCGGCCGATTTCCCCTCCGAGGCCTTCCCCGTCAACATGGTCAACCGTCACGCCGCCCTGTTCGGCTCCCGCCGCCTGCTGTCCTCCGATCAATGGGGCGATTACCTGATCTACCGCTTTTATCCCTCTCAAAAGGTCTTCTTCGACGGCCGCAGCGATTTCTACGGCGAACTCCTGGGCCGCGACTACGTCCGCCTGATGAACGTCGACTTCCGCTGGTCCGCGCTGCTGGCCCAATACCGCTTCGACTCCGCTCTGCTCCCCGCCTCCTGGCCTCTGGCCTCGCTGCTGAAACGCGATCCGCGCTGGCGTCTGATCGACGACGACGGCCAGGCGCTGCTGTTTCTCCTGCAGGATCCGCCCGGCCGGCCGAAATGAACAGAAGGAGGAGTCGATGAACGCTCAAGTAGCGGTTGCCGTCCTGATTGGCCTGGTGGCCTCGATTGACGATCTGGCCCGCCGCCGCGTGGCCAACTGGATTCCGCTGGCCGCCCTCGCCGCCGGCCTGCTCTTCAATACGATGGTCTCGGGCTGGCGCGGCGCGGTCTCCTCGCTACTCGGCGCCGCCGCCGGCTTCGCCGTCTTTCTGGTCTTTTACGCCCTCGGCGGCCTCGGCGGAGGCGATGTCAAGCTCATGGCCGGTTTCGGCGCCCTCGTCGGCATCGACCATCTGCTCGCCGCCGCTCTCTGGGTCGCCGGCTGCGGCGCCCTGCTGGCCTGCGGCGCCTTGGCCGGCCAGTGGCTTTGGAATCATTCCTTCGGCCGCCGCGGCCGCCCCTCCCCCAGCCTCCAGGCCATCCCCTACGCTCCCGCCATCGCTGTCGGCGTCTGGATCAGTTTGCTGGCGGCCTAAAGCCATTTGCCGTTACCGCCGATCAGTTCCAGTAGGAAAGGGTACGAAAAGGATCCATGGACCGCCGCTTTTTGAGCGTATTGGCAATCAGCCTCATCTTCGCCCTGCTGGTGTCGGCTGCCTTTTACCAGTTGGCGCGTGCCGGACGCTCGCACGGCAACGCCAAACAGGAACTCCGCGACGTTGTCGTCGCCACCCGGCCGCTGGGCGTCGGCATCACTCTCAAGGGGTCCGATGTCCACCTGGTCAAACTCCCCTCCACGGCCTTCCCCAAAGGCGGCTTCGCCCGCATTGAAGATGTCCTGGACCGCCCCGTCATCAGCAATATTCTCGCCGAGGAACCCGTGCTCGACGGCCGCCTGGCGGCCAAGGGCAGCGGCATCGGCCTGGCCCCGGTCATCCCCGTCGGCATGCGCGCCGTCACCGTCCGCGTCAATGACGTGGTCGGCGTCGCCGGCTTCGTCCTGCCCGGAATGTGGGTCGACGTGCTGGTCACAGGCCGCCCGCCCGAATCCCCGCAAATGGTCACCACTACCTGTCTTCAGGACATTCTCGTGCTCTCGGCCGGCACCACCATGCAGGCCGACGCCAAGGGCCAGGCCATGCCCTCGCCCACGGTGACGCTGCTGGTCAGCCCGCCGCAGGCCGAAAAGCTCACCCTCGCCTCGAGCGACGGCCGCATCCAGCTTGTGCTCCGCAACTCCGGCGATCAACGCATCGAAAAGACCCCCGGCACCGAGCTGGCCGAGCTCTACGGAATGCACGCCCGCGCCGTCCCGCACGAGCCCGGACCTCCCCGCGCTCCGATTCATCGCGCCGCCGCCGCGCCCAAACCGGCCGTCGTGGCGCCGGTCTCCGACGAGATTGTTGTCTTCCGCGGAACCAAGCGCACTGTCGAAAATCTTTCCGATAAATCCGCCACGGAGGCTCGCCCGCAATGAAAACCGCTGCCTTGGCGTGCCCCGCCGCACTGCTGGTCCCGCTGTTTGTGTGGGCCGCCGCCGCCCCCGCTCTCGCCGCCGAAGATCTTTCTCTCACCGTCGGCAAAAGCGTCGTTCTCGACTACCCGGCCGACATCGATCGCCTTTCCACCAGCGATCCCGCCGTCGTCGATGCCAGCCCGGTTACCCACCGCGAGGTCCTCCTTCAGGCCAAGGGCTACGGCTCGGCCACCGTCATCGTCTGGGGCCGCGCCGGCGAGAAACAGTTCTATAACGTCACCGTCGAGGAGAATCTCGATCCCCTCCGCCACCTCATCCGCGACACCTTCCCCGGCCTCGACATCGAGGTCTACTCCTCGCGCGACTCCATCTCTCTCACCGGCCACGTCCCCACCAAGGAAATCGCCGACCGCGCCGCCGCCCTCGCCGCTCCGTTCGGCAAGACCATCGTCAACAGCCTCCGGCTCGATAGCCAGGGCGCCGAAAAGCAGGTGGTGCTCCACGTCGTCTTCGCTCTGCTCGACCGCGCGGTCGACGATCAGTTCGCCGTCAATCTCGTCTCCACCGGGGCCGGCAACACCATCGGCGGCATCTCCCCCGGCGGTGCTCCCGCGCCCAGCTTCAGCCAGTTGAACGGCACCATCGGCGCGCCGGCCACCGGCACCACCAGCCAGTTCTCCATCTCCGACGCCCTCAATATCTTCGCCTTCCGCCCGAGTCTCAACCTCGCCGCCTTCATTCGCGCCCTCCAGACCCGCCAGCTTCTCCAGATCCTGGCCGAGCCGAACCTGATCACCAGCAACGGCAAGGAGGCCAGCTTCGTGGTCGGCGGCGAGTTCCCCATCCCCATCCTCCAGGGCGGCGCCGCCGCCGGTGCCATCACCATTCAGTACCGCGAGTTCGGCGTGAAGCTCAACTTCATGCCCCAGATCACCGAGAACGACACCATCCGCATCCACGTCAAGCCGGAAGTCTCTTCGCTCGACTTCACCAACGCCATCACCCTCAACGGCTTCACCATTCCCGCCCTGGCCACGCGCAAGGCCGAAACCTATGTCGAGCTCGGCCCCGGCCAGAGCTTCCTCATCGCCGGCCTGCTGGACGACTCCGTCACCCAGACTCTCACTCACATCCCCGGCCTGGCGAATCTCCCCATCCTCGGCGCCCTGTTCCGCAGCAAGAACGAAACCCGTTCCCGCACCGAGCTGGTCATCCTGGTCACGCCCCAGATCGCCCTGCCCCTCAAGCCGGGCGAGAAGCAGGAGCTTCCACCGATGCCGGAGAAATTCCTCCAGCCCATCCATCCCCCGGGCCCGAACGCCCCAACGCAGGGCAAAGCCGCCCCCGCCCAGAGCAAGATCCACGCTCTGCTTGGGTTTCATGGAGGCAATTGAGCCATGCCGGCTAACAATACGTCTTCGCATGAGCTGAAAGCTCCCCTGATTGCGCTGCTGGTCGCCGCCGACCGCGCCCTCGCCCGCAGCTTTGTCGACGCTCTGGCCTCCACCCAGGCCTTCCAGATCGCCGCCGAGCTCAAGTCCTATCCCAACCGCCGGACGCTCGAAATGCGTCTCGAGCAGGTCCGGCCCGACGTGGTCCTGGTCGATCTGGCCGGCGATCTCGAGGCCGCCTGCGAGACCATCCGCGGATCCTTGTCGCTGCTCCCCTCCTGCCGCGTCATCGGCATCCATTCGGAGAACAACTCCGAGGCCATCCTCAAGTCCGTCCGCGCCGGCGCCACCGAATTTCTTCACGCGCCATTCGAGGCGGCCAGCCAGATGGAAGCCGCCGCCCGCGTCCGCAAACTTCTCAGCTCGGCCGCCAGCGCCCAGCCTGCCGGCCGCCTGCTCGCCTTCACCAGCGCCAAGGAAGGCTCGGGCGCCTCGACGCTCGCCCGCCAGGTCGCTCTCGCCGTGCGCTCCGGCGCCCGTCAGAGAGTGCTGCTCGCCGATCTCGATTTCAACGGCGGCACGCTGGCCTTCAGCCTGAATCTGGTCTCCGGCGAACACGGCGCCCACGCCGGCCGCCGCGCCCCGGCTCAATCTTGGGATCTTCCCTCCCCGCTCTCCGGGCCCGGGGGCATCGCCGTCCTCCCCGCCCCTGCCTCCCCTTTGCGCCAGCTCCCCGAGCCCGACCGCGTCGGCGCCTTCCTCGATTCGGCCCGCCAGAGCTTCGACTGGGTGCTGGCCGATCTTCCTCCCGTCTTTGAGAGGCTCAGCCTCTTCGTGATGAGCCAGGCCGACCGCGTCTATCTGCTCGCCACGCCTGAGCTGCCCACCCTTCATCTGTCCCGTAAGGCCCTCGCCGCGCTCCAGCAGCTCGGCTTCCCCTCCGAGCGCGTGCGCATTGTGCTCAATCGCGTCGACCGCCGCGGCGAAACCGCTCTGGCCAGCGTCGAGCGCCTCTTCCCGGCTTCGCTCGAAGCCCGCCTCCCCGACGATTCCTTCGCCATCCAGACGGCGATGCTCGACGGCGCCGCGGTCGGCGCCGGAACCGAATACGGCAAAGCGGTCGCCGCCCTGGCCGCCGGCCTGGCCGGAGAAAAGCGCCGCGACAAGGCCGAAGCCCCGGCCGCCCGCTAGGAACCCGAGTTATGCAAACTTCACAGGAATCCAAATCCGGCGCCGTGAACTGGGAGCAGCGCCTGCTCCGCAATCCGGCGCGCGTCCGCCAGGCGCTCAAGCCCGAATACCAGGAGCTCAAGTTCACCCTCCACCGCAAGCTGGTGGACAAGATCAATCTCGACGCTCTGGCCAGCATCGACAACCAGCGCGTCCGCGCCGAAATTCGCCAGGCGCTTGCCGCTCTGGTCGACGCCGAGCCGACCCTGCTCAGCTCGGTCGAAAAACAGCAGATCATCGACGAAGTCCTGGACGAGGTCTTCGGGCTCGGCCCGCTCGAGTCCCTGCTCTCGGATCCGACCATTTCCGACATCCTGGTCAACACCCACAAGCAGGTCTACGTCGAGCGCAAGGGCCAGCTCGAGCTCACCGGCATCTCCTTCCGCGACTCGGCTCACCTGCTCCGCATCATCGACAAGATCGTCAGCCAGGTCGGCCGCCGCGTGGACGAATCCACGCCGATGGTCGACGCCCGGCTCACCGACGGCTCGCGCGTCAACGCCATCATCCCCCCGCTCGCCGTCGACGGCCCGCTGGTCTCCATCCGCCGCTTTAGCACCGACAAGCTCATGCCCGCCGACCTGGTCGAGCGCAAGGCTCTCACCCCGGGCATGATGACTCTGCTCGAAGCGGCCGTCAAGGCGCGCATGAACATCATCATCGCCGGCGGCACCGGCGCCGGTAAGACAACGCTCCTCAACGCCCTGTCGGCCTTCATTTCGCCCAAAGAACGCATCGTCACCATCGAGGACGCGGCCGAGTTGCAGCTCAAGCAGCCCCATGTGGCGCGCCTGGAAACCCGCCCGCCCAATCTCGAAGGCCACGGCGCCGTCCGCCAGCGCGAGCTTCTGGTCAACAGCCTCCGCATGCGCCCGGACCGCATCGTCGTCGGCGAGGTCCGCGGCGAGGAAGCTCTCGACATGCTCCAGGCCATGAACACCGGCCATGACGGCTCGCTCACCACCGTCCACGCCAACAGCCCTCGTGACGCCATCTCCCGGCTCGAG
The DNA here is from genome assembly GCA_027452065.1 of Bryobacterales bacterium. GTDB lineage: Bacteria > Acidobacteriota > Terriglobia > Bryobacterales > Bryobacteraceae > JAJYKC01. The sequence continues at coordinate 7,322 of DAIDHC010000131.1, forward strand.
GTCATGGTCTCCCTGGCCAACTCCAATATGCAACTGGTCTCGGTCCGCCAGCAGATCGCCAGCGCCGTCAACCTCCTCGTCCAGGCCTCGCGCCTCAGCGACGGCTCGCGCCGCGTCATGAACCTCACCGAGGTCACCGGCATGGAGGGCGACATGATCACCATTCAGGACATCTTCGTCTTCGAAAAACGCGGCCTGGACAGCGAGAACCGTGTCGTCGGCCGCTTCGCCGCCACCGGCATCCGCCCCAAGTTCTACGAAAAGCTCCTCGCCGCCGGCATCCGCCTGGACGCCGAGCTGTTTGACGAGGTGGTGGAGGTCTGAATGCCGTTCGTTTCCGGCCCGCTTTCGCCGAAATCCCCCGCTCTGGAGGCGCCATGCTGAGCTTCCTGCTCATCGCCATCGCCGCCTGGGGCGGAATCCTGCTCATCTGGCTCGGCCTGTCCCGCTACCTGCGCAAGGCCGACGCCGGCCGGCTGAAACAGCGCCTGGCCGGCAGCAAAGCCCTCGGCAAGCGCAAAAAGGAAGGCAAGGCGGCCCGCACCCCGGTCCTGTTCCAAAAAGACATCGGCTCCGGCCTGCTCATCAGCGGCATCATGCGGCGCTTCCGTCTTCAGGCTCGCGTTACCGAGCTGCTCGAACAGGCTGGCCTGCGCTGGAACTCCGGGCGCTTCATCCACGCCTGCCTCGCCCTGTTTCTCGCCGCCTTCGCCGTCGCCTGGTTCCTTCTGCCCACCGCCTACCAGCAGCTCAGCTTCCTGCCCGCTCTGGCCGCCGGCGCCGCTCCCGTTCTCTTCGTCCTGAAAAAGCGCGGCTCCCGCCTCCGGCGTTTTGAGGCGCTCTTCCCCGACAGCCTCGAGTTCGTCGCCCGCTCCATGCGCGCCGGCCACGCCTTCTCAGTCTCGCTCGAAATGATTCACAAGGAATTCCAGGAGCCCCTGGCCGGCGAGTTCCGCCGCTCCTTCGAGGAGCACAATCTCGGCCTCCCGCTCGATGCCGCGCTGCAGAAACTCTCCAAGCGCGTGCCCTCGCTCGACGTCCACTTCTTCGTTTCGGCGGTCATCCTGCAAAAGCGCACCGGCGGCAACCTGGCCGAGATTCTCGACAAACTCGCGTATGTCATCCGCGAGCGTTTCAAGCTCCGCGGCCGCGTCCGCGCCATCAGCGCCCACGGCCGCATGACCGGACTCGCGCTCACTCTCATCCCGGTCGGCGTCGCCATCATGATGTTTGTCGTCAACCCCGACTACATCCGCTTTTTCTTCCAGGACGAAATCGGCCACTACATGATGGGAGCCGCCATCGGCCTCCAGTTGATCGGCTACGCCATCATCAAAAAGATCGTGAAGATCGAGGTCTGACCATGGAGCTTGCACTCAGTTTTCTGCTTTTCGCCCTGCTCGCGCTGACCATCTCGCTGATCGGCTGGAAGCTCTATGTGCGGCCCAAAGAAGTGCTCGACCGCGTCAAGAACACCGGCGAAGCCCATGTCGAGCGCGCCCCGGTGCATCCCAGTCTCATCTTCCGCGACATGGCCCAAAAGCTGGGAAATCTCATGCCGGCCTCGCCCAAGGACGCCACCGTCATGCAGCGGCGTCTCATTCGCGCCGGCTTCCGCGGCCCCAACGCCCTCAAGATGTTCTATGGCTCCAAGGTCTTCTTCGGCATGCTTCTTCTGGTGGTCGCCGTCTTCGCCGTCGCCGGCCTCGATATGGAGCTCAACAATAAGATCGCCGCCGCCGGTTTTGCCTGCGCCGCCGGCTTCTTCGGGCCCAACCAGGTGCTGCTCCGCCTGGCCCGCCGGCGCCAGAAACAAATTGAACGCGGCTTGGCCAACGCCCTCGACCTGCTCGTGGTTTGCGTCGAATCCGGCCTCGGACTCGATCAGGCCATCCTCCACGTTTCCAAGGAGCTCGAAGAAGCGCACCCGGAAATCAGCGAGGAGTTCGCCCTCGTCAATCTCGAGCTCAAAGCAGGAAAACGCCGCGCCGAGGCGCTGCGCAATCTCGCCGACCGCTCCGGCGTCGAGGATCTCAAAAAACTGGTCGCCGTCCTCATCCAGGCCGACCGCTTTGGCACCGGCGTCGCCCAGAGCCTCCGCGGCCACTCCGAGTTCATGCGCGTGCAGGCCCGCCAGGTGGCCGAGGAAAAAGCCGCCAAGCTCGGCGTCAAGCTCGTGTTTCCGATTTTCTTCTGCATCCTGCCGTCGCTGTTCGTGGTGACGGTCGGACCGCTGGCGGTCCGCATCGTACGGGAGATGATCCCCATGATGACCAATATGTGAGGAATGAAAGCGAATTTACCGGGAAAGGAGAAACAAAATGGACGCTTCGTTGATTCGAATCGTATGCGCCGTACTGGCGGTTGTGTTCATTGGCGTTATCGTGCTCCGCCGCAAAAAAAGCGTGGAGTAAACCGGTCACCGGCGGCAGGTCGCTCCAGCGGCTCTGCGCCCTGCCGCCGCGACGATTTTCAGGAGAACAAAGGGACGGACAAGGAACTGAAGTTATGCGAAGCAGTTTTCGGTGGTTAACAGTAGGACTCTGGTTCGGCGCATCGCTGCCTGCGCTCTGCGGCGCCTTCGGCACCGTCGTTTCGATTGGTGGCCAGTCGGCCGACATTGCCCTGGATCCAGCCAGGGGGCTGCTCTACATCGCCAATTTCACCGGCAACGAGATCGATGTCATGTCGCTGGCTACCAATAGTATTCAAACCTCGATCCCGGTCTCGGCTCCTCCCGGCTCCCTCGCTCTTTCCCCCGACGGCCGATGGCTTCTGGCCACCAACTACGGCAACTTCGCCGCGCCCCAGTCCCCCTCCAACGCCCTCACCGTCATCGACCTCACCACCCAGACCACCCAGACCTTCGCCCTCGGCGATGCCCCTCTCGGCGTCGCGTTCGGCATGGACGGACTCGCCCTGGTCGTCACCCAGTCCAGCTTCCTCCTGTTCGACCCCGTCCTCCAGACCTCCCAGCAGATTGGCACCATCTCGGGCCTCGTCAACCAGACGCTCCCCGTGCCGCCGGCCAACGTCCCGGCTCAGATCACCAACGCCTCGCTCGCCGTCTCCGGCGACGGGATGACCATTTACGGCTTGGGCGGCTCCACCAGCACCTTCACCTTCCGCTTCCAGGTCAACGGACACAGCCTCTGGCCCGGCGGCATCACCCTCTACTCCGGCGTGCTCGCCCCCCACGTGGTCAGCGTCAATCAGAACGGCACCCTTTTCGTCGCCGGCTGGGTGCTTCTCAACACCCAGGGAGAATTCCTCAGCTACTTCCCCCAGCGCGCCAATGAGGCCGGCGTCGGCACTTCGGCCTTCGATTCGGCCCGCGGCCTCATCTACGCCCAGATCCCGGCCACCGCCGGCGAACCCCCCGTACTCCAGATCGTCGACCAGAACAACCTCCGCGTCTACCAACGCCTCAACCTCCCGGAAAACACCACCGGCAAGAGCCTCCTGTCGCCCGACGGCAATACTCTCTATAGCGTCTCGGCCAGCGGCGTCCTCGTCTTGCCCGTCGGCTCGCTCGCCCTCCAACCCCGCGTCGTCGCCGCCCAGCGCGACCTCCTCTTCCAGGGCCAGCCCTGCTCCTCCCAGGTCGCCGTCCAGTCCCTCACCATCTTCGATCCCGGCGGCGGCAACACCGCCTTCTCCCTATCCAGCTCCACGCCCGGCGTCAACGTCAGCCCTTCGAGCGGCGTCACCCCGGCCACCGTTCACGTCTCCGTCGATCCCTCCGCCTTCGGCGGTCAGAACGGCACCGTCACCGCATCGCTCTCCCTTTCCTCCTCCCAGGCCGTCAATATCCCCGATCCGGTCCGCGTTCTGATCAACGGCCGCCAGTCCGACCAGCGCGGCACCATCGTCAATGTCCCCGGCCTGCTGGTCGATGTCCTCGCCGATCCCGTCCGCAACCGCTTCTATGTCCTCCGCCAGGATACCGACGAGGTCCTGGTCTTTGACGGCACCACCTTCAACCAGATCGCCGCGCTCAAAACCGGCAACGTGCCCACCGGCATGGCCATCACGTTCGACCAGCACTACCTGCTGGTCGCCGATGAGCAGTCCCAGATCGTCAGCGTCTACGACCTGATCACCCTCCAGACCCTCGATCCCATCCGCATGCCCGACGGCTACTCCGCCTTCTCCCTCGCCAGTTCTTCCAACCGCATCCTGGCCGCCGCGCAATACTACGACGGCACCTCGCACATCGTCAGCCTCGATCTGCCCTCGCGCACCGGCTCGGCTCTCCCCTCGCTCGGCGTCTTTACCAACCTCATCAATAACGACACCGTCGTTACCGCCTCCACCAACGGCTCCTCCATTCTGGCCGCCGGCGCCGACGGCAGCCTCCTGCTCTACGACGCCAACCGCGACACCTTCGCCGCCTCCCGCAAGGATCTTTCTTCCCTTTCCGGCGCCTACGCCGCCTCCAACTTCAACCAGTTCGTCGCCGGCGACAGTCTGCTCGATTCTTCGCTCGTGCCCGAAATGCAGCTTGAGTCGGCCACCGGCGCCCCCTCCGGCTTCGCCTTCGTCGATCAGGGCGGCTTCCGCGCCATGACCCCATTGCTGACCAGCGCCAACCCCGGCGGCTCCGGCTCGGCTGGCTCCGGCGGATCCGGCTCCGGCGCTCCCGCGCCCTCCGGCCCCGCTTCGGCTGCCGGCGTCATGGAGCGTGTCGACCTCTCGGCCGCCGCCTCCGGCAACCCCGTCGTCACCTCCACGCGCCTGGCCGAAGCGCCCCTCACCGGACCCCTCAGCACCATCTTCAGCTCCGGCTTCACCCGCACCGTCGCGCCGCTGGCCAATCGCAACTCCATCATCGTGCTCACTGTCTCCGGCTTCGTCGCGCTCCCCTGGAGCTATGACACCGGCGTCGCGCAGCCCGTGATCCAAAGCGTCGTCAACGCCGCCGACGGCAGTCCGTCCATCGCGCCCGGCGGACTGATCACCATTTACGGACAGAATCTCAGCCCCGTTAACCAGGCCACCAGCCAGGTCCCGCTGCCCACCGCCCTGGCCGATTCCTGCCTCGGCGTGAACGGCCTCGCCCTGCCCATCCTCTACGTTTCGCCCAACCAGATCAACGCCCAGATGCCGTTCCAGGCCGTCGGCGACGTCTCACTCATCCTCCACACTCCCGGCGGCACCAGCAATACCTACAACGTCCAGATCATGCCCGGCGCTCCCAGCGTCTTCCGCTCCGGCTCGGCCGGCCCGATCTCCCACATCCCCACCATCATTCGCGACGGCAATCAGCAACTGGTTACTCTGTCGAATCCCATCCACTTCGGCGACACGCTCACCATCTACCTCACCGGCCTTGGCCTCACCATGCCGTCGGTTCCCTCCGGCCAGCCCGCTCCTTCAAGCCCGCTCGCCACCACCGTCGACGTCCCCCAGGTGACCCTGGGCGGCTCCTCGCTCCCCGTCCAGTTCTCCGGTCTCGCCCCCGGCCAGATCGGCGTCTACCAGATCAACGTCACCGTCCCCAAGGGCGTACCCACAGGCTTCAACGTTCCCTTCGCCATCAGCCAGGACGGCGGCTACACAAGTATTGATGTCCGCGTGATTAATTGACCATGACCATTCGGCCCCGGCTCTCATGAAGCATCCGATTCTAAATTCGCTTCTCCTTCTCCTGACCGCCCTCCCGCCTGCCGCCGCGCAGAACTGGGAAGTGGGCGGTGCCGTGGGAGGCAGCTTTAACACCAGCAATTCCGTTTCGTCTCCGGCTGGCTCGGCCAGCGCCGGCATCGCCACCGGCATCGCCGGCAGCGCCTGGCTCGGCAACAATTCCGGTTCGCACCTCGGCGGCGAGTTCCGCTACGACTTCTCCACCGGCGATCTCAAGCTCTCCTCCGGCGGGACCTCGACCCAGTTCGCCGGCCGCACTCAGGCCTTCCACTACGACTTTCTCTACCACTTCGCCCCCCGGGCCTCCCGCGTCCGCCCGTTCCTTGCCGCCGGCGGCGGCTTCAAAATCTACTCCGGCACCGGCCAGGAACAGGCCTATCAACCTTTAGAGCAGTACGCACTGCTCACCAAAACCAATCAGTTGATCGGCCTCGTCTCGGTCGGCGGCGGCATCAAGTTTAACGTCTCGCCTCACCTCCAGCTCCGCATCGAGGTCCACGACTACCTGTCGCCATTCCCGAATCAGGTCATCGCTCCGGCCCCCGGCGCTGGCATCTCAGGCTGGATGCAGCAGATCGTGCCCTCATTCGGCATCTCCTACGTCTTTTAACTCTTCTTGCGCTCCGCCGCCGCTCCGGTCCATTCCCCGGGGCGGCGCGCTCTTTTTCAGGCCTTCTTCTCTTCCTCGGCCACCAGTTCCAGAAACGCCTTCGCCGCATGGCTCAGCCCTCGCTTGGCCGGATATAGCAGCCGCACCTTCCGTTCCATCTGCATCTCCTTCACCCGGATCTCCTTCAGCGTTCCTTGCTGCAACTCCTGTTCCACGCACATCCGCGGCAGAAACGCCACGCCCTCGTTGCGCTGCACCAGCTTCCGGATCGTCTCCACCGTCGGCATCTCCACGTCCATGTTCAGCGGCACTTTCCATTTCTGAAACTCCCGCAGCACCAGCGCCCGGTAGGGCGACAGCACGTTGTGCGCGATGAAGGTTTCCATCCCCAGCTCCGTGATCGGCACTTCCTCGAGCGCCGCGAATCGATGCTGGGGCGACACCACGAACGACAGGTGATCGGTGAAAATCGTGTGCGCCGCCAGACGGTCGTCGTCCGGGTCGTAGTTGATGATCCCCATCTCCAGGTCGCCGTCGATGATCTCGGACGGAATCTTGCTCGAAAGGCTCCTCCGGATCTGTACCTTGACTTTCGGATACCGCCTCCGGTACTGCGAAATGTGCTTTAAAAGGTACAGCGCCGTCGATTCATTCGCCCCGATAATCAGCCTTCCGGCCGAGTTGTCCCGCAGCTCGGCCAGAGCGTTCTCCAGCCCGCTGCCCAAATTCTCGAACCGCCGCGCGTACTCGAGCACGATTCTGCCCGCGTCCGTCACCACCAGGTTCTTCCCCGAGCGGTCCAGAAGTTTTTCATTCAGGTCCGCCTCCAGCTTCGAGATGGCCAGGGAAATCGCCGGCTGCGTCCGCATCAATTTCTCGGCCGCCCGCGAAAAACTCTTCTCCGTCACCACCGTCAAAAAAACTTTCAGTGGATAAAGCTCCATCTCTCACCTCCACCTGTCTCCATCGAAACTCACCCCCGCCCCGACTCCCCACCCGCGGCACGGCCAGCCCGTCCCCTCCAACGCCATTCCGCCGCCGCAGCCCCTAACCACCCCAAACCCCACCCGGCAGCATCCGCAACCCCACCCCGCGCCGCCCCCGGACCACGCTCAACCCCCAACCCGGCAGCATTCGTCACGC
>DAIDHC010000132.1 GCA_027452065.1 Bryobacterales bacterium
CGATGCCGGCTCGGGGGGTTGGCGATCGTCGACAAGGATCGCCGAGACCTTCCCGGCGGCCTGCCATTGGGCGAGCTGCGGCAGCATTTCGGAAAGGGCCTTGTAGGCCTGAGCGACCTGGCCGTCGGGATTGAGATCTTCGACGCCGAAGGGAGACCAGCCCAAAGCGGCGTGGCGGCCGAGGGCCCAGAACAGATTGCCGGCCTGGTCGCGAGCTTCGGGGATGAACAGCGGGTTGCCGGAGCGGGCGTAGAGCGCACATGTGCCCTTGAAATCGGGAACGTAGATGTCCGGAGCGAGCAGATCGAGCGACGGGGCGGCCGCACGGTAGACGTCGATGACGCGGGCAACGGGCCCGCCGCTCGGGTACGCGCCGGGCAAGTCCTGACCAGGCTGCGGGCCGAGCCAGGCGTTCGCATACATAGGAATGTTCAGTTCCGCCTTCCCCGCCCTGGCCACCTCACCGATGAAGCGGCCCATGGAATAGGCCATGAAAACTTCATCGGCCCATTCGCCGGCGCCGAAGACCTCGGACCAAGTGCCGCTCGTCTTGCGGCCGCTTCTTTCCCAAACTTCCCGCGTCTCGGGAACAAGATCGTCCTTGTGTTGGACGAAGTAGTTCATCAGGACGGCGGGCACCGGCTTGGACCAGGCGGCTTCGGCGAGCGGAGAACGGTCACGACTATCGCCCAGGACGCCCGCTTCGTTTTCGACCTGCATCATGACGACGGTGTGCTGGGGATCCACTTCTTTGATGTGCCGCATCAGCGCGGCGAACGCCCTGGCGTCGGCTTTCAGCGTCTCCTCGCCGAGCGGGCTGAGCGGTCCGGCGGCCTGCTGCTCCATGTAGGAGGCCAGGAACGAGGACATTCCGTTATTGGGGCGGACCTTCACTACCATCGGCGGGAACCGCTTCCGATCCGCTTTGACCCAATAGGGCACGTAGCTGGAGCCGGCGTTCTTCCATGTGGCGAACCAGATGAGGACAAGCTTCATGCCGAGCCGGCGAGCGCCGGCGATCTGCGCGTCTACGAGCGAGAAGTCGAATTGGCCTTCGGAGGGTTCGAGCAACTCCCAACTGACGGTGCCGATCACCGTATTGAGGTGCAGGCCGGCGATTTTGTTCCAGATCGGGCTCATGTACTCGACGCTCGACGCACTTGAGTTATGAAGTTCGCCGGCCAACATGATGAACGGCTCGCCGGCGACGAATAGTTGCTTCACGGCGCGATCCTGGCGGATCTGCGGCAGCGGAGTTGTTTGCGCGCCGGCCCGGGACGCGGTCAGCAGGATCAGGGGAATCAGGAGACTTGTGAATCTCATCAACACGACTCGTTCCTCCGGATGACTCCATCCGAGCCACATCTAAAGTATCGACAACCGCGCGGCTGTGCAAACCGCGGCATGGATGCTCGAAACGATCGCGGCGCAGAGAATGGGGATGGGCAGCATTCCCTCGCGGTGGGCGGCTTGTTGCCCGGGGGCTCGCCGGGGTCCGGCGGGGGCGCCGTTGAGGCATATCGAAGCGGGCGATTCAACTTCCGTCGCGAATCACGCGGCAGGAGTCGATGTCGAAGGTGACCTCACCGATGGTCAAACGCGTCTGATTGCGGAAACCGGCAATGAAGTTGAGAAAGCGCTCCACGTCGGCGAAGTTCGAAGCGATGCCAAGGGAAGCGCGAATGGCCCCGGCACTTTTATTGCGGCCATCGCTTTGCATCATTTGCGAGAAACTCAGCAGGCTGATCCCGTCGCCGAGCTGCTGCGCGGCCCGCATGTCTTCCTCGGTGAGGCCTTCGGCGGTCTCACCCGCTCCGGGGTTGCAGAAGCAGCCGGTGCGCAGCGAGATTCCTTCCTGGCCGGCCAACTCCTCCACGCGCCGGTAATCGAGAAGGTGTCCGTGGGGATCGTAAAGATTGAAGGTCACGGTTCCGCCTCGGTCCTGATTGGCGGCCGGCCCGTAGATTCGCACCATGGCGCGGCCGTTCTCGTGGCGAAGCGACATGAATTGTTCGAGCAGCCAGCCCGTGAGGCAGTGAACGCGCCGGTGGATGGTTTCGATGCCGATGGACTGAATATATTCAAGCCCGGTCTCGACGGCGGGGATGGCGAGGTAATTCAGCGTTCCATCCTCGAAGGCCGCCTCCGAGGGCGACAGCATGTGCGCCTGCCCTTGAACGGAGGCGAAGTTGACTGTCCCGCCGGCAAACCAGGGACGCTTGAGCACCGGAAAGGCCGAGCGCCGGATCAGCAGCGCGCCCACGCCCGTTGGATATCCGAACATCTTATAGAAGGACAGGCTGACGAAGTCGGGCTTCACATCGGTCAGGTCAAGCGGATTCGTGGGCACAAAAGCGGCGGCATCCAGGAGCACGCGCCAGCCGCGGCGCCGCGCGTTCGCAACGAGATCGAGCGGGTGCCGGACTCCGGAAAAGTTTGACTGGGCCGGGAACACGAACAGATTTTCGCGGGCCGGGTCCGCCTCATCGAGCAGCTTGTCCAACCGGGCGAGGTCCAGACGCAGACCGGGGGAGGTGAGCGGCGCGTAGGCGATGGACGCACCCTTGGCGCGGGCAAACTCACGAATGCCGTTCGCGGAGTTGTGGTTGTCGAAGGCCGCGAGGAAGCGTCCGCCCGGGGCGAACGGGAAGGACTCGCCGACAAGCTTCAAGGCCGCGGAAGCGTTCTGCGTGAACACGAGATAGTAATCGCCGGAGGCGTGAAAATAGCGCAGGACGAGGCCGCGGGTGCGCTCCACGTGGCCGGTCATCGCCGCGGAGGTGGGGTTTGCCGAGTGCGGATTCCCAAAGATGCCGTCGCGCAACAGATCGAGATGACGCTGAAGCTGCGATTCGGCATAGAGCGACCCGCCGGTGTAATCGAGGTACACGCCGCCGTGTTCATCGAGGCGGCGGTACTCGGTGGCGCGCAACTGATCGAGCCGTTCCGTATCGAGGTAGCCGGGATACCGCGCGATGAAAGCCGTGTAAGCGTCGCCGCCGTTCGCCATAAGTGTTTCGACCTGCCGTCCATGCCGAAGGCTGCGATCGGCGCGCCGAGACCGGAGCCCCGGGAATGAATCGAGTCTATCATCCACGTCCGGGACCAGGCTCCTCCAGGGCTGACGGCCGGCCCGACAGGTATGAGAGCGGAGCGAAGGCGACGGAAAAGTCTGACGCAGCGCCCGGCTGCGCCGGGAGCGCCGGTTGGCGAGATCTATTTCTCGCTGGGGCTATCGTCGGCCTTGAGATCGCCGAGGGCGTATTGAATACCCGCGAGCATGTGGGCAACAAAGGGCCGCAGAGCGTAGACCTTCTCATCGTGGCCGTGCGCTTCGTAGAATACACGGCCATTGCCGACGCGTTGGATATAGCTCAGTGCGTAGTCGCCATCGGTGCGCCGGGTGGCGGCGGGTTCCTTCGCCTTATCTTCCGCACTCATCCGTTTGTAGTTGATGCTGGTCAACACGTGAACACGTTTGCGGCTGAACGAGTCCTGCGCGAAGGTGTAGGTCTCGTCGACAATCTCATAGCCACGAGCCGGAAACATGGAGGTCAGCGGGCTGTTCGGATCGTCAATCTTGACGGGGATCAAGGTCGGGTAGGTCCAATGAAATTTGAAAAAGCCGCCGATCATTTCGTTGAATTCAGGCCAGGTGCCCGTGGGCGCGGGGGGCGGGGCGCCGGGTGAAGTGGGGCGGCCGCTGGTGTGGTAGGAATCGGTGGCGGCGTGAATGCCCGCCAGACCCTTGCCGCCCTTCACAAAATTGAGAAGCGCCTGCCGCCGCGCGTCGGACACCGCTTTGTCGTTGGGATCGTCGAGGAACTCGCCTGTTGTGCTGTCGAGAAAGACGGCATCATAATGCTGGAGATTCTCAGGGGTGATCGCGGCGGAATCGTAAGTGATGTCGGTCATCCACGCCCCCGTCTTGTCTCCGAGATACTCGACCATCTTCGACGCCAAGGGAATGGAAGTGTGCACCCAGCCGACAGCCCTGCACAATACGAGGACATGGCGAAGGCTTTGCGGCGTTGCGAACGGCTTATCGGGCAACGCCGCCATCATAGCCGAGATGTCCGACGGATTCGCAAACTGTTTCTGCGGGCAACCGCGGCTGAATCCGCCGCTAAATCCCTCCGGGGGGCAGGATTTGGGCGGGGGCGTCTGCTGCGCCAGCAGGAGTCCGCCAAGCGATAGAACTCCGATGCATTTTGCAACTCTGAATGTCTTCACGATGGTAGAAGCTCCTGTCCTGGAACAGTGTCTTGATTTCCGCTGTTGCGCGCAACTGAGAAGAGTAGAGGCGACGGGCAAAGCGATACAAGTGTATTCCAGCGCGGCAGGTGAGTTCAATCCGTTTGTCGATGCACGAGGGGAAGCCGGCCTTCGTGCGGGGCGATCAATGGAACGTGGATGGTTATACTGATGATTCCAGGTTTGCTGCCGGGGACATGTGAGTTGAGCGGGGCGGGGATCGGGCAGAGCTTGTGCCTGCAGATGAGGGCGGGCGTTTGTGGTGATGGTGGTGTGGGCGCGGGGGAACCGCACTTGGTGGAAGGGCTGAGGCGATGCGCCGGCGAATTTGCGGCAGGCGATGGAAATCATGCAGGATTGATAAGAACTCGATGCGAAAAACCGTTTGGCTCATTCTGGGGATCGGCGCCGCGGCGCTCAACGGCAGTGCGCAAGCGCTGCCGGAGGGGCCCGGCAAGGCGACATACCAGCGCGCGTGCGGAGCCTGCCACTCCGCCAACATGGTGCTGGGGCGGGGCATGAGCCGCGACCAGTGGGGCACCGTCGTGACGGACATGATCGCTAAGGGCGCGAAGATCAAAGACGCGGATCTTCCGGTGATCGTGGACTACCTGGCGAAGAGTTTTCCGCCGGGCGCGGCGCCGGCATCGACTCCGGGACGCAGGCGGGCGGGCGGAGGGTTCGGGCTGACCATGGGGCCGAACGACCGGCAGGTGGTCGATCCGGCGGCCGAGGCGCGCGGGCGAACCGTGTACATCGCGGAATGTCTGACCTGCCACGGATCGAAGGCGAGGGGATCGCGCGATGACGCGCCCGAGAGTTCGCGCGGGCCCGACTTGGTTCGCTCGCTCGTGGTGCTGCACGACCGCTACGGGAACACGATCGGACCATTTCTGGCGAAGGGCCATCCCATGCAGAGCGGCAAGCCGAGCGCTTCGCTGACGGAGCCCCAAATTAAAGATCTCTCGCATTTCCTCCACGCAATGGTGGACGAGACGCTGCGGAGCGGACCGTACCGGCAACCGATCAACGTTCTTACCGGCGACGCCAAGGCCGGACAGGAGTTCTTCGAGGGCGCGGGCCGGTGCGGCTCATGCCATTCCCCGACGGGCGATCTGGCGCACATCGCGGGGAAATACGATCCGGTGTCGCTGCAGCAGAAGCTGGTGTTCCCGCGGACATTCAGTCTGGGGCGAGGCGGCCGCGCGGCCTCTTCTCAGCCGGTGATGGTGACGGTGACTCCGCCAACGGGTGCTGCCGTTACGGGGACGCTGGCGCACCTGGACGATTTCAACGTCGCGCTGCGGGATTCAACGGGCGCTTACCGTTCGTGGAAGCGCACGGCGGAGCTGAAGGTGGAGAAGAAGGATCCATATGCGGCGCACGTCGAGCTGCTCGATGTTTATAGCGACAAAAACATACATGACTTGCTGGCGTATCTGGAGACGATGAAATGAGGAGTTTGATGTCTCACTGGGGGCGGGCGGCGGGGGCGGGAGTTCTGATGACGGCCGGCCTGGCGGCGCAGATTCTGAACCCGGCCACGCTGCTCCAACCGACGCCCGACACCTGGCCGATGTACAACGGCGACTATTCGGGGCGCCGGTTCAGCAAGCTCGAAAAGGTGAACGCAGCCAACATCGACTCGCTGAGCCTGGCGTGGGTATTCCGGATCGGGGCGGGCGAATCGGGCGGCGCGATCAAGGCTACGCCGGTGCTGCTGGATGGAGTTCTCTATTTCACGATTCCCGACCACGTATGGGCAATCGATGCGCGGGACGGACGCGAGGTGTGGAACTACACGTGGGAATCGAAAGGCGGCATTCACATCGGGAACCGCGGCGTGGCGGTTTACGGCAATTGGCTCTATTTCGAGACGCCAGACTGCAATCTGGTATCGCTGAATCTGAAAGACGGCAAGGAACGCTGGCACGCGCCGATCTGCGATCTGGATCAGTTTTACTTCGGATCGATCGCGCCGCTGGTGATCAAGAACCACATCATTACCGGGGTGAGCGGCGACGACCTGGACATTCCGGGCTACATCGAATCCCACGATCCGGAGACCGGGGCGCTGCAATGGCGCTGGTACACGCATCCGGACCCCGGCGACGCCGAAGCAAAGACGTGGCCGAGCGTCGACGCGATGATGCACGGCGGCGGCATGACATGGGGCCCATCGACATACGACCCCGAGTTGAATCTTCTCTACTTCGGTACGGGGAATCCGCAGCCGGTGATCGCGGGCAAAGCGCGGCAGGGAGACAATCTGTACACCGAGAGCATCGTCGCGCTGAATCCCGACACGGGAAAGCTGGCGTGGTACTTTCAGCCGTCGCCGCACGATACGCACGACTGGGATGCGATCGAAGTGCCGATGCTGATCGACGGCGACGTGGACGGGAAGCCCCGAAAGCTGCTGGCTCAGGCCAGCCGCAACGGGTACTTTTTTGTTCTCGACCGGACCAACGGCAAGAACATCGTGTCGACGAAGTTCGCCAACGCGAACTGGGCGAAGGGCCTTGACGCCAAGGGGCAGCCGATTCCCGATCCCGCGAAGATGCCGCAGCCCGATGGCGCGCTGGTGTCGCCGAATCAGAGCGGCGCCGCCAATTGGCCGCCGCCCAGCTTCAGCCCGCAGACCGGACTGTTTTACATCAACGCGAGCGATGCGTGGAGCATCTACTACATCTACGACGACAATGAGAAGCCCGAGGGGTGGGCCGGAAACGACCGGGGAGGACACTCGCAGAGCAGCCTGGAAGCGATCGACTACCGGACGGGAAAGATCGTCTGGAGCCACAAGTGGGAAGGCGCCGGAAGCCGGGCGGGCGTGCTGAGCACGGCGGGGAATCTGGTTTTTACGGGAGACGCGGCGAACAATTTCGTGGCGTTGGAGGCGACCGGCGGCGAACCTTTGTGGCATGCGAACCTCGGGAGCAGCGTAACGAACGGGCCCATGACATACGAGCTGGATGGAACACAGTATGTGGTAGTGGGCGCGGGCGATACGCTGTGGGGATTCGCGATGGTGCGGAAACAGTAGGGCGGCGGAACGCGGGCTATCAATAGCCATGTTCCCTTACGACGATGCGCTTCTAGGCTATGTTCAGGGCACTCCGCAGTCTGTTTCCGACGTCCTGCTCACTCTGCGGGCGATCGAAAACACTTGCGCCGATGCCGATGGCCTGAAATGGTTCAACTGGCTTTATTTGCAGGTGACGCAGGCGGTGGAGGCGCGGATTGCCGGCGGGGGATTCACCGATGCCGCGTGGCTGGCGCGGCTGGACGTAGAATTCGCGCATCTCTACTTTTCGGCGCTCCAATCCTGGCTCTCCGGCCGGACGGCGCCCGATTGCTGGCAGGTTCTGTTCAACAGCCGCAGCCAGGGCGCGATTGCGCGCATCCAGTTCGCGCTGGCCGGCATTAACGCGCATATCAACCACGACCTGCCGGAAGCCATCGTGGCAACGTGCGAGGTGATGGGGACAAGTCCCGATCACGGCGGAAAACACTACAGCGACTACACGGCACTCAACTCCACCCTTGACGGCCTCATTGAAACCGCCAAGAACACGCTGAACGTGCGCCTGCCCGGCGGGGCACTGCCGGCGGTTTCCCACCTGGAGGATACAATCGCGGCCTGGAATGTGAGCGCTGCCCGGGAGTCGGCGTGGCAGAACGCGGAGCATCTTTATCAACTCCGCACGTTTCCGTTGTTCGGCTTCGGCTTTCTCAATATGCTGGACGGCTTCACGACGGTGATCGGCAAGGCGCTGCTGGTGCCGGCGCCGTGAACGGGGGACGGCGGCGGAGCGAAAAGCCGCGGGCGTTTTGCGGCGGATCACGCGGCGGGGCAAGGGGCGTGGCGAATGCGGAGGAGGCGGAGTTGCGCGGACGGCGCGAGGGGGACGGGCCGCGGTGAGGCGTGCCTACGCAGGGGCGGCGCTGAGTTAGCCGGGACGCCATGTTCCGCCGGCGGTGCCGTAGGGGCTGGCAACGACGACGACGTAGCCATCGGGGTCCCGCATCCAGCATTCCCAGTGATTCGGACCGCCTTCGCCATCGGGAGGGTTTCGATGGCGGGGCATGACGATCTCGACGTTCATTTCGGCGGCGCGCCGCATGACGGCGTCGAAGTCGTCGACCTCGAACCAGAGTAAGACGCCGTTTCCGTAAGGCCTGGCTCCAGGATCGCCGATGGGGACGTGATCGTGTGTTACTTCGAAGCTGTGTAGCTGGAGGACAAGCCGGTTATCGAAGACTAACTGCTCGTACTCGCGGCCGCCATGGTTGCTGCGGCAGCCGAGCAGACGCTGGTACCAGAGGCTGCTGGCCTCGACATCGGTGACGGCGATGAGGGGTTGAGGCCGCATGGGGATAGCGTAGCAACTCCGGCGGTAAGCGGAAGCGGCGAGGCAGGACAGGGTGTAGAATCAATTCCACACTCGGGCAGCCGCAAGGACGGGTGCAGACGTCGCGCTCGAAGGGAGATCCCCATGGGCAGAAGCAAGAAAGCATTCTGTGACCGCCGCAATTTTCTGAAGGGGGCGGCGACGGGCGCGGCGGCGCTGCTGGGGAAACCGCCGGGCGCCGAGGCGCAACAGGCCGAAGCCGGGCGGAGGCTGGCGCCGCCGCCGTCGGCTGAGCAGATCGCGATGGAGACGACGCCTCCGGCTCCGCGGGTGGATGTCTACACCACCGACCGGCCAGGCGCGGACTTCATGGTGGACGTGCTGAAGAGCCTGGGGTTCGACTACATCTGCGCCAATCCGGGGTCGAGCTTCCGCGGGTTGCAGGAATCCTTCATCAACTACGGCGGCAATCGGGCGCCGGAGTGGATCACGTGCTGCCACGAGGAATCGTCGGTGGCGATGGCGCACGGGTACTTCAAGATTGAAGGCAAGCCGCTGCTGATCATGGCGCACGGCACGGTGGGACTGCAGCATGCGTCGATGGCGATTTATAACGCGTTTGCGGACCGCGTGCCGGTGTTCGTCGTGCTGGGCAACGAGCAGGAAATCAATTTCCGGCGGGGCGATGTCGAGTGGAAGCATAGCGTGCAGGACGCGCCGGCGATGGTTCGCGACTTCACGAAATGGGACGACTCGCCGATATCGCTGGGGCACTTCGCGGAATCGGCGGTGAGGGCGTACAAGATTGCGATGACTCCGCCGATGATGCCGGTGGTGATCACGGCGAACGGGCAACTGCAGGAAGAGCCGATGCCGGAGAAGGACCGGAGGACGCTGCACGTTCCGAAGCTGGCGCTGGCGTCGCCGCCGGCCGGAGATTCGGGCGCGGTGGCAGAAGCGGCGCGGATGCTGGTGGAGGCGGAGAACCCGGTGATCTACGCGGGGCGCGTGGCGCGGACGCCGAACGGGATCAAGCTGCTGGTGGAGCTGGCCGAGACGCTGCAGGCGCCGGTTCAGGACCGCCACCAGCGGATGATTTTTCCATCCAGTCATCCGTTGTACAACAGCGGGAGTTTTTCGGAAGCGGACGCGATTCTGGCGCTTGAGGTATCCGATCTCTGGTTTGCGACTCACCGTCAGACTCCGATCAACCGCATGGGCATGGTGAACCGGACGCTGATCAAACCGGGGACGAAGCTCATCACGATCACGTCGGAAGACCTGTTCAGCCGGAGCAATTATCAGGATTTCAGCCGCTTCGCGGAGGCCGATCTGTCGATGGCTGCCGATGCCGAGGCGACGCTGCCTTCGCTGATCGAGGCGTGCCGGAAACGGATCACGCCCGACCGGAAGCGGGCCATGGAGGAACGCGGGAAACGGCTGGCCGAGAGGCACAAGGAGAATCGGGACCGGGACTTCGAAGACGCCGCTTACGGCTGGGACGCGAGCCCGGTGAGCACGGCGCGGATGGCGGCCGAGCTATGGAACCAGATACGGCATGAAGACTGGTCTCTGGTTTCGGAAACCGTATTCGTCAGCAACTGGCCGGGACGGTTGTGGGATTTCGACAAGCACTATCAATACATCGGAGGGCAGGGCGCGTATGGGATCGGCTACGGCGCGCCGGCGGCGGTGGGAGCGGCGCTGGCGAACAAGAAGCACGGGCGGCTGAGCGTGAACATCCAGTGCGACGGCGATCTCAACTATGCGCCGGGCGTATTGTGGACGGCCGCTCATCACCAGATTCCGCTGCTGACGATCATGCATAACAACCGCGCCTATCACCAGGAGATGATGTACCTGCAGGATATGGCGAACCGGGCGCAGCGGCGTCCGGACCAGGCGCAGATCGGCACGGCGATCACGAATCCGAATATCGACTATGCGCTCATGGCGAAGGCGTACGGAATGTACAGCGCCGGTCCGATTGAGAATCCCAACGATCTGGGGCCGGCGATCCGGGGGGCGATTGAGGTGGTGAAGCGGGGCGAGCCCGCGCTGATCGACGTTGTGACGCAACCGAGGTGACGCAGATGAATCGGATTATCCTGCTTATTTTTGCGGCCGCGGCGATGGCGGCGGCTCAGCAGAGCGGCTCGACTCCCGAGGGGGACGCGGCGAAGGGTAAGGTGCTGTTCACGAAAATCGGCTGCTATGAATGCCATGGCTACGCCGGACAGGGAGGCAGAGCGGGGGCGCGGATCGTGCCGATGGTATTCCGGGCGCAGGATCTGATTCGATACGTGCGGCGGCCGGCGGGCGAGATGCCGGCCTACACGGAGAAGTCGGCGACGGAGGAGGAGTTGAGAGACATCTACGCCTACCTCAAGTCGTTCCCACCGCCCAAAACGGTAAAGGAGATCCCGCTGCTCAATCAGATCAAGGAGCGGCAGTAGGGAGCGCGCGCGCCGCAGGATTTAGAGAACGGCGGGGGAGCGCACCGGAGGGCGGAGAACGGTGACCAGGAGGTTGAAGCAGAACAGGGCGACGGCGGTGAGCTCGATGGCGGCGGAGACGGGGAGCAGGCGCCAGGCGGGAGCGTAGAAGCCTTCATAGGCGGGGATTTCGGAGGCGACGCGGAGGAGGCAGCCGGCGTTGAGCAGGGCGAGCGAGGCGAACATGAGGCGCTTGCTGAACAACAGCCGCATACCGCAGAAGGCGGGCAGGACGCGCTGGCCGATGGCGAAGACCATGGCGGCGGCGAAGCCGACGGTGAGGGCGTGGCGGGAGGCTCCGGTGAAGCCGCCGTTTCGGTCGGCCAGCGAGGCGGCGAGGGTGAGCGAGGAGGCAATCAGGAGCCAGACGTAAGTGAGGCGGACGAAAAAGGGGAACGAGCGGTGGACGCCCACGGTTTTGGCGGGCTGGATGCGGTGCTCAAAGACGTGGAGCCCGTAGGCGGAGGCGAGGGAGGCGGCGATCAGAATGAGCGCGGGGAGCGTGGAAAGGCCGAGGAAGCCGAGGGCGAGAGCGGAAACGAGCAGCGAGAAGGCGGCGAGCAGGGCGCGGGGGCGGGGTTGGGGAAGGCCGAGGAAGACAGGGAGCCAGCGGGCGTTGAAGCCCCAGATGGAGAGGACGAGGAAGCCCCAGGCGGAGAGCAGGAGGTAGCGGCGGTCGAAGGAGGGGCCGAAGGCGGGCTCGGAGGAAGAGACGGCGGCGGCGATGGAGCCGGCGAGGCCGAGCAGGAGGGTCAGGAGGAAGACGACGGTGGAGGCGAGGACGAGACGCATCCAGATGGGAATGGGCGCTTGGGGCGCGGCGGAGGAAGCGGACGCGGGCTTGTGGCGGCGGACGGTGGCGAAGAAGACAAGGAAGGCGGCGAGTTCGAAGGCGCTCGAAAGCGGGAAGAGCAGGCGCCAGTGCCAGGCGTAGACACCGGAGAACCAGCGGGCGGCGACGCCGACGGTCCACAGGGACCAGCTCAGCCAGCCGCTGCGGAGGGATGCGGGGCTGACGGCGCCCATTTTAGAGAGCGAGTGGAAGCCGATGCCGAGGATGAAGGAGCCGATCCAGCCGAAGATCTGGGCGTGGCCGTGAGCCTGGATCCAGGCGGGCGAGAGGGAGTGGGCGGAGCGGTGGCCGCTGATGGCGATGAGGTTCCAGACGCCGAGGAAGGTGCCGGGCAGAAGGAGAAAGGCGAGTCCGGAGGAGACGAAGGTGGTGAGCAGGGTCTGGAGGGCGGACTCGCGGCGGACGGCCTCGGAGCGGGGCGCGAGGATGGGGAAGGCAGCCTGGGCGGCCATGGCGGGTCAGCTCCGGCGCTCGGACTCGAGGGCGCGGGGGAAAAGGATGTTGTTTTCGAGATGGATGTGGTGGTGCATGTCCTTTTCGAAAGCTTCGAGGCCGGAGTAAAGGGCGTTGTAGCTGGCGCAGGCCTCGGGGGGAGGCTCGAAGCCGGAGGCAAGGGCGCGGATTTTGCGGAGCAGTTCGCCGGCGTCGTCGTGATCGTCCATCATGTGGCGGATGGGAGCGAGCAGGGGCATGGAGGGGGCGTGGGGAGAGGCGTCCAGTTGCTTGATGAGCGGGAACAGGACGCGTTCTTCCTTGAGCATGTGGGGGAAGAGCTCGGCGGAGAGGACGTCGAGGAGGTCGCGGATGGAGGCGAGCTCGGGATGGGTGGCGCCGTGGCGGTCGTGGACTTTGGCGGCGAGGGCGGAGAGGCGCGGGAGCTCGCGGCGAACGAAGGAGTGGTGACGAAAGACGATGACGTCGGCGAGCTCGGCCAGAGGAGCGGAGAGCCAGCGGCTGTCGTCCTCCGGAGGCGGAGTGGACAGGGCACACTCGAGATCGGCGACGACGCTGTGGACGGGAACGTTGACGCGGCGGCAGGCCTCGGCGAGGGAGTTGGCGCCGCCGCAGCAGTAATCGATGCCCAGGGCTTCAAAGACGCCGACGGCAGCGGGGTGGGTGCGGACGATATCGGTGACGGATTGAGTTGGTGTGACGGACATTTTTGCTATCTCCAGCTCCAAGGTAAGGCGGGAGGGGGGAACGGGGCAGTGACTTAAGTCACGGGCGGCGGGAAAAGAGAGTTTAGAGGACGGAATCGAGCTCGGCTTCGAGGGCGGAGGGGTCCGGGATGACGATTTCGCGGCCTTCGATAGCGATGAAACCCTGGGCCTGGAGGCGGGCGAGGTTGCGGCTGACGAGCTCGCGGACGGTGCCGATGCGGGCGGCGAGTTCCTGGTGGCTGACGCCGAGGGGGAAGACGAGGGCGGGGCCGCGGGGGGCGCCGTGGTCGCGGGCTTCGCGGAGGAGCCAGGAGATGAGGCGCTGGCGAAGGGTGGTGAAGGAGAGCTCCTCGATGATGCCGACGAGGCGGCGGAGGCGGGCGCCGACGACCTGGAGGAGTTTGAGGGCGACCTGGGGATGTTCGAGGCAGAGAGCGCGGAAATCGGAGCGGGAGACGAAGGCGAGCTCGGAAGGCTCGAGGGCGGCGACGGAGGCGGGATAGGGACCACCGTCGAAGATGGGGAGCTCGGCGACGGAGCTGCCGGGACCCTCGATGGCTAGCACCTGCTCGCGGCCGTTGGGCGAGGTTTTGAAGATGCGGACGCGGCCGGAGGCGACGATGAAGAGGCCGGCGCAGGGGTCGCCTTCGGAGAAGAGCATTTCGCCGGCGGCGAAGCGGCGGACAACGGTGCGGCGGGTGAGATGGGAAAGCTCGGCTTCGTCGAGGGCGGCGAAGAGGGGATTGGCGGCGAGGAGGGCGGCGAGGGAGCCGGAGGATTCACGCGGCATGGCGGGGGGGCGTGACTAAAGTCACTTCCAAAATCGGCGCGAGCGGCGAGACTGGAGGTGGAAAAGAAACGCGCCGGAAAGGATAAACGATGGTACGGGTCGAGATTGAGGAAGAACGAAGGATTGGCGGAGCACCGAAGGAACTCACACTGAAACTGTATCGCAAAGCGCTGGCGGAGTACTGGGTGGAAGAGAGGATGAAGGCGTTCACGAAGCAGGGGAAGTGCGGGTTCGTGGCGTCGGGGCGGGGGCACGAAGTGACGCAGGCGGGCCTGGCGCTGCTGCTGCGGCCGGGGCACGATTGGTTTTACACCTATTACCGGTCAAAGGCGACGGCGATCGGCGTTGGGCTGAGCCTGGAGCAGATTTTTCTGGGGATGCTGGGGCGCGAGGGGGACGCGAATTCGCGGGGGCGGAACATGCCGGAGCATTTCTCCTCGCGCGAGCTGAAGCTGGTGGCGCAGACGGCGTGCACGGGCTCGCAGTATCTGCCGGCGGTGGGGACGGCGAAGGCTCTGAAGGCGGAGGGCAGCGACGCGCTGGTGTATGTGGAATCGGGCGAAGGGGCGACGAGCGAGGGGGAATTTTTCGAAGCGCTGAACTGGGCGGCGCGCGAGGCGCTGCCGGTGTTGTTTGTGGTGCAGAACAACGGGTATGCGATCAGCGTGCCGCAGGGGACGCAGACGGCGTCGTCGGTGCGGCGGATCGCCGAGGGGTTTGGCGTGAAGGCGGTGGAGGTGGACGGGACGTCGTGGGAGGAGATTTATGCGGCGGCGCCGGCGTTGATTGAACGGATCCGCGGGGGCGGAGGGCCGGTGTTGATCGAGGCGAAGGTGGTGAGGCTGGACCCGCATTCTTCCTCCGACGACCATCGCAAATACCGGAGCGGGGAGGAGCTGAGGGCGGCGGCGGAGCGCGATCCGCTGGCGCGGCTGGAGAGGGAGTTGAGGGAAGCGGGGCGGCTGACGGCGGAGGAAGCGGCGCGAGTGCGCGAGGAGGTGAAGCAAGAAGTGGAGCGTGCGGCGGAGGCGGCCGACGCGCGGCCGGAGCCGGCGGGGGGCGCGGAGTTGATGGCGCACATTTACAGCGGCGCGGGTGTGGGCGCGGAGGAGTGGGCGCCGCGCTATGTGAGCGCCGAGCCGGTGACGATGATCGACGCGATCAATCATGGGCTGCGGGAGGAAATGGAGCGGAACGCGAAGATCGTGATGTGGGGCGAGGACGTGGCCGATCCCAAGGGCGGTGTGTTCGGAGTGACGAGGGGACTGGCGGACCGGTTTCCGGGTAGAGTGAGCAATTCGGCGCTGGCGGAGGCGAGCATTGCGGGGATCGCGGGCGGGATGGCGATTGCGGGGTACAAGCCGATCGTAGAGATGCAGTTCGGCGATTATCTGTGGCCGGCGGCGATGCAGTTGCGCGACGAGATCCCGACGGTGCGGTGGCGGAGCCAGGGCGAGTGGAGCTGCCCGGTGGTGGTGCGGGTGGCGGTGGGCGGTTACATCAAGGGAGGGCCGTGGCACTCGGCGAACGTGGAGGGCTTCTTCGCGCACATACCGGGGTGGAGGGTGGTGTATCCGAGCTGCGCCGAGGACGCCAAGGGATTAATCAAGGCGGCGGCGCGGAGCGAGGATCCGGTGGTGTTTCTGGAGCACAAGGGGCTGTATCGCAAGCCGCAGGCGAAGACGCCGGAGCCGGGAGCCGAGTACGTGATTCCCTTCGGGCGGGGGCGGATCCGGAGGGCGGGCAGTGACGCGACGGTGGTGACGTGGGGGGCGGGCGTGTACCTGGCGTTGGAGGCGGCGCGGCATTGGGAGCAGGAAGGGGCGTCGATCGAGGTGATCGACCTGCGCTCGATTGCGCCGCTCGACGAGGAGCTGATCCGGGAGAGCGTGCGAAAGACGAGCCGGGTGGTAATTGTGCACGAGGATTCGCTGACGATGGGGTTTGGGGCGGAGGTGGCGGCACGCATCGCGGAGAGCTGCATCGACGCGCTGGACGCGCCGGTGAGGAGAGTAGGCGCGCGGGACACGTTTGTACCGTCGGCGCCGGGGCTGGAACTGGAGGCGCTGCCGTCGGCCGAGCAGGTGCGGCGGGCGATTGGGGAGACGCTGGCGTACTGAGAATCGTGCGAGGCGCTTCCGGAATCAGAAGTTGTCGATCATCCAAACGTTCCTGTTGAAACCGGTTGCTCCGATGGCAATGTGGCGTCCATCGGGGGATGGCGAGCCGCCGATGGCGCCATCGTGGGACTGCTGCCAGACCGGCTGTATATTTCCCTCGAGATCGACGCGCAGCAGCGTGGCTCTATGGCTTCCCTCGGTTCCCATAAACACGCTCTTGGAATCATGTGCCCACTCGACACTGGTACATGTGAAAAATGGTCCCGGTACCTCGACCGTGCGGGTGCCGTGGCCATCGAGGCGAATGAATTGGACTTGATTGGGATTCACGTGCTCCCACACGAACGCGACTTGCGTGCCGTCGGGGGAGAGCATCCAACTGTAACCGCCGCCGCGGGGATCGATGGGAATTCGCAGCAGTTCCCTGCCCTTGCCGGCGATGGGATGAAAGGCCGTGAGGACAAGCTCCCGCCCACCTCCGCTGATTGAACTGTACACACAAAGATTCGCCGCTTTGCCGCTGCAACTCAGATTGTAAAGATCATCGGCTTCGAAAACAGATTCGGCCGCGCCGCCATCCACTGAGAGCCGGTAGAGACGCGACGGCATCGCGCGAGGGGATTTGCGCGGCGCGGTGCTAAATAAGATCCATGACCCTTCGGGGCTCAGCCGGGCGACGTCCACGTCGAGAGCGAACGAAGCGCTCATCATCTCGGGAGCGGCTGCATCGAGTGCCTGCTTGTAGATTCCATGTGTTCCTCCGCGATCGGAGGTGAAGATTACTTCCCGCGAGTCCGCGGTCCAGCCCATCGGAATGTTGAAGTACTCATCCGCGATCAGCGGGCGGGATTTGAGCACTGTTCCATTGTCTGTGATTTCCGCAAGGTGAATCGGTCGATAATACGTTCCGCGCAAGAACGAAAGGTGCTTTCCGTCGGAGGTGGCGCTCATTCCCCAAACGAGGAACCCCGACCAATCCGTGAGCCTGTGCGGCTTGCCTCGCGGAGCTCCGGTAATATCGTCAACTCTTAGCTCCCATAAGTTCGAAGCCAGAACGGGGCTATCTTCGACTCCTCGCGAGTAAATGAACCGCCCCGGATATATCCAGTCGATGTTAATGAGGAGATCGTCGGCGACGATCCTGTGCCTGGCTGCCCCGTTGAGGTCACAGCTCTCTACAAATCGTGATGTCCGATCGAAAAACTGGTATGCGATCCGGTTCCCCGCCGGGGACCATTTGAGGTCTGCGACTCCGCACTGGTCCCCCGCAGTGAACACTTTGCGGGGAGACTCGCCCTGGGGACCCATCAGCCAGATTTCACGGTATTTGTCTGCGACAGGATCTTTCAGGAACGCAATAGACGAACCATCAGGGGAGACCGCTCCCTGGTCCACGCCTTGTGCCAGTTTCCTCGGTGCTCCGCCCAGGATCGGACTGGACCACAGGCTTCGTGGGCGTCCCGGGGCTTCGAGAGTGGCGAGGAAATAGGCCGAATCCGGATACCACCCGACGAAGCTCCAGGTGTCCTCGCCCGGGTGGAAGCCCACTGGGGCAGGTATTCTTTGAGTCTCTCCGGTCCCTTGTAGTTGAATATAGATACCGCGGTTATCCGAGTAACCCAAGTATTTGCCATCCGGTGAAATAGCCGCTCGTTCGACGGGCGACTCCTCGGAATGGGCGGTAAGCTTACGCTGCCGTAGCATCTGAGGCGCTGCCGAGGAGCGCGTAAGGAGCCAGGTAACGCCCGCGCTTGCAGCCAGGAACGAAGCGAGGACACCGGCCATCAGCCGCCGCCTGGCAATTCCCGATCGCGGCGAGACGGCCCTGGCGGCGCGGCCAGCCGGGGTCTGCAGAGCATACAGCGGGGGCGTTGCCGGAAGCGCCGGGAGTTTCGATGAGGCTATGTCCTGCTTCAGGCGCTTGAGGGCGGCGCACAACCCGGCAGCCGTCTGGCTGCGGACATTCCGATCCTTTTCGAGAGAGTTGTCGATGATCAGCGCGAGTCCGGGGGGCAAGTCCGGACGCCAATGAACTGCGGGGGTGGGCGTCCTATTGAGGATGGCGTCGAAGGTCAGCGCTGTCGTGCCGCCCTGAAACGGTTGGTGGCCGGTCGCCATCTCATACAGAACTACACCGAAGGAAAACAAGTCGGTTCGGGCGTCCAGAGCCTCGCCGCGCGCCTGCTCGGGCGACATGTAGGCCACCGTCCCCATGGGTGCCCCGGGAATGCTTTGCAGGTCCGTGGAGCCGGCATTCGGAGAACTCGCCGGTCCGGGCGCGAGTTTGGCAACACCGAAATCCATGATCTTGGCCGAGCCGCGCGTCGTTACGAAGATGTTCGACGGTTTGATGTCCCGATGCACGATGCCTTTGCCGTGCGCGGCGTCCAGCGCGTCGGCGATTTGGGAGCCGAGGTCGAGGATTGACGCGATCGCCAGCGGGCCGGCGGCGATGAGTTGAAGCAGTGTCTGCCCCTCCAGGAGTTCCATCGCGAGGAAGGGATGCGCGCCCGCCTGGCCGACGTCGTAAAGCGTGCAGATATTGGGATGGTTCAGGGCGGAGGCCGCGCGTCCCTCGCGTTGAAAGCGGTCGAGCGAAGCCTTGTTTTCCAGGAGCTCCTCGGGCAGGAATTTCAGAGCGACCGTACGGCCCAGGCGGGTGTCCTCGGCTTTATAGACGATACCCATTCCGCCGCCGCCAATTTTCTCCAGAATTCGGTAGTGAGAGACGATGTCTCCTTCGCGTTCGCCGGGTTTGGCTTCGGGTTTGGGTGAGGGAATGACTTCTTCGGCCGGAGCCTGCTCTATGGGAGCGATGAAGCGGTAGCCCAGCCGCGGCAGGGTTTCGATATAGCGGGGAGCCCCGACTGTATCCTCCAGTGCCTGGCGCAGCCGCTTCACCGCGGCATTGATGCACTGGTCGAACTCGACTATCGTCCCGTTCGGCCAAAGTTTTTGATGAAGCTCCTCGCGCGTCACCACATCGCCGGAGTGCTCGAGCAGCAGCGCCAATACCTGGATGGATTGATCGGGGAGCCGCACCCGGACGCCGTTGCGGCGAAGCTCTCGCGCCCGAAGATCCAGTTGGAACGTTCCGAAGCCGACGTGATGGAACCGGCCCGGCACCGCTATGGCGAGTGCTCCTTTTGCTACTAAGTCTATCACCGGCGTCGTGATCTCTAACTGCCCCTTTGAGATGAGCAACTTAGTCTGTCATTTCCATGTCAGGGCGATACCAGCGCCGATCCATCGATCCAGACGGCCGTCCTGATCTAACGTTGACCTCGCTCGCCAGGCGCAGTGGAGGCCAACATGAGATTTACAATCGCTGGATTCGGGGGACTTCTCGGGATGGCGCTGATGTCGGGCTCGCCGGCGCCGGCAACAGATCTTACTCCCCTCAAAATCGAATTACTCGATCGCCACCTGATCGTCGCGCATGGCGCTATCGGCCCGCTGGAAGGATTGAGATTCCTCATTGACACCGGGACGATTCCCAGCATCGTGGATCGAAGAATCGCGAAGAAGCTCGCACTCGATGTCCGGAAGGGCGAGTATATTGCCTTCGGTCAGCGGGCCCGAAAGGAGACGGCGGTCCTGCCCGAGGTTCGCCTCGGTTCTCTCCGAGCCCGCGCGGTACCGGTTGGTGTCGCGGATCTGTCGTTCCTTCACGGCGTGGACGCGATTGTTGGACTGGACGTGCTGGCGCGAAGCAGCTTCAGCGTTGATTACGAGGGCCGCTGGTTGGCCCTCGGGCCCGTGGAACAGCGCGATCCGAGTGTACGGCTCGAGCTCACGCCCCCGTTCCTGACGGTGGAGGTCACGATCTCCGGCCGGCCGTTTCGCGTCCTGGTCGACACCGGAAGCAACCGTCTGGTCCTGTTCGAGCGCCGCACACGAGGCAGGCTTCCGACTCTCCCGGTCCGCGGAGAGTTGTTGTTGAATCACCTCTCGGGGAGTTCGCGGCTGAATCGCGTATTGCTGCCGGCGGTGGGAGTCGGCGGAGCTCTTCAAGATCGGGTGGAGGGTTTCCTATCGGATGCGCCCCTCGACGGCTATCCGACTGGGATCGACGGCGTGCTTGGGGTTCGGGTCCTCATGTCGAAGCGCGCAGACTTCGACTTCGAGCGAAACCGCCTGGCGTTCGACAAATAGAGACTGAGGTCAGCGGGGCCAGAGGGAGGCGGTGAGGAGGGCGGTGAAGGCGAGCGAGAGGGACATGGCCTGCAGGCCGGCGGTGCGGAGGGGCATGCGCAGAGAGAGTGGGCTGAGCTGGCGGCGGAGCTCAAACCAATAGGCGGCGAAGGGAAGGACAAAAACGGCGGCCAGCGGAGCGCGGCCGGCCAGGACGAGGGCGCAGGAGGCGATGGGGAGAACGGCGAGGATGGAGAAGGCGGCGCGGCGGGAAGCCGGCGGAGGCGGGAGATTTTTGCGCGCCGCGATGCGGGCGTCGAGGCGGGCGTGAACGACAAGGATGCCGGCAGCGGCCTGGAGAGCGCAGGAGGCCCAGAGGAGCCAGCACCAGGAGGGCAGGCGGCCGAGGGCAGACAGGCAGGCGGCGAGCGAGGAAGAAGTGAGCGCGGCGGCGCTGGCGATCTGGAACCAGGGGGCGCGCTGGCGATTGCGGAGGGTGAGGAAAACCGCGAGGGCGGAAAAAGCGGCGGCGGAGACGGCGAGCGCGGCGAGGGCGGGCCAGGGCCAGACGCGGGCGAGCAGCAGGCCGCAGAGGGCGAGAACGAGCGCTTCGACGGAAAGCCAACGGAGGGCGGCGGAGGATTCGGGGCGGGGCTGTTTCCAGACGAAGCGCTGGCGGGCGAGGGCGATGAGGGGCTCCTTGGCGAGGAAGGCGGCGAGAACGGCGGCGAGGGCGACGGGCTCGGCCCAACTGAGGCGGCCGGAGAGCAGCGCGGCGGCGGCGAAGGGGGTGAGCAGCATGGACCAGGCGCCGTGTTCGCGGGGAATCATAACGAGCGTGTGCCGCGGGGCGTGACTTTGGTCACTGCCCGGGCGGCACCTTTCACCATACTCTGAAACCAGAGGCCGCCATGAAGACCAAAAACATTCGCCGCCGCGCGGGCCGCCGGAGAGGGAGCCTGAGGCGCTCGGTGCAGTTCGCCTTCCTGGCGTTGAACGTCTGGATCGGGGCGGAGTTCGTGCTGTTTGTGCGGCAGTGCGAGAGGGGCGAGGCGGCGGGGGCGCGGCCGGCCGGCGTCGAGGGATGGCTGCCGATCGCGGGGCTGCTGAACCTGAAGGCGTTTGCGGCAACGGGCAACATGCCGGCGATTCATCCGGCGGCGATGGTGCTGGTGGCGGTGTTTCTACTGATCTCGCTGGTGCTGCGGAGGGCCTTCTGCGGGTGGCTATGTCCGGTGGGGACGTTGTCGGAGCAGCTTTGGGAGATGGGGCGGCGGATGAGGGTCGCGTTCCGGACGCCGCGGTGGCTGGACCTGGCGCTACGGCCGCTGAAGTATCTGGTGCTGGGGTTCTTTCTCTATGCGGTGTACAGCATGCCGGTGGAGGAGATCGAGGCATTTATGCGGTCGCCCTACGCGGTGGTGGCGGACGTGAAGATGCTGGACTTTTTCCGCCACCTGAGCCTGGCGGCGGCGATGGTGCTGGGGGTGTTAATCGCGGGCTCGATGGCGCTGAGGAATTTCTGGTGCCGGAACTTGTGCCCGTATGGGGCGCTGATGGGGCTGGCGGCACTGGCGAGCCCGTTGCGGATCCGGCGCGAGGCTTCGGCCTGCGTCAACTGCGGTTTGTGCACGAAGGCTTGTCCGGCGCTGCTGCCGGTGGACAAGCTGATCCAGATCCGCTCGGCCGAGTGCACGGGCTGCCTGGACTGTGTGGAGGCTTGTCCGGTGAGCGGTGCGCTGGCGATGGAGACGGTGGGGCGGAGGAGGGTGAGCGCGCCGGTGATGGCGGGGGCGGCGGCGGCGCTGTTTGTGGGCGCGGTTGTCCTGGCGCGGGCGACGGGGCACTGGGAGGGCGCGATTCCGATGGAGCTGTACCGGCACTGGATCGCGGCGGCGGAGACGCTGTCGCACTGAGTGGGGCGGGGTCAGGAGAATTTGGCAGCGCGGGCGACGATGGCGGGAGTGGCGGAGCGGTCGCCGGGGCGGGGCGAGCCGGGGTGGATGCAACGGGCGGGGCAGCCCTCGGCGGCTTTGACGAGCTCGGCGAAAGTGCCGGCGGAGGCGTCGGCGATGAAGGCCTGCTGGTTGGCGTCGTAGCCGAACATGCGGGGATTGATTTTGCGGCAGTCGTTGCAACTCGTGCAGAGGAAGGAATCGATGTAGGGGCCGGCGGGCGCGGGGGCGGCGGAGGCCGGCGCCACGGGGGAGGCGGGTGTGGGCGTTGGAGGAGCGGGAGCCTTGGGCGCCGGTGCGGCGGCGGCAGGGGGAGGCGCGGCGGCAGGGGGAGGCGCGGCGGCGGGACTCGGGGCGGATGGGGCGATGGGCGCGCCGGTGAGGAGGCTGACTACGCGCTCGATGGCCTGGCGGGCGCCTTCAAGCCGGGCCCGGCGGTAGTCGCCGGGAACGGCTGCGGGCTCGGGCTGGGGGGGGGGCGGGGCGCCGAGGTCGCGCAACCAGAGGGCGGCCTGGCGGCGCTCGAGGCAGAGCGCGGCGAGATCGCGCGAGAGGACTGCGCGGCGACGGGCGCCGGATTCATCGAGCACCCAGAGATAGGGCACGGCGGGCGGAGGAGCGGCGGCGGAGGCGTCCAGCCAGGCGGCGAGCTCGAGCTGCTCATTGTCCC
>DAIDHC010000133.1 GCA_027452065.1 Bryobacterales bacterium
AGAAACTCCACATTCATCCCGTCTTCACGCCCACGCAATCTTCCTGGCTCAACCTGATCGAGGCGCAATTCGGGGTCCTCAAGAAATTCACCCTCGCGAACACAGACGACGCTTCCCATGAGCAGCGTCATCAGCGCGTAGGCGCCTACCTGAAATACCGCCACAAGCGCCTGGGCAATTCAAAGCACCCCCTTCGGAAGCTGGCCACTCTTAGGGGTGTTAAGTTGGAACACCACTAGCCGGCGAAAATCTTCGTGATGTCGTTGTACAGCGCGAAGGCGACCACCGCCATCAGGAACACGAAGCCGACCTTGAAAACCGCCTCTTTCACCTGTACGCTCAGATCCCGCCGCATCAGCATCTCCACCAGCAGCATCAGAATCACTCCGCCGTCGAGGATCGGAATCGGGAGCAGGTTGAAAATAGCCAGGTTGAGGCTCACGATCACCATGAGTCCCAGGAAGGGCGTCAGCCCTTCGCGAGCCGCTTCGCCGGAGGCTTGCGCGATGCCGATCGGCCCGGAAAGCGATTTCGCCGACATGCGGTGGGTCAGAATGCCCTCGAGAAACTGGTAAACAAGAGTGGCGTTGCGGACGTTCTGCCGCATCGACTCGGCCAGCGCCGCCGGGAACGACAACTGTGTGAAGACCACGCGCGGCTCAAGCCCCACGCCCAGCATCCAGCGCTCCGTGCCGTCCGCTTTCGATTTCGCCGGCGTAACTGAGACCGTATGCTCGACGCCGTCGCGGCGGTAGCTCAACTCCAACGGATTGCCGCCGTTGGCGGTCACCAGGTCGTGGAGGCTGGGGATGGAGCGGATCGGCTGGCCGTTCACGGCCTCGAGCAGATCGCCGCGCTTCAGCCCTGCCTTTTCCGCGTCCATGCCCGGCACAAGGCTCGCTACCTGGAGCTCGGTCTGTTCGTCCCAGCCCGCCATGCCCACGCCTTGCTTGGCGTCAAACACCGGCGTCACCACAAGGTGCACGCGCTGGCCGGCACGCTCCACCCAGATGTCCATGGGACGCTGCGCGCTGGCGATTTCCTTCAGCACCACGTCTTCCCAGGTCGGCTTGGCGTTATCGTCAAGCTGCACGATCCGGTCTCCCTCGTGAACGCCGGCTTTGTCGGCCGCGCCGCCGGGGATCACGTACCCCACCACCGGGTTCGGGTGATTCGGCATTTTCGGATAGCGCACCATGTACAGCCCGGTCAGGATGCCGACAGCCAGCACCAGGTTCATGAACGGCCCGGCGAAGGCGATGATCAGCCTCTGCCACCGCGGCTTACCCAGAAACGCCCGTGGGTCGCTCACCGTCTCGTCGCCCGGCTGCTCGCCGGCCATCTTCACGTAGCCTCCGAACAGGATCGCGGAAAACCGGAAATCGGTTTCCCCCCTCCGGAACCCGAACAGGCGCGGCCCGAAGCCGAAGCTGAACGCGTCCACGCGCACGTCGAAAAATCGGGCTGCCCAGTAATGACCCAGCTCGTGGATCAGGATCATCACCCCGATCAAAACCAGCAGCCACCAGAAATTCTGTAAAAAAACCATGAAATTCACGCTTTCGCAAGGGGGACATCCGCCCTCGGTGACCCGGTAAGTTTCCGGGCGAGTCCGCGCGCCACCCTCCGCGATTCCCCATCGATCTCCATCACGTCCCCCACCGTCCCCGGTTGCCGCACCGGAACCTTCTGCAAAGTTTCGCCCACCACCGCGGCGATTGCCGGAAACGAAATCTCGCCGTTCAAAAACGCCTCCACCGCCACCTCATCGGCGGCGTTAAGCGTGCACGTTGCCGACCCTCCCGCTTCGTGCGCCTGGTAAGCCAGCCGCAGCAGCGGAAACTTCTCAAAATCCGGCGGGAAGAAGGTCCAACTCCGAGCCTGGTCCCAATCGAGCCGCGGCACGGGAGCCGCGTCCCGTTCCGGATACGTCAATGCATATTGTATCGGCATCCGCATGTCGGTGGCTGAGATCTGAGCAATCACGCTGCCGTCCACATACTCCACCATCGCGTGCACGCTCGACTGCGGGTGAATCACCACGTCCACTTCCGAGCCCGACAGCCCGAAAAGCCAGCAGGCCTCGATCACCTCGAAACCCTTGTTCATCAGCGTGGCCGAGTCGATCGTGATGCGCCGCCCCATCTTCCATGTTGGATGCTGCAATGCCTGCTCCGGGGTCACATTGCTCAGTGCCTCGCGCGGCGTCTCCCGGAATGGCCCTCCCGAGGCCGTCAGGATCAGCCTCACTACCTCGCCCCGCGAACCGGCGCGCAGGCACTGGTGCGCCCCGTTGTGTTCGCTGTCTACCGGAATGATCTCGGTGCCCGACTCTTTCGCCGCCTCGGTCACCAGCTTGCCGCTGGCCACCATCACCTCTTTATTGGCCAACCCCACGCGCTTGCCCCGCCGCACCGCCTCATAGGTCGCCTCCAGGCCCGCCACGCCGACGATGGCCGAGAGCACAAAATCCGTCTCCCCGTCCGTCGCCGCCCGTACGCGAGCCTCCGGTCCCCACAATAGCTCCGGCCATTCGCTCCGGGCAATGCCGGCTGCTTCCAGCCGCCGCAGCAGCTCATCCCTGCCTTCTTCGGCAGCCACCACCGCGATGTCGGGCCGGAACTCGCCGATCTGCGTGGCCAGTAATTCCGTGTTCGCCCCCGCTACCAGCGCGTGTACGCGGTAGCTCTCACGATGCCGGCGGACCACGTCCAGGGTGCTGACGCCGATAGATCCGGTTGAGCCCAGCAAAGTGAGGTTCTTCATGCGCAACAATTGCCGCGGGACGGCGAACGTTCCAATTATAACTTCAACCCGGGCATTTTCGGCCCGCTGAACGTTTGGACGCTCACCTGAGCCCACTTGGCTCAAACCATCTATCTCTAAGGGATTTTTTTCCTGTCGCTTGAGGATCCCCCACTCCAAACCCTTTCGGGCGCCAGGGAGGATGCTTCAGGGGTCTTTGATGAGGTTAGTCTCGCTTTGGTGGGAGTTTCCTCCCTGGCTTGATTCCAACATTAATATATGAAATTCCGGAATGCAACAGTTTTTTGTAGAAATTTTTAAGTCGTTGATTTTTCTACCTTAATTCCAGCCCATTCCTCCATCACCTTGATCGTCGAGCACAAATCCTCTTCTCCATAGCCCATCGCTATGGCCGCACGGAACATCTGCTGGGTTACACTCGTCACCGGAAGCGGCAAATTCAGCACCTCGGCCGAGTCCAATGCCAGACCCACGTCCTTGTGCATCCACTTTGTGGAAAAATTCGTGCTGAAGTTCCGGCTGAGGATGTAGGGCGCCTTGAACGTGATGAAGCCGGATTTCGCCGCGCTATTGTTCAGGATGTCGATCATCTGAGCCGGATCGACTCCCGCCTTGGTGCACAGCACCATCCCCTCGTTGAACGCCTGCAACATGTTGGCCAGAATCAGGTTCTGCGATAACTTGGCGTGTAGGCCGAGCCCCGGGCCGCCGCAGTAATAAAACTGCTTCCCCATGGCCTCAAAATACGGCTTCGCCTGCGCGAAAACCTTCTCGTCGCCGCCGATCATGAACGTCAGCGTCCCGTTTTCGGCGCCCGGCTTGGAGCCCGTGCAGGGCGCATCCAGAAAATGGACGCCTTTTTCCGCCAACCGCTTGCCGATTCGCCGGCTGGATTCGGGCGACACAGTGCTCGCGTCCGCCACCACCGTCTCAGGCCTCGCTCCTTCTATGATGCCGTCCTTCCCGATAATCACCCGCTCGGACATCGCGCTGTCACCCACGCAGAGGAAAATGCAGTCGGATTGTGCCGCCACCTCCCTCGGCGTCGCGCAGGCAACGCCATCCCCCTCCGCGGCAAGTATCTTCGCCTTTTCGCCGCTATGGGACCACAGTGCGACGCGGTGGCCCGCCTTGAGCAGGTTGTGCGCCATTGGATAGCCCATAATGCCCAGGCCGAGAAATCCCAGATTTGCCAAGTTTTGCCTCCTTCAGGCTGTTTTGTATGAGAACTTAAAATTGTAGCGCCCGGCGCTACCGGCCGGGGAAAATTAGCGAAAGGAAGCGGCTACCGCCGCTACGAAACGAACCCAAATGTCCCAACCCAGGCATCCCTCCGGACTGGACCCCCGCACCGAGGTCCTCACCCGCGGCTTCGACCCCAGTCTTTCGGTCGGCTCGGCGCGCCCGGCGGTGTTCCGCAGCTCCACCTACGTTTTTTCCAGTCCCGAGGCGGCCGAACACGCCTTCGACCTGATGGCCGGCCGCGTCCAACCCAAGCCCGGCGAACACGTGGATCTCGTCTACTCGCGCTTCAACCACCCCAACGCCGAGATTCTCGAAGACCAGATCGTCCCCCTCGAAGCCGGCGCCCGCTCGGCGCTGGTATTCAACTCCGGCATGGCGGCCATCATGACCGCTCTGCTCACCTTCGCCCGCCCCGGCGACAGCATTGTCTACACCGTCCCCATCTACGGCGGCACACAGCATTTTATTCAGGACTTTCTCGAACCCTGGGGCATCATCGGCATTCCGGCGCCGGCCGGCGACGGAAAGGCGATCGCGGCGGCGATGGCGGCGGCCCCGCGCCCGGCCGTCGTGCTGGTGGAAACGCCGGGCAACCCCACGCTCATCATGACCGACATTGACGCCGTCGTGCGCCAGGGCCGTTCCCACGCCGTCCCGCCCCTGGTGATGGTGGATAACACTCTCCTGGGGCCCACCTTCCAGCATCCGCTGGTCCTGGGCGCGGACATGGTCCTTTACTCGGCCACCAAGTATCTTTCCGGCTTCAGCGATATGATCGGCGGCGTCGCGATGGCCTCCGACGCGGGCCTCATCCGGAGGATGCGTTCGAAGCGCAGCCTCTTCGGCAACATCCTCCAGCCCGACGAGTGCTGGATGCTGGACAGCCGCCTGCCCACCGTCGCGCTGCGCATGAACCGGGCGAGCAAGAACGCCCAGCGCATCGCGGCCGAGCTGGCGCGGCACCCCAAAATCGAGCGCGTCCTCTATCCCACCCTGTTCCCCGATCCCGAACAGAGGCGCATCTTCGAGGCCCAGTGCGATTATCCCGGCGGCATGATGTCGATCGAGCTGCGGGGCGGCAAACCGGCGGCGTTCGAATTTCTGCGCCATGTCCGCATCGCCCGCAACGCCGTCTCCCTCGGCGGTGTCGAAACGCTGGCCTGCCATCCGAAATCCACTACCCACTCCGGCTTCACCGAGGCCGAGTTCGCCCAGGCCGGCATCTCCGACGGCCTGGTGCGCATCTCGGTGGGCATCGAGGACTGGCACGATCTGCTGGCCGATTTCGAGCAGGCCCTCGCCGCCGTCTGAGCCTTTTCGCCGCGCCGCCGGCTACTCCGCCACGGGCCGCAGGCGCGCGCTGAAGTGCCGCAGGAACGGGGGCTCGGAGACGATCTCCAGGCCCCGGATGCCCTCGCGGCGCTCGTGGACTTCCAGGATCGCCTCTACCAGATAATCGATGTGGCTCTGCGTGTAGACCCTCCGCGGTATCGCCAGCCGCAGCAGTTCGTGCCGCGCCGCTTCCCCAAACATCAGCGACCCGATCTCCACCGACCGCACCCCGGCATGCCGGTACAGCTCCACCGCCAGCGCCTGCCCGGGAAACTGGCGCCGGGGAATCCGCGGCAGCATCCGCCCGGCGTCGATGTAGATGGCGTGCCCGCCCGGCGGCTCGACAATGGGCACGCCGTGGTCGGCGATATGCCGGCCCAGGTACGCCGTCGAGGCGATCCGGTATTCCAGGTAGTCCGGCTGCAGCACCTCTTCCAAGCCCACGGCGATCGCCTCCAGGTCGCGCCCGGCCAGGCCGCCGTAGGTCGGGAACCCCTCGGTCAGAATCAACAGGTTTTTTTCCTGCTCGGCCAGGCGGGTGTCGTTGGTGCACAGCAGCCCCCCGATGTTGGCGAAGGCGTCCTTCTTGGCCGAGAACGTGCATCCGTCGGCGAGCGAGAACATCTCGCGGGCGATGTCGCGCGGGCTGGCGCCGGCATACCCCGGCTCGCGCTCGCGGATGAACCAGGAATTTTCGGCAAAGCGGCAGGCGTCCAGGTAAAACGGAATGCCGTGCCGCGAGGCCACGCGCCGTACGGCGCGCAGGTTGCCCATCGATACCGGCTGGCCGCCGCCGGAATTGTTGGTCACCGTCACCATGATGAGCGGAATCCGGTCGGCGCCCGTGGCTTCGATCAGCGCCTCCAATGCCTCCACGTCCATATCGCCCTTGAACGGCAGCCTGGCCTGCGTATCGGCGGCGGCGGCCAGCGGCAGGTCCACCGCGCGCGCCCCGGTGAACTCGATGTTGGCCCGCGTGGTGTCGAAATGAGTGTTGTTGGGAACCGTGTGGCCCGGCTTGCAGAGCACGGAAAAAAGAATGCGCTCGGCCGCCCGGCCCTGGTGCGTCGGAATCACGTGGCGGAACCCGGTCAGCTCCTGCACCGTGCGCTGCAGCCGGTAAAAGCTTTCGCTGCCGGCGTAGGATTCGTCGCCCCGCATGATCGCCGCCCATTGCGCCGTGGACATGGCGCTGGTGCCGGAGTCGGTGAGCAGGTCGAGAAGAATATCGGAGGCCCGCAGCTCGAACAGGTTGTAGCCGGCGCGTTTCAGAAGCTCCTCGCGCTCGGAGGGCGTGGTGCGGGTGAGCGGTTCGACGCTCTTGATGCGAAACGGCTCGATGATGGTCTTCATGGCGCGGGTGGTCCGCTTCGGATTATCCGCCAACGCGAGCCGGCACGGGGGTGAACGACAGGATGAAGATCGCCAGCGACGCCCATCCCAGCAGCACCCGTGTCCGGCCGAGCGAGCCCATGTCGAAGATCGTCGGATGGCGCCGCGCGACGAAAAACAGAACCGCCGCCCAGGCGAGCCAGCTCCACGAATAGAAGACACCCAGCGGCACCAGCGCGAAGATGAAGATGCGCGACAGCAGCCGGTGCTTCTCGCCGAAAAACGAATAGAGGATGTGGCCGCCGTCGAGCTGTCCGATGGGCAGAAGATTCAGCGCCGTCGCCAGCAGGCCGGCCCAGGCGGCGCGGGCCACCGGATGGAGATAGATGTCGGAGGCGCGCGCCCCCGGAAACACCAGCGCCTGGAACAGGTGCATGATCAGCGGCGTGCCGAAGATCAGATCGCCGTGCAGCGCCACGCCGGGCACGATCTTGGACATCAGCATGCCGCCCGCCAGCGCCGGAATGATGAGCACGAATCCGGCGATCGGCCCCGCAACGCCGACGTCGAACAACGCCCGCCGAGAATAGATCGGCGACCGGATCCAGATGAACGCCCCCAGCGTCCCGATCAGCGTCGGCGCCGGAAGAAAGTAAGGCAGCGTGGCGTCGATGCCGTGCCGCTTGCAGGCGAAGTAGTGGCCGAATTCATGCGCCAGAAGGATGAGAAGAAGAGTAAACGAGTAAGGGATACCCGCCAGCAGCATGGACGGATGATGTCCCAGGTTGAGGAAAATGCCCCAGGCGCGATCCAGGCTCACCGGTTCGTTCGCCTGAAAGTCGGCGGCGAAGCCCGCGCCCACTAACAGGGTGGTGAAAACGGTAGCCAGGAAAAGAACGGCGTGAATGGCGAGGCGCCGGTTCAACGTGCCTTACGCACCGCTTCTTATTGAAGCGTCTGCAATTCCTTTCCGGGCTTGAAACGAACCGCCTTGCCGGGCGGTATCGCCACCTCGGCGCCGGTACGCGGGTTGCGGCCGATACCGGTCTTTCTTGGGCGGACGTTGAAGATGCCGAATCCGCGCAGCTCAATCCGCTCTCCGTTGGCCAGGGCGCGTTTCATGCTTTCAAAGACGGTCTCCACGGCCATCTCCGCTTTCGTCTTGGTGATGCCGGTGCGATTGACCACTTCGTTGATGATGTCGAGTTTGATCAAGTTACCCCCTCAGCACACACCACAGTGCGCCTTGCCCGAACAGTTGATCTCGGAATTGTTCCCAAGCTTCCCGAAAGACCGAGCAAACCTCATGATAGGATTAGGGTTACATTGTTGTCAAGAGCGCCGATCAACGAACCGCCGTTCCGGGCGGCCGCCGTAGCCCCGGAAACCTTCCGCGAGGCCTGCGCGCAACTGGCCTCCGGAGTGTCGATCGCCACCGTTCGCGACACCGCCGGCAACGCCCACGGCATGACCATCAGCACCTTCACGCCGGTGTCGCTCGACCCTCCGCTGGTGCTCATCTGCGTCGACTCGCGATGCGCTCTGCTGCCCCATTTCCGCGGCTCATCCAGCTTCGCCGTCAATCTGCTGGAAGAGTCTCAGGCCGAGCTCTCCGTCGCTTTTTCCGTGAAGCCGGAGCATCGCTTCGAGGGCGTGGAATGGACCGGGGGCATCACCGGCGCGCCGCTGATTACCGGCGCCATCGCCTCCCTCGAGTGCCGCCGTACCTCGATGCAGGAGGCCGGCGATCATTGGGTGATCTTCGGCGAGGTGGTGAACACGCGCACCGCGCCGGGCCGCCCGCTGGTGTACTTCGAGCGCGGCTATCGCTTCTTAAAATAGACGCGGCCGATTCTCAAGACGGCCGCCAGCCGCTCAGTTGGCCGAGCGCCAGATGTACTTGCCGGATTTCTCGACGTAAAATTCGTGACTGTTCAGCCACACCGGGGCCAGGCCGTCGACGAAGCTGCCCACCTGGTCGAAGCGCGGATTGATGAGGAACTCGCCGCGCTTGTTGATGTAGCCGAAGCGGTTTCCCACGGCCACCGGCGCCAGGCCGTTGGAGAAGTCGCCGGCCGAGTCGAACTGCGGCGCAATCGCCATGGCGCCGGACTTGTCGATGTAGCCGAACTTGGCGTCGGTCCGCACCGCGGCCAGCCCTTCGGAGAAACGTCCGGCGGCGTGGAAGCGGGGGTTGATCACCAGACGGCCGCTGGTGTTGATATAGCCGTACTGGTCGCCGAAGCGGACCGGCGCCAGGCCCAGCGAGAACGCTCCGGCGTCGTCAAACTGCGGATCGATGGCCATCTTGCCCGAGCGGTTGATGTAGCCCCAGCGCCCGCCGATCTCCACCGGCGCCAGATCGTCGCCAAAAGCGCCCGCCGCCTGATACTGCGGATTGATCAGGAACCGCCCGTCGGTGCCGATGTAGCCGAGCTTACCGCCGAGGCCGACCATCGCCATGCCGTTCGAAAAGGCGTCGGCGATGTCATACTGCGGCGCCACGGCCAGCCTGCCGCCGGCGTCGATGTAGCCCCACTTGCCCTGCGAGGACACGGCCGCGAAGCCTCCGCTGAACGCTCGCGCGTCGTCAAACTGCGCCGGCACCACCAGCCGCGCCGAGCTGTCGATGAAGCCGTACTTGCCGTTCATCGGCACCGGATACAACGGCGCCGGGCTGTGCAGCAGGAACACCAGGGCGGCGGCGCCGGCCGCCACCACCGCACCCACGGCGGCATAGAGCTTAACGTTTTTTCTTGGGCTTCGGCGGTTTTCGGTAACTTCTACCGGCTCAGAGGCGGGAACATAGGTGCTTTCTTGCATGACGCCTATGAGGGAGCACGCACGCTGCCAATGGCTTAACGCCTTGCCCACCGCGGCTTCCGCGCGCTGGCGGACCTTTGGCGCGTCATTTGCAAGTTGCTCCAGCGGCGAAAGGCAATAAAGGCGATGCAACACTCATTTCGCTCGAAGAACGCTCTGCTGGCAGGCGCGTTCCTGCTGTTGGCCCTGGTTGCGGTGGCCGGATGGGAGCGCCCGGCGCCGCTGGCCGTCTCGGCCGCTTCCCCGGCAGCCTCCGTTCCCGCGCTCGCTCCGGGCGCCTATGTCGGCGACCGCCAGCCGGTGCATCTGGCTCCGCCGCTCTCCCATGCGGCAGGCAATCCGACCCCGTCGCAAAATGAAACCACCCTCCGCGAGCTCTCCGGCTCCGAGGGCGGCTTCCTCTCCGATCATCCGGTGCACACCCGCTGAGGCCAGTGTGCCGCTTACTTGCCGGAAATAAAGCCGTGCAGCACCAGGTTGACGGCGATCATCAGCATCGCCATGCCCGGCAGCAGCAGCAGAGCCTTCTTCAGCCTCCGCGCGTCCCCGCCGCCGATGGTGCCGATGATCCGCGAACTCACCGCCAGGCCCACCCATCCGAACGTGATCACGATGCCCAGCGCCGTCCCCGTCATCCGCGGGAACACTCCTCCGGCGATCGCCAGCGTGGTGGGAAACACCGGCGCCATCGACACACCGGCGAGAAACACCAGCAGCCCGGCCAGCTTCGGATCCTTCGTCTGCAGCATGAAATAGGTGGTAAACATCATCAGCACCGCCGAGGCCAGCGTCACCGTCAGCCCCGAGATCGAGATCAGAATCGGCGACACCGCCACGCGTCCGATCAGCAGCCCGAGAGCGAAGCCCAGCGACAGGATGTTCAGCGCCCGCGACTCGGGTATGCCCTGGGCGATCAGGTGCTGCACCAGCCAGTTCCACACGCCCACCTCCGACGCGACGTAAAGGAAAAGGAACAGCGACAGCAGCCACAGGGCGGGGTTGCCGAGCAGCTCACCGACGCCGGAAAGCTGGAAGCTCTGCGCGCCCGACGGGCCGGGCATCGCCGTGGCCACGTTCACCCCCAGCGTGATCACCGTCAGGATCGCCGCCAGGTAACACAGCTTGTGCGAGTCGCGCTGCAGAAAATTGGCCGAAACAAACGGCGTCGCCAGGCCTCCCAGGCCGAAGAACAGATTCAGCAGGTTTAGCGCCGTGCCGCTGTGCCCCTGGCTGATGGCGTTGCCCAGGTCGTTGGCCGCGGTGACGATGATGCCTCCGCCCAGCCCCAGCAGAAACAGGTACATCACCACCTGGCCGTAGCTGCTGCTCTTCGGCAGCAGAAACAGCGCCAGGCTGATCACCGCCAGCCCCAGCACCAGCCCCGTCTTGACCCCATGGTTGTCGATCAGCGGCCCCACCGAAATCGAAGCGATCACCAGCCCGATGGCCTGTGACAACGCGATGGTGCCGTTCTGCTTCGGGCTGAGCTGAAACCGGCTCGACAGATCCGGCAGAATCGTCCCCAACATCGCCGCGATCATGCCGTAGACAAAGATCGCCAGAACCGCTGACAGGATGAGCATAAGCTCCCTATTGTATGCCTGTTCCCGCCGTTCGCAAGCGGACTCCGGGCCGCGTCATTGGCTCGCCACAGGCGTGGCGATGAAACCGAAGCGGGATCCGCAAGAGCCGGCGCAGGTCTGCGCCCATCCGCTGAGTTGGCCCTTGGAATTGACGCCGTCGATCACGGTGACTGTCGCTCCGGGGAAGTCAACGGTAGTGATGGCGATCGGGGCGGAGCTGTCAGGCGCGGAGGCCGCTAAGTAGTTATAAACGAACCCATGGACGGCGTTCGGACTCTCCTCGTACACGCCAACGATGACGCCGGCTTCGTTGTTGATGCCGGTGGGCGCTGGCGCCAGTCCGCTCGCGAGAGTAAGGATACGGTAGTTTCCCTTCGGTCCGCGCATGAAGCCGCCCTGGGAGCAAAAGCCCACTGAACTCCCGTCCTCAGCCAGCCCGTAGACCCCTGCGCCCTTCCCATCCGGGCCGTCGATCTGGGTCATGACGCCGTTGATGGTGATGAAGCCGTGCTCCGGATAGAACTGGAACCCAAATGAGCCCGCGAAGTCACCCTTGTTATTCACGGCGGCGACGACAGTGTTGCCGCCCGGCTGATAGCTGATGGTGGTAAATACGCCGCCCGACCGGATGAACCCCTGGAACCCCGTCGCCCCATAGTAGCCAACGACGGTGCCAGAGTCGTTGATGCCGAGCACCTCGGTGTAGAAGCTGTTGTCGTCGGGCTCGATGATCGGAAATTCGATGACCCCATCCGCGTCCCGCTTGAAACCGCGCAGCTTTGTAGTCTCGAACCCCGTCGCGAACTTCGTCGCGTACTCGAAAAAACCCACGGTCGCGCCCCGGTTGTTAATCCCACCCGGCTCAGTGTCTCTCCGATCCGGGTCGCTCGGGACCGGAACCGTGTAGGCCTGGAACGTGTAGCTTTGGCCCTGAAGCGCGGAGGCGCAAACCAGGACGGACAAAATGCGAAGTAATGTGGGCGTAGATTGCATCGGGGCCTCCTTAATCAGAGATCTGGACGCCGGCGGCTACTCTCACTCCCGGCGTAATGCGAACGGATGGATGTTTGATGAACCGGGCGCCCAGTTGCCAGGTAACGTAAGGATTATACCCGCTCAGGTTCATAAAGACGGTCAC
The DNA here is from genome assembly GCA_027452065.1 of Bryobacterales bacterium. GTDB lineage: Bacteria > Acidobacteriota > Terriglobia > Bryobacterales > Bryobacteraceae > JAJYKC01. Next base: position 12,220 of record DAIDHC010000133.1, read on the forward strand.
AGTGCCGTCGCCGTCGTCGACCGCGGTCGAACCGGGGTATTGGTACGGCGCGAAGGCGTTGCCGGAATGGTCGTACGGCGCGAGTCCCTGCTCCTTGTTGATCGGCTGGCAACTCGACCCCAACACCGGATCGCACAACTCCGCGGCCGGCTCCAAGTTGAAAATCTTCGGATTGAAACTCAGTTCCAGATACACGAGAGCCTGCTCCCAGCCGTAGTTCGGGGCGCTCCAGAAAAGCTGGGACTCGACGGTCCATGGCCCCCAGGGCGTTGGGGACGTCCGGTACCACAGGCCGCCGCACTCGAAGCTCCCGTAGGTCATCAGGAAGCGCTCAAGCGGCGGTATCCAGCGCACGGAGAGCTCGCCGGCGCAAGGGGCGCCCGCCTTCGCTCTACCGTCAATCGAGGGAGCCGCGCCATTCGCGGCCGCCTCCTCCGACGAAGCTGGACTCATTGACTCGCTACAGGCGTGGCGATGAAACCGAAGATGGATCCGCACGTGCCCGCGCAAGTCTGCGCCCATCCGCTAAGCTGGCCCTTGGAATTCACGCCGGTGATCCAGGTGTAGGAGGCGCCAGGGTAATCAACGGTCGTGATGGCGATCGGACCTGAGCCATCAGACGCGGAAGCCGCTCCGTAGTTATAAACGAACCCGTGAATCGTCCCGGTGCTGTCCCCGTACACCCCGGCGATCTGCCCGGCCTCGTTGTTGATGGCATTCGGTGTCAAGGTCTGGCCGTCCGCCGCCTGGAGCAGGCGGAAACGCCCCGCGGGACCACGCACAAACCCTCCCTGAATCGCTCCGCCAACGCAGCTCCCGTCCTCCGCCAGTCCATACACCTCGGTGAAGATCGAGTCGGGATAATCGACCTGCGTCATGACCCCTCCAACGGTGATGAAGCCATGTTCCGGCGGGAACCTTACGCCGAACGAGCCGGCGAAGTCACCCTCGTTGTTCACGGCGGCGACGATCGTGTTGCCGCCCGGCTGATAGCTGATGGTGGCAAAGACGCCGCCCGACCGGATGAACCCCTGGAACCCCACCCCCGCATAGTAGCCAACGATGGTGCCGGAATCGTTGATGCTCATGGGCTCGGTGTACAAGCGGTTGTCGTCCGGCTCGATGATCGGAAACTCGATCACCCCGTCCGCGTCCCGCTTGAAACCGCGCCGCCTCGTCGTCTCGAACCCCGTCGCGAACTTCGTCGCGTATTGGTAGAAACCAACGGTCGCGCCCCGGTTGTTAATCCCGCCGGGTGAAGTGTATCTCCGATCCGGGTTGCTCGGGACCGGAACCGTGAACATCTGGAACGTATAGCTCTGGCCCCGAAGCGCGGAGGCGCAGATCAGGACCGCAATAATTCGAAGCAGCGCGTGCGTGGGGTGCATCGGGGGCCTCCTTAATCCGAGATCTGAACGCCGGGGACGACTCTCACTCCCGGCGTTATGCGAACGGATGGATGTTTGATGAACCGGGCCGACATTTGCCAGGTAACGTAAGGATTGTATCCGCTCAGATTCATAAAGACGGTCACCGTGCCGTCGCCGTTGTCGACCGAGGTCGAGCCCGGGTATTGATACGGCGCGTAGGCGTTGCCGGAATGGTCGTACGGCGCGAGCCCCACCTCGACGTTGATCTGCTGGCAACGCGACGCTAACACTGGATCGCACAACTTCACGGCCGGCTCCAGGTTGAAATTATTCGGATTGAAACTCAGTTCCAGATAGACGAGCGCCTGCTCCCAGCCGTAGTTTGGGGCGTTCCAGAATAACCGGGATTCGACGGTCCATGGCCCCCACGGCGTTGGGGACGTCCGGTACCACAGGCCGCCGCACTCGAAGCTTCCGTAGGTCATCAGGAAGCGCCCAAGCGGCGGGATCCAGCGCACGGAAAGTTCGCCCACGCAGGGAGAGGTCGGTTGGGCGCCGCCGTGGTTCCATGACGTGAGAAGCGGAACCGCTAGCGCCTCCGGATTCGAGACCGCGCCGAGGTTGTTCCAGATGGGCGCTCCGTTCCCGGAGAAGCCAGAAAAATAGTACATCGAGCTGACCCCGGCGCCGGTGTTGGTCGAGCCCGCGATGACCGAGTCCGCGGCCTGCATGCAGCCGAGGTAGACGTTGCTGGCGCGATATTCAAAGCCCGATCCCCAGAAGCACACCGCCTCGGCGCCCGCCGGCAGCCAGGGCATCGCGGCGGCGAGCCCCAGCGCGCCTGGGTCGATGACTTCCGGCGAAACAAACATGAATTCCCCCGGGTTATTGTCCGGCGTCGGGAGCATGTTGTACAGGGTGCTCGTAGCGCACGTGGTTGACCCTCCCGTCCCGGGTGGAGTCCCTACCACGGCGAGCTGCGAGGCGCTGTTAACGGACTGTACGGCGTAGGTCACGCCCATGATCGAGATGCCCTGCCAGTAAGTGGTGTTGAGCCAGCTCCCGGGATCCGCGGGATTGTTGTCGGTGTTGAAGTTTCCACTCGAGGAGGGGCAGGCGTAAACGTTGGAGTTCGTCCCGCTGGTCCACACCTGTCCAGTCGGGATCGCGGCCTGGGATATCGGGAACGTCTTGGCGAGCTGCGGCATGCCGGTCGAGGTGATCAAGCTGGTGTTCGTATGTGTGAGCAGGATGTTTTCCATCGTGTACTTGAGGCTCCCCGTCGTGGTGGGTTGGGACTGCACCTGGTAAAGGACGTACAGATTGCTTGGGTTTGGGTAGTCGTCGATAACGAACGGCCCCGTCGCGGTATGCCCGGCGAGCATATCCTCGTTCGTGGGATTGAGCCCGGTCGCGTGTTCGTAGGTGAAGCCGGCATTCGGGACCGGGACCGATTCCGTCGCGTGGGCGGGGTCGATGATATACGTCATTGTGGCGCAGGAGGAGTAGTCTGTTGTTGGCGTCGTTCCCGCGATGAGAGCGCCGTCCACCTGCGCCAAGTGAACGCAGGTCGCCAGTTTCGGCACATCGCCGCTCGCGATGAAGCCAACCGTGTCGACCCCGATGCACCCGTTCGTCTTCGGCCCGCTGGTGCCCTGGCAATAGCTCGAATTCTGGAACGAGCACCAGCTCGAGCCGGAGGGCGCGCACGCCGGAGTTCCCGCATCCTGGTACGCCGTCACCGAGTCGCCCCACATCCACAGAATTCGTCCGTCGCCGGTCGCGAGGAGCGCCGACGGGCCCTCGTCGTGGCCCCACACCCCGGGCTTGTTCGGGCCGGACATTGCCTGCGCGTTCGTCCGCTCGAAATAGTAGGTCACGTTCCTCCCGAATGGCTCGTAGATCTGGTCGTTGTCGCCCGGCCACTGCTGCCGCGGAACCGCGGAGTTCGGACGGAGGCCGATGTCGGCCGGCAGGTCGGCCACCTGCGCGGGCGCGACGGAAGCGGACAGGGCAAGGGCGAGAGCGGCGGCTGGCATTCGCATGGGACCCACGGCCTCAATTGATTTCCTCGACCCGCATCCACTGGAGTTGAAGAGCCATCCCGCCAACTGGCGCAGAGTTGTACGTAAGGAAGATCTGGAACTGTTGCGCCTGGCTGTACGTCACGGAGACCGGTTGCGCAGTCGTGTTAATGAACTCCCCCGCCGCGAAACCGGCGAACGCCGGGAGCGAGCTCGACGCGATCACCGAATTGGAGCCGGCGGCCACGATATCCCAGGTCCAGCTAAAATTCTCCCCCGTGAGGCTCACCGTGGGCGTGGTCGCGGACGTGGAGCCCAG
>DAIDHC010000134.1 GCA_027452065.1 Bryobacterales bacterium
CCGCATCCATCACGACAACAGGCCCGTAACAGGCCTTCTGTTCGACAATACCCAAAAAACCGCTCTAAAATCAGCCCCGATCCCACCGGAGACTGGCCGGCTGGCTGCCTCTGGTCCCTGTGTGAGAAATCGCGGCTAGTGGCGGAGTTCAGAACTCCTCGACCACGTAGGCCGGCGCCGCCGCCAGCAACTCATCCTCGAACCCGTAGTCCGGCTTCGGGAACGCGCTGTGACGCTGATACCAGCGGTAGGTGTCTTTCAAGCCCAGTCCGAACTCGACCGGTTTGAACTTGAGCACCCGCTGTGCCTTGTTGACCACCATCGTGATCGCGGGAATGTCGTAGTACGCCCCGAAATAAAGCTTCGGTCCCATCGGGTGGCCGCCCGCCCGCAGAATGCGGTCGCGCGGAATGCGGACGATTTTCGCCTCGCGCCCCGCGGCCTTGGCAAACGCCTCAACCGCTTCCAGTTGCGTCACCGGCCTCGGGTTGGCGATGTTGAACGCATGCCCGGCCGTGTCCGGCGAATCGATCACCTTCATGCAGGCTTCCACCAAATCGTTCACGTGGACAAACTGCATCAGACGCCGGCCGTCGCCCGGCAGGATGATCGACCGGTTCTCCCGCAGCCGGTCCCAGAAAAACGCCTCGCGGTAAAAAGGATTTCCCTTGCCGTAGATGAACGGAGGACGCAGCGTGACGACGGGGAATCCGTTGCGCTGGTGCATCCGGAATAGCAGCCGCTCCGACATCGCCTTGTTGCGCACGTACAGATCGGGGTGGTCGTCCGGAGCCAGCGCGTCGCCTTCGTGATGGTTCAGCCCGTCGCCGTAGGCTGCCACGCTCGACATGAACACGTAGCGGTGTAGACGGTCCCCCGCCGCCCGCGCCGCCACTTCCACCTGCGCCGCGGTTGTGCCCCGCTCCCAATCGTAGACGTTGTCGAACACGATGTCGAAACGATGCGAAGCAAGCGCGGAGCGCACCGAATCGGCGTCGTTCCGGTCCGCCGCGATGTTGCCGACCTTTTTGCCGAGGTCGTGCTTCAGCCCGCGATGCATGATCCAGACGTCATGCCCAGCCTTGGCGAGCGAAGCAACCAGGGCGCGGCCGATAAAAAGGGTCCCGCCGATTACCAGAACTTTCATGCCGGGAAGCTAGTCGTAGTACTCCAGGCCGAGATGCGTGATCAAATCTTCGCCGCGCATCCAGCGCAATGTGTTCTTGAGTTTCATGAGCTGAATGAAGATGTCATGCTCCGGATAAAGCCCCGGGGCGGTCATCGGGCCTTTGAAATAGAATGACAGCCATTCCTGGATGCCCTTCATGCCGGCCCGCTGCGCAAGGTCGAGGAACAGCACCAGGTCCAGAACCAGCGGCGCGGCCAGAATCGAGTCGCGGCATAGGAAGTCGATCTTGATCTGCATCGGGTATCCGAGCCACCCGAAAATGTCGATGTTGTCCCATCCCTCCTTGGCGTCGCCCCGCGGAGGGTAGTAGTTAATGCGCACCGCGTGGTAGAGATTCTTGTACAGCTCCGGGTGCAGATGCGGCTGCAATATCTGTTCGAGAACCGAGAGCTTGGTCTCTTCTTTCGTCTTGAACGAGCCCGGATCCTCCAGCACCTCGCCGTCCCTGTTGCCCAGTATGTTGGTCGAAAACCAACCCGACATGCCCAGCATTCTCGCCTTCAGGCCCGGCGCCAGCAGCGTCTTCATGAACGTCTGGCCGGTCTTGAAATCCTTGCCGCAGATCGGAACCTGCCGGTCGCGGGCAAGCTCGAGCAGCGCCGCCGTGTCGGTGGTCAGATTCGGTGCCCCGTTGGCGAAGGGCACGCCCAGCTTCAGCGCCGCATATGCGTAAATCTGGCTCGGCGCGATGTCGGGATCGTTCTTCATCAGGCCGCATTCGAAGTCCTTCAGACTCTGATGAACCGCGGCCGGCTTGTGAAAAACCTCGGTCGATCCGCACCAGATCATCACCAGCCGCGAGGCGCCGGTGCGGCTCTGGAATTCGCGAATATCCTCCATCAGCATTTCGGCCTTATCCATCTTCGTGCCGTTTTGCTTGACGTTCGGCCCATTGATGCGGCGCACGTATTCGTGGTCGAATACCGCCTTCATCGGCTGAATGGCTTCGAGTGGCTCGCGGACCTTCTCCAGCAGCGACGGCTCCAGCACCCGCGCATTCGTCGCCGCCTGATACGCCGAGTCCTCGTAAATATCCCAGCCGCCGAAAACCAGGTCATCCAGGCCTGCCAGCGGGACGAAGTCTCGAATGTACGGCGTGCGATTGTCCGTGCGCTTTCCCAACCGGATCGTGGCCAGTTGAGTAAGTGATCCGACCGGAACACCAAGACCGCGCTTTACCGCCTCCACGCCGGCAATAAAAGTCGTGCTCACGGCGCCGATACCCGGAATCAGAATTCCGAGTTTGCCGTCCGCGGGCGCAATGCGGACGTTATCTGAGGTGGGCAAAGCCAAACTCTCCTTATTATGTTTTCCTTGCGGAAGACTAGGCCGGAGCCTACATTTAGCTATACTAACATTTCATGCCGGTTCGCGCGACGAGTACCATCGCCACGATCATTGTGGACGACGAGCCATTGGCGCGCGACGAGCTTGCCTACCTGCTGAAAGAATATCCGGACATCGAGTTGCTCGGAACCGGCGCCAATGGCGTCGAGGCCGTCAAACTGATCGTCGATCTCGAGCCGGACCTGGTCTTCCTCGACGTCCAGATGCCGGGCCTCGACGGGCTCGGCGTCATCCGCAAAGTGAGAGACGAGGGCGTGCCTCTTCCGCACTTCATCCTGGCCACCGCATACGACCAGTACGCCGTCGAAGCCTTCCGCCTCGAAGCCATGGACTATCTTCTCAAGCCGGTCGAAAAGGACCGCCTGGAAGTCACCATCGAGCGCGCCCGCCGCGCCATCGCCGAAAAGGCCAAGTCGCCGGCCGCCGAATCGGTGGCCCCTCTGCGCACAGGGCCTCAGCGGACCAAGCTGCTCGTGAAAAGCGCCGGGCGGAATTTCATCGTCGATTCCCAGGACCTGATTTACGCCACCATCGAAGATGGCCTCATCACGGTCGTCGCAACCACTGTCGAGGGCGAATCCAACTACCGAACCATCGAGGAACTCCAGTCCAGCCTCGACCCCGACGCCTTCTGGCGCGTCCATCGCTCGTTTCTCGTCAATATCCACCGCATCCGGGAAGTGATCCCGTGGTTCAAGTCGAGCTTCCAGATCCGCATGGACGACCGCAAGCAGACCGAGATTCCCGTCAGCCGCGTGCAGACCAAGCGGCTCAGATCGCTGTTCCGTCTCTAACCCGCGTTAGACTGAAACAGCGCGCGGGCTGGCGCGGGAGCTGCGGACGGGATGAACCGGGAATATCACAAGTGGTATAGCAATGCCCTCGGGCGCGACATGGAAATGCTTGTCTTCGGACACGGCGGCCCGCCGCTGCTGGTGTTTCCCACCTCGATGGGCCGCTTCTTCGAATACGAAGACCGCGGAATGGTGGGCGCCCTCGCCGAAAAGGTCGAACACGGCTGGGCTCAATTGTTTTGCGTCGACAGTGTCGACTCCGAGAGCTGGTATAACCGCTGGGCTCATCCCAGATTCCGCGTCCAGCGGCACATGGCCTACGAGCGCTACATCATCGATGACGTCCTGCCGCTGATCCGCTCGAAGAACCAGTCTCATTCGCTCACCGCCACCGGCTGCAGCTTCGGCGGCTATCACTGCGTCAACTTCGCCCTCCGCCATCCGGACCTCGTCACGCGCGTCGTCAGCATGAGCGGTGCTTTCGATATCCACCAGTTTCTCGACGGCTATTACGACGACGACTGCTACTTCAACTGCCCCGTTGACTACGTCCGGAACATGAGTGATTCCTGGTATCTGGACCGCTACCGCCGCATGGGCATCGTCCTGGCTACCGGCGAATGGGACATCTGCCGCGCCGAAAACGAGCGCCTCAGCGGCCTCCTCAACGACAGGGGCGTACCTCACCAGCTCGACATCTGGGGCGACGGCACCAGACACGACTGGCCCTGGTGGCAGAGGATGGCGGTAAAATTCTTGTAGCCTTGCAGCGGGCATTTTTGGCGGGCGGAACGGGGTTGACGATGAAAAAGGTCGGCATTATTTACGGAATGGAGAACACGTTTCCGTTCGCTCTGGTGGACGAAATCAATGCGCGTCGCGGCAGTGGCGTTCAGGCCGAGCACATTGTCATCGGCGCCGTCGAGATGGCCGAGCCCAGCGGTTACGACGTCATCATCGACCGCATCTCCCACGACATCCCCTTCTACCGCGCCTATCTGAAGAACGCGGCCCTGAGCGGAACCGTGGTCATTAACAATCCGTTCTGGTGGAGCGCCGACGACAAGTTCTTCAACTACGCCCTCGCCTCCCGCCTCGGTGTCGCTGTTCCGAAAACGGTCATCCTCCCGCACAAGGAACATCCGCCGGGCACCACAGACGCCTCCATGCGCAACCTCCTCTACCCGCTGAATTGGGAGGAAGTTTTCGACTATATCGGTTTTCCCGCTTTCTTGAAGCCCCACAGCGGCGGCGGCTGGAAGCACGTCTACAAAGTCGATTCTCCGGCCGAGCTGTTCGACGCTTACAACAAGACCGGCGACCTGTGCATGGTGCTCCAGTCGGCCGTCAACTTCAACGAGTATTTCCGCTGCTACGTCGTCGGCCAGAAGCAGGTGCGCATCATGCCCTACGACCCGCGCCAGCCCCACGAAGCGCGCTACGTTCTGAATCCTCCGGCCTATGACCCGGCGCTGCTCGACCGTGTTCAGAAGGACGCTCTGACCCTCTGCATCGCCCTCGGCTACGATCTGAACACCGTTGAATTCGCCGTCGAAGACGGCGTCCCCTACGCGATTGACTTTCTCAATCCCGCCCCCGATGCCGACATCCACTCGGTGGGCCAGGAAAATTTCGACTGGATCGTGAACACCATGGCCGACTACGCCATTGAGGTCGCGCTGAACGGGCGCCGGCAAAACCAGGACCTGCGCTGGTGGCGGTTCCTGAATCCGGAATCCGCGGCCGGAGCGATCTGAGTTGAGCGGAAGTCGAGCGGCAAAGGACGGCGAACCATGAATCCAACCTTCACACTCGGGATCGAGGAAGAGTATCAGACCATCGATCCGGAAACCCGCGATCTCCGCTCGCACATCGACATGGAGATCATCGCCAAGGGCAAAACGCTCCTGCGCGAGGTCGTGAAGCCGGAGATGCACCAGTCCGTGATCGAGGTGGGAACCGGCGTCTGCAGGAACATCCGGGAGGCCAGGGACGAGATCAAGTCCATCCGGAGGCAGATCATCCAGCTTGCCAAGGAAAATGGTTTGCGCCTCGCGGCCGGAGGCACCCATCCGTTCGCCGATTGGCGCCGCCAGGAAATCTATCCCGACGCCCGCTATCACGAGATCGTCGAGGACATGAAGATGGTGGCCCGCGCCAATCTCATTTTCGGTCTGCACGTGCACGTCGGAGTGGAAGACCGCGAAACCGCCATCCATCTGATGAACGCCGCTCGCTACTTTCTTCCGCACATCCTCGCTCTGTCCACAAACTCGCCGTTCTGGCTCGGCATGGAAACCGGATTCAAATCCTACCGCTGCAAGGTTTTTGACAAGTTCCCCCGAACCAACATTCCGGATTACTTCCAGAGTTGGGGCGAGTACGAGAGCTTCGTGAACCTGCTCATCCAGACCCACTGCATCGACAACGCGAAGAAAATCTGGTGGGACATCCGGCCCCATCCCACCTTCAGCACGCTCGAATTCCGCATCTGCGACCTGCCGATGCGCGCCGACGAAACCATCGCCATCGCAGCGCTGATCCAGGCTACCGTCGCCAAGCTCTATAAGCTGTTCGCCGCCAACCAGGGATTCCGTCTCTACCGCCGGGCGCTCATCATGGAGAACAAATGGCGCGCCCTCCGCTACGGCCTCGACGGCAAGCTCATCGATTTCGGTAAGCGGACCGAGGTCCCCATGCGCGACCTGATGCGCGAATACCTCGAGTTCGTCGACGACGTCGTGGACGATTTGGGATCGCGCCAGGAGATTCGCTACATTGACCGCATTCTCGAGGAAGGCTCCGGCGCCGACCGCCAGTTGCGCGTCTTCCGCGAGACCGGCGAACTTTCGAAGGTAGTCGACTACATGATTGAGGAAACCCAAGCCGGGCTGTATGAAACCAGCACCGCGGGAATGAGTACAAACGGATGAAGTCAAGACTGGAGATGGCGCCGTTCGATCCGGAACTGGCGCCGGGAGCGCGAAACGCGGTGAACGTCTGCCTTCGCGTGCAGCCGTGGGAGAAGGTGACCTTGATCACCGACGAGGAATGCCTCGAGATTGCCGCCAGCCTGGCCAGCGAATTGAACGCGGCCGGCGTCCGGCATGGCGATTTCATTCTCGAGGATTGCGCGCCGCGCCCTCTGTCCGACATGCCCCCGGCCATCCTCCAGGACATGGAAACGAGCGAAGTCAGCATCTTCGCCGTTCAGGTGCAGGCCAACGAGCTGAAAACCCGCATGCAGATGACCGACGTGGTCAACCGCCGCAAGATGCGTCACGCCCACATGGTGAACATCGAGAAGCGCATCATGCTCGAGGGCATGCGCGCCGACTTTGTCCGCGTCGACGAGCTCAGCGCCAAGGTCCTCGCGCTCGCCAGTGCCGCCCGCGTCATCCGCGCCACCACCGCCGCCGGCACCGACATTGTGGCCGATTTTACGCCCGATTACCGCTGGATCAAAACCAGCGGCATCATCAGCCCGAATAAGTGGGGAAACCTGCCCGGCGGCGAGATCTTCACCACTCCCTGGGAAGTCAACGGCACCTTTGTCATCGACGGCGTCGTCGGCGATTACCTCTGCGCCAAGTACGGCGACTTGAAGGACTCTCCCCTCACCATCGTCGTCAAAGGCAACCGGCTCGTCGAGGCGCACTCGGCCAACCGCGAGCTGGAGCGCGAGTTCTGGGCCTACACCCACACCGACGAAAACAGCGACCGCGTGGGCGAGTTCGCCATCGGCACCAACATCGGCCTGCACGGCGTCATCGGCAACATCCTTCAGGACGAGAAGCTGCCCGGCATCCACATCGCCTTCGGCAATCCCTACGGCGCCCACACCGGCGCCGGCTGGTATTCCTCCACCCACATCGATGTCGTCGGCCGCGAATTCAACATCTGGACCGGCGACCGCCAGATCATGGAGCGCGGCCGCTTCCTCATCTCCTGATGCCCTTCGCTGAGGGACTCCGGCCAATTGCATGATTCCCGAACTGAGGCAGGACTTCAACCGCCGGTGGCGCCCCGAGCTCTACGCCCGCCTCCTCGCCGAGCTCGAGCGCCGCTCCGGCGCTCCCGTGCGCTTCCGCATCTCGGAAACCCCCTGCTTCTTCCCCCGCGAACTTCTCGACACCATGGCCCGTTACGGCGTCGAGATGATGCGGCAACTGCTCGGCGACTCCGACTACCTCGCCCGCGCCGACGCCTCCATCCCGCCCGAGTTTCGCGTCCCCAACGAAGCGCCCCATCCTCTGTTCGTGCAGGCCGACTTCGGCATCGACGAAAACCTCCAGCCCAAGCTCGTCGAGATTCAGGGCTTCCCGTCCCTCTACGCCTTTCAGCCCGTCATGGCGGACACCTTTCGGGAAATCTATTCTCTCGACGGCGTCGAGCATCAGTTTCAGCCCGATTACTGGGAAACTCTGCAGCGCGCCATTACCGGCGGCCACGATCCCGGCTCGGTCGTGCTCATGGAGATCGACCCTCTCGAACAGAAAACCCTGCCCGACTTCCGCCTCACCGAAAAATGCTTCGGCGTGAAAACTGTCTCCATCATGGACCTGGAAAAGCGCGGCAGCCGTCTGTTCCACCAGAGCGCCCCGGTGCGCCGCATTTACAACCGCGTCATCGTCGATGAGCTGCAGCGGAAGAACCTCCGCCCGCCGTTCGATTTTCGCGACGATCTCGACGTCGAGTGGGCCGGACATCCCAACTGGTATTTCAAGCTCAGCAAATTCTCCATCCCCTTTCTGCGCCACCCGGCGGCCCCGAAAACCTGGTTCCTCAGCGAACTCCGCACCATCCCCGGTGACCTGGAAAACTACGTTCTCAAGCCCCTCTATTCTTTCGCCGGCCTCGGCGTGGTCGTCGGTCCCACCGCGGAACAAGTCCGCGCCGCCGACCCGGCCAACTCGATTCTCCAGCAGCGCGTTCGCTTCCGCCCCGTCATCGATACGCCCCACGGCATGACCCAGGCCGAGATTCGCATCATGTACGTCTGGCTCGATGACGGGCCGCAGCCGATGACCACCATCATCCGCACCGGCCGCGGAAAGATGATGGGCGTCGACCACAACAGGAATCTCGAATGGGTCGGAGCCACCGCCGGTCTGTTCCCCGCCGCTCCCTAGCTCTTCAACTCTCCAGCCGGTAGCGCGTCTCGGCGAGCCGGTAAAGCGGCCGCCACACCAGCCGGTTGATGCTCACTACGATCGCCGCCATCACGATCGTCGACAGCAATAGCACGCTGAACCGTCCGGAATCGCTCGCCGCGCTGATCTCCGCCCCCAGCCCCACCGTGGAATACAGTTTGCCGGAGAAGCGATAATACTCCGCCAGTATGCTGGCGTTCCACGCGCCCCCGGAGGCGGTCACCATCCCCGTGATGAGGTAGGGAAAAATGCCCGGCAGGATCAGCGTCGTCCACCGCTGCCGCGCCGCGAACCGGAAAATGCCGGCCGCCTCTTTCAGATCGGAAGGAATCGCAATCGCGCCCGCGATCACGTTGAACAGGATGTACCACTGCGTGCCCAGCAGCATCAGCAGAATCGACGCGATGCCCAGCCCGCCGCCGATTCGGATCAGCGCCAGCAGAATGATCGGGAACAGCGCGGTCGCCGGAACCGACGCCGCAATCTGCGCCACCGGCTGCGCGATGCGCGCCAGCCGCGGATGAAACCCGATCGAGACCCCGGCGGGAATCGTCCACAGCGCCGCGATCAGCAGCGACACATTGACGCGGAGGAACGTCGCCGCCGCCCCCCGCAGCGTGAACACAACGTCGCTGCCGCTCAACCCGCGCAGCAGCAGCGCGGACCGGAAAAGCCCCAGCGCGATCGTCGCCCCGAAGGCCACCGCCACCACGCGCGCGGCCGCGCTCCTCCACGGCCGTGCTGCCCCCGGCCCCTGCGGAGGCTCAAATTGATGGCCACCCCGGCACAGCTTCTCAACAATCGGTTCGATCGTGTGACTGCGCACGAACGCAACCGCCCGCGACCGCCGCAGCAGCGCCAGAATCGGCGATCGTGGCACCGAGCTCGCCTCCGTCTGCTCGAATTTGAACTTGTCCGCCCAGGCGATCACCGGCCGCCACAGCAGTTGATCAATCATCACGATCACCAGAATCATCGTCGCCACGCCCGCCGCGATGGCCGGCGTATCGCCGTGCCCGGCCGCCGTCTGCAGATACGAGCCCAGCCCCGGAAGCCGGAAATCCCGCTGCCCAAGCTCGAACATCTCGCACGCCATCAGGAAAAACCATCCGCCGGCCACCGAAACCATCGAGTTCCACACCAGCCCGATCGCGCTGTACGGCAGCTCCAGATCCAGAAACACATGCCAACTCCGGAAGCCGTATATCCGCGCCGCCTCGCGCAGCTCGCGCGGGATCGATTTCAGCGACGAGTAGAAGCTGAACGCCATGTTCCATACCTGCCCCGTGAAGATCAGCAGGATCGACCCCAGCTCGATGCCGAGCTGCCTCCCCGGGATCAGCGAGATCATCGCCAGCATCACGCCGGGCAGAAAGCTCAGCACCGGAATCGACTGCAGGATATCCAGCAGCGGGATCATCACGCGCTCGGCCCGCCGGTTTTTCGCCGCCACGTACCCGTACGCAACCGCGAACAGCAGGCTCAGAATATACGCCGCAAACAGCCGCACCACCGAGTAGAACGCGTACACAGGCAGTGCGCTGAGCGAGCGCGAAATGTTCACCGCCGGCGTGGCCGCGCCAATCCAGTACTGCGCGATGTTCAGGACGCCGTAAAATGCCGCCAGCACTCCGGCGAAAATCCCTACATCCGTCAGCACCGTCCACGTGCGCGCCGGCAGCGCGCGCGGCAGCGGAGGACGCGTCACTTATCCTTCGACCTCGGCGGCCACATCGCTCTCCTCCGGGAGAAACAGCCGCTTTTGCCCCGCGTCGTAGTCGAACAGCTCCGCATATCGGCCCCAGTCGATCGCCGTCTCCATCTGCCTGTCCGACTCCTCTTTGCTGAAATGCTCGTCCAGCACATCGCGGAAAAACTCGTCCGGCAGCGAGTGATCTTTCTTGCTGTTCAGCGCCCGCGAAATCTGCTGCAGCAGCGTCACCCGGTCGAGTACCGCCTTTCGGAAAAGCTGCTTCTGGCTCAGAATGTCGGCTTCGGCATACAACCGGCCCTCGGGCGTAATCTCGACGTCCCCCTCCTCCAGTTTCAGAAATCCCAGCATCGCCGCCGCCTCCACAATCGGCAGCAGATCGTCGATTTCCAGTCCCAGTTCATCGGCCAAACGGTAAAAATCCGTCCGCCCCTCCTGGTCGATCAGCATCTCCAGCAGTCCCTTGATGCCCCCGGAACGCGCATGCGGAAGCATCGGATAGCGCCCTCCGCCCGATGGCACGCCCGGCTGTGACGGCACTCCGTCCGGCGCTGTCTCCGGACGCGTCAGAACCTTGTAGATGTAGTCCACGTATTCGAGAAACGCCCGCGACTTCCGGTTGCGCGGTTGCGGAATGCCAATCGGAAAATCGGTCCGGATCCGCGCCGGGTTCTTCCCCAGCACGATCACCCGGTCCGCCAGCAGCACCGCCTCCTCGATGTTGTGCGTCACCAGAAATATCGCCCGCGTCTCGATCCGCTTGTTGTGCCACAGCTCCAGCAGCTCGCTCCTCAGGTTCTCCGCCGTCAAAACATCCAGAGCCGAAAATGGTTCATCCATGAAAAGGATCTCCGGCCCCACCACCAGCGCCCGCGCAAAGCCGACCCGCTGCTTCATCCCTCCCGACAGCTCTTTCGGATACGCTGCCTCGAACCCGTCCAGCCCCACCGTGTCCAGCACCTTCAGGCTCCTCTTGCGCCGCTCCTCCGGCCCCACGCCCCGCGCTCTCAGCGGCGCCTCCACGTTTTCCAGTACCGTCAGCCACGGAAACAACGCGAAGCTCTGGAACACGATCGATACGTTCGGCGGACCCGTCCGGATCGGGCTCCCGTGCCACAGCACCTCGCCGGCCGACGGAGTCGACAGCCCCGTGAGCATCCGCAGCAGTGTCGATTTGCCCGAGCCCGAAGGCCCGAGCAACGCGACAATCGAGCCCGGATATACCGACAGGTCCGTCGGCGCGATGACCTGAATCCGGTTCCCATCCGGCTGCTCATAGAATTTCTCCACCTGCCGTGCTTCGATGATGGCTTGGGAATCGGACAATGGGAAAGCTCCGCGCGGATGAGACTCCCCATTTTAGCCGAGCCGCCCAACCGGCATGTGAAATCTCAATGACGCCGCCTCAGCCACCACCCCGGAGTGGCGCGTTAAGCTGGAAGCTATGAAGCGAAGCGCATCGGCGGTCTGGACAGGCAATATCAGCCAGGGCTCGGGAACCCTCACCACGCACAGCGGAGTCCTCACCAATTCTCCCTATTCCTTCCAAACCCGGTTTGGCGATCAACCCGGTACCAACCCGGAGGAACTGATTGCCGCCGCGCACGCCGGATGCTTCTCCATGGCTCTCTCGCTCATCCTGGGCGAAGCCGGCATGAAGCCCGAAAAAATCGAAACCACCGCCACCGTGTCCCTCATCAAGGACGCCTCCGGCTTCACCATCACCGAAAGCCATCTCGACGTCACCGCTACCATCCCCGGCGCCGACCCCGCCGCGTTTCAGCAGGCCGCCCAGGCCGCCGAATCCGGCTGCCCGGTCTCTAAACTTTTCAAAGCCCAAATCACCATGGAGGCGCGGCTGGCCGCCTGAGGCTCTCCGCGCCCGCCCCAATCGAAGCGTTATGAAATTCCCCATCCTTGTCCTCATGGCCGCCGCGGCCACTCTGTCGGCCGCTTCGCCGGACGCTCCCAAGCTCCGTCTTCCGGGCAGCGCGAGGCCCGAGCGCTATGCCGTCGATCTCACGCTGCTGCCCGGCGGCGATACCTTCCGGGGCTCTGTCGAGATCGAGCTGAACTTCGTCGAGCCGCAGACTGTTCTCTGGCTCAACGGCGCCGACCTCGCCGTCGAATCGGCCGCCCTCGAACAAAGCGGACGCGAAATTCACGCCGCCGTGATCCCCGGCGGAAAACAATTCATCGGCTTTACGTTCCCGCAGCCCGTCTCCGGCAAAGCCCGGCTCCGCGTCTCCTATACCGGCAAGATCAGCCGCCGGAGCAGCGCCGGCGTTTTCCAGTTGCAGGACGGCGGCAACTGGTACATCTACACTCAATTCGAACCCACCGACGCCCGCCGCGCTTTCCCCTGCTTCGACGAACCAGGCTACAAGGTGCCCTGGCAAGTCACCCTCCACGTGCGAAAAACCGACATGGCGCTCTCCAACACGCCGGAGATTTCCTCCCGCGACGAGGACGGCGGCATGAAAGCCGTCCGCTTTGCGGTCACCAAGCCTCTTCCCAGCTACCTCGTCGCCTTCGCCGCCGGTCCCTTCGACGCCGTCAGCGCCGGCACGCTCGGCAAAGTCCCCCTCCGCGTCATCACCCCCAAAGGCCGCGCCTCCGAGGCCGCCTTCGCCGCCAAAGTAATTCCTCAACTTCTCCAGCGCCTTCAGGATTACTTCGGCATGCCTTACCCGTTCGAAAAGCTCGACAGCATCGCCATGCCCATCAGCAATTTCGCCATGGAGAACGTCGGCCTCATCACCTATGGACAGAGCCTGCTGCTCTCCCGGCCCGAAAACGATACCATCGGCCGCCAGCGCGAGTGCGCCATCGTCGCCGCCCACGAAATGGCTCACCAGTGGTTCGGCGACATGGTGACAACTGCGTGGTGGAACGACATCTGGCTGAATGAGGCCTTCGCCACTTGGATGGAGACCAAGATCACCGGCTCCTGGAAGCCCGAGTGGAACATGGATGTCTCGCGCGTCGAGGACGGCCTCGGCGCGATGGGGCTCGACAGCCTGATCTCGGCGCGCGAGATCCGCCAGCCCATCGAATCCGATGACGACATTGCCAACGCCTTCGACGGGATCACCTATCAGAAAGGCGCCGCCGTCATCAACATGTTCGAGAACTGGATCGGCGATGAAACCTTCCGCAAAGGCGTCCATCTCTATATGAAGCGCTACGCCGGCGGCAATGCCACAACGCCCCAGTTCCTGGCTTCCATCAGCGAAGCCGCCGGCCACGACATCGCTCCGGCGTTCAACACTTTTCTCGACCAGGCCGGCGTGCCCCTGGTCGCCGTCAGTTTGAACTGCTCCGCCGGCCGGCCGAAAGTCCAGCTCACCCAGCAGCGTTCGCTTCCTGTCGGCTCGGCCGGCTCGACGCCCCAGAGCTGGCAGATCCCGGTCTGCGTCAAATACGACGCCGGCGGCGCCTCCGCCCGCCAATGCCAGCTTTTGAGCGACCCTCGCTCCGAATTCGAATTGAAGGATGCCAAAGGCTGCCCCACTTGGCTGATGGCCAACGAGGGCGAAAACGGATATTACCGCGTCGACTATCAGGGCGACCTGCTCTCGAAAGTCCTGGCCGCGCACGGCGAGCATCTCAGCGTCGCCGAGCGCGCCGGTGAGCTGGGCAATGTCCGCGCCATGGTCGCCGCCGGCCGCGTCTCTCCCGCCACTGCCTTCGGCCTCGTCCCCAACTTCAGCCAGGACCCCAGCCGCGAGGTCGTCGAGGCCGACTCCGCCATCGCGCAGATGGTCAAGGCCAACTACGTGCCCGAAGATCTCCGCCCCAAGGGCGCCAGGTTCATCCGCGATTCCTTCGGCGCCCGCGCCGAAGCCCTCGGCTGGAATCCCAAGCCCGGCGACGATGACGACACGCGCCTCCTGCGCCAGTCCCTGGTCCCCTTCGTCGCCAGCGTCGGCGAGCAAAAAAATCTCTCCGATCAGGCCGGCGTCCTGGCCCATCGCTGGCTTCAGGACCGCAAAGCGATCGATCCCAACATGGTCACCGGCGTCCTCGAAGTCGCCGCCGAATTCGGCGATCAGGCTCTCTATGACGAGCTTCTCGCCGCCGTGCGCAAGGAAAAGGACAGCCGCGACCGCGAGCGCCTCTTTGGCGCCCTGGGCTCGTTTCGCGACCCCAAGCTCGCCTCCCGGTCCCTCGCTCTTCTCACCACCGGAGACTTCGATGCCCGCGAGGCTTTCTTCGGCCTCTTATTCGGACCTCTATCCTACCCGGAAACCCGCGCCCTGCCCTTCGATTTCGTCAAGGCCCACATCGACGAGCTCGCCGCTCACATTCCCCGTGAAGTCGGTGAGGACTTCGCAGCCGATTTCCCCTTCGTCGCCGGCGCTTTCTGCGATGCCGGGCGCCGCGACGAAGTGAAGAGCTTCTTCGAGCCTCGCGTCAAGGCCTATACCGGCGGACCGCGAAACCTCGCTCAGGCGCTCGAGCGCATCGACGTCTGCATCGGCCAGAAACAAACCATCGGCCCCGGCGTGTCCGACTTCCTGCGCAATTACTGACCCCGCTCCGCCGCCCCAACCCCGCGCTTCAAGCCGCCGCGCTGCCGGCCGGCGGCACCAGGATCGAGCCCGGTGGCGGGTGGTTCGGATCGTACGGCGTCAGCCCCGGTAGATTCGCCCCCGGCGCCTCCTGAACGGGCGCCTGCCCCATCGCCGGTATCCACGTGTAGCCGTATTGTTCCCGCATCGCCGTGGTCTTGGCGGCGTCCCATCCCCACACCATCACCGGCACGTCGATCTTGTAGCCCTGCCCTTCCAGATTCGCCGCCAGCGCCTCGCGTTGGGAAAGGCTCGTCATCTCGCGAAGCTGCTGCACCGCCGCCGGCTGCGCATTCCAATACGCGTCGTCGGCCGCGTCCGGCGCATACCAATGGCTCGTCGCCGTCCCGCTCGTCCCGCTGCTGCCCGTCGCCGGCGCCGCGCTCGCCGCCTCTCCCGCCGCCGCTGGAAGCGTCGAAGTGGCCGCCGGATTCAATGCTCCGCCCGCAGTCCCGCTCGCCGGTGTCGATGCTCCGCCCGCAGTCCCGCTCGTCGGTGTCGCCGCCCCGCCCCCAGTCGCCGCGCCACCCGGCGTCGCCGTCGCCGGCGCCATCGGCGAATTATTGCCGGGCAGCGTGTAGTTGACAATGATTTGGCGGTTCGTCCCCGTCCCCCCCGCCGTCACCTGGAACGTCCCCGGGTTGATCCCCATTGTCTCCAGCGCCGTCGTGAATGCCGAAGCAAACGCCTGGTCGAATGATTCCACGGAACTTCCGCTTGCCGGCGAGGCCGAGCCCACGAGCGGGCTCGCACCGGTGTATACCTGCTGGATCTGCATGCTCGTGTTCAAAACTTACCTCCGCCTGTCCCGCATGCAGGTCGCGGGCCAACCGGCTACCGGGCCGCTGCCGGCGCCGCCTGGAAATGGATCTTCACCGGAATCACCTGCCCCGTCGGGTCCACGCTCACCCGCGCCACGCTGTCCACCTGTGGCATTCCCGGCTTCGGCTCATACTCGATCGACAGCACCGCGGTCTCATTCGAGTTGAGAACGTTCTTGTCGAGCCGCGCCGTCAGTGCCCCCACCGGCGTAAAATCGAGCCGCAATCGCACCTGGCCCGGCATGCTGTTGACGATTCGCACCTGCTCCTGCGCCCCCTTCCCGGGCACAATGTCTACGGCGTTTCGATCGGCCTTCACCGAATTCAGGATCCCGCCGGCCAACGCTCCCGGATTGGCCGGAATCACCGGCTTGGCCGGTTCCGCCGAGCTCGAGTGCATCTCGCCGAACGGCGTCTGCACCGCTCCCCCCTGCGGCGGCGTGTACCAGTACCAGTCGCCGTTGATCAGCTTCCAATAACTCGTGATCGGCATGACCGCCGGCACTCGCGATCCATTGAACGTCCACGTGTACTTGCACGCCGTCACCGCAATCGCCTTCTTGAATTCGTCCGAGAAGCTCACCCTGCCCACCTCGCAGCCGTTGTACTTCATCTTCTCCATGGCGAAAAAGTCGTCCTTGCTCTCTTCCGCCACCAGCCCATCGGCCGCTCGGAACTTTCCCTCCGTGTGGTACTGATAAAAAAGCGCCACCCGCGCGCGCACCGCCTTTTCGATTGCCGGCGGAGCTTTGTCGAATAGATCGCTCTGCTCCTGGCCCAAGAGAGCGCAGCAAACCAGTCCGGGAATCAGAATTCGAAACCGCATGAGGATTGTGACGAACGCACGCCAGATGCGCTCGCTCTCAGAATAACATCCGCCGTTCCGGCCACGCCCGCCAGTCGCTCCCCCGCAACCCCTCCCCACGCAACCCCCGCCGGACCCTCCCCACCCAAGATCCACTACGCAAGCCCGCCCCGAACGCAAGCCCTCCTCACAAGCCCTCCCCTACGCCGGCCCCTTCCCACGCAAGACCCTCCCCACTCAAGCCCCTCCGCACGCCGCTCCTC